>NZ_JBFACT010000011.1:0-181360 GCF_040640995.1 Amycolatopsis sp. NPDC021455 | reverse complement strand
GGGGGGGCGCCCCCCCACCCCCTTTGTGTCGGGGTGGCCGTCCCCCCCCCCCACCGCCACATTGGGTGCGTTGGACGCAACCAACGCCACATTGGGGCGCATCCCGGCGCCATGGGTTGAGCCACCGGCGGGTGTCACCGCGTACCACCGGCGCGACATACTGAAGTCATGCCCCGTCCGAAACACGTTCCCGCGAGCGATCTGCGCCTCCCGGACGCGCTGCAGCCGGGGCGGCCGAAGGGTGACCAGCTCCGCGAGATCCTGGAGAGCGTCGCGACGGAGGCGGGTCCCGGCAGGCTGATGCCGTCGGAACGGTTCCTCGCCGAGCACTTCGGGGTCGCCCGCGGCACGGTGCGGCAGGAGATCAACCGGCTCGTCGCGGACGGTGTCCTGTACCGCCAGCACGGCACCGCGACGTTCACCGCCGAACGCCAGGCGGCGCACATCGACATGCTGACCTCGTTCACCGAGGACATGCAGGCCCGCGGCGTGGTGCCGAAGACGAAGGTGCTGCACGCGGAGGTGGAGAGCGCGGGCCCGCGCATCGCCGGCCGGCTGAACGTGCCCCCGGGCGCGCCGGTGTTCCGCCTGGAACGGCTGCGCTTCGTCGAGGACGAGCCGTTCGCGGTCGAGCGCACCAACCTGTCCGTCGACCGGTTCCCCGGCATCGAGCTGTTCGACTGGGCGACCGAGTCCCTGCACCGCACGATCGAGGAACGCTGGGGCGTCCGCGCGGAGTGGAACGACACGGCGATTTCCGCGGTGCTGCCCAACTCGGGCGACGCCGCCCTGCTCGGCATCGAAGCCACCCAGCCGTGCCTGATCATCGAAGGCACGCTGCACGACCAGAGCGGAGGCGTCATCGAAGCGGGCCGGTCGCTCTACCGCGCGGACCGCTACACGGTCTTCACCCAGGCCCGCCGCAGCCCGGCTTAACAGCGGCCGAGGTGGTGGGCCCGCAGCTGTCTCAGGCAGTGCTCCACCAGCACGTCCGCGGCCTCGGGGCGGAACAGCGTCACGTAAGCCTCGTAAATGCCGTCCCGATGCCCCTCGGCGTCCGGCAGGTACCCCAGGTAGCCGTCGGTGTAGCCGATCACCCGCGTGTGCCGGAACGGGCTGCCCTGCCGGATCCGCAGCCCCAGTGACGCGAACAGCTCGAACGGCGTGTGCAGCCAGGCGATCTCCCCCAGCGACACCACCGTGACCGGCACTTCGGCGCAGCCGGTGGGCGGGTTGCTGGCCGCCATCACCGCCAGCATCGCGCACCCTTCGTACCGCGTCTGCGCGATCCGGACGGCCGGGTGGTCCTCGCCGTGGCCGGCCAGCTCGCGCTGCCACTCCGCCTCGGCCGCCTCCCGCAGTTCCACGCTGTCCTCCAGGGACGGCACGTCCCGGTAGGGCAGGTGCAGCGTGGAGCGGGTCACCCGGACCGGACCGGTCGCCGACGGGGACGACGGGGCCCCCGCCGCGGCGAGGGTGCGGGCGATCGACGTCGCCAGCCGGCCGCCGAGCGTGCGGACCTCCTCGTGGTTGCGGCCGCGCCGCACGAACCGGGAGCTGGCGTCCCCCGCCGCGCCCTGCAGGAACGCCGCGACCGGCTGCCCGACCAGCGTGGCCAGCTCGCGGCGCGTCGCGCCCGGCCAGTCCGCCGACCAGGTGAGGTTGTCGGGGCCGAGCACCGTGGGGTGGCTGGCGTAGTCGAACAGCAGCGCCGCCGGGGAGCCGTCGTCGCGGCGCAGTTCGAGCACCCCGAACGACGTGTCGTGCGGCCCGTCCGGCCGGTAGCGGTTGCTGCCGACGGCTTCGGTCGAACCCGCGTGCCAGCGGGCGCGCACCCGCCCACGGCAGGCCCGCAGCCGCAGCGCGGCGCCGGTGACCTTCTCCGCCATGCGGCCGACCAGCCCCGGGTCGCGCTGCCCCGGCAGCCCGGGGTGCAGCGGCCCGGTCCAGCCCTCGGGGCCGGAATGCGTGTGCGACGCGCAGACGAGCACCCGCTCCGGACCGATGCCCACCGCCGCGGCGACGGCGTCGGCCAGGGTGCTGGTGAGGCCGGCGTCGACCGCCAGCGCGTCCAGGGCCACCCACAGCACGCCGGGATCGTCCTCGGTGGACAGCCAGATCAGCGACGCCTCGAGGTCGTCGTGCGTACCGGTCGCGACGCCGTGCCGGGCCAGGTAGCCGCCGAGCGGGTGCCCGGGTCCCGGCGTGATCCGGACGTCCTGCGCGGCGAGCATCAGCGCGGCGGTCACCAGGTCGATTCCAGGACGTCGACGACGCCGTCGCGGCCGGCGGCGCGAGCCACCCCGGCCAGCTCGGTGACGTCGCCGGTGGTGTGCAGCAGGACTTCCAGCAGCATCGGCAGGTTCAGCCCCGACACCAGCTCCAGGCGCGGGCGCGTGGCGGACGCGGCGGCCAGCGCGCGGACGGTGTTGAACGGCGAGCCGCCGTGCAGGTCGGCGAGGACGAGCACCTCGGCGGCGTCGCCGGCCAGGGCCAGCACCCGTGCCCCGAACTCGTCCGCGCTGTCGTGCGGGCTCAGCTCGCAGACCTTCAGCCGCGCTTGCGGGCCGAGGATCATCTCGGCGGCCTCCCCCACGCCGGAGGGCAGGCGGCCGTGCCCGGCGAGGATGACAGGGACGGACATGGCGGACTCCTAACTCTTCGCCGGGGCAGGCGCGAACCAGCCGAGCCACCCCAGGATGACCCCGGCGACGACGACGATGCCGATGACCCAGACCGGCCGCAGCCGCGCCTTGACCGTCAGCAGGTAGACCCCGGCGGTGACGAGCACCGGGAGCAGGAACGGGAGCAGCTCGTCGAGCCGGTCCTGGATCGCGACCGACTGCGTCACCGGCTTCCCCTGGACCGTGGTGGTCTGCCGGTAGGTCAGCGTGGTGACCACCTTGACGATCGACGGGATGAACCCGCCGAGCACGACGAATCCGAGCACGGTCGCGCCCTGCGCGACGCGGGCGAGCGCGCCGGCGGCGAGGTGCCCGGCCAGCCGCTTGCCTTCGCGGTAGGCGAACACGAACTGCCAGCGCCGCACCAGCGCGTACGGCACGAGCACCATGACGGCGGCGAACGCCGGGCCGAGCCAGTTGCCCTGCAGCGCCCACGACGCGCCCATGGTGAAGATGATGCTGTTGTACAGCGCGAAGACGACGGTGTCGCCGATGCCGGCCATGGGCCCCATCAGCGCGACCTTGGTGCTCGCGGCCGACTTCGGCGTGCCCGCCTCTTCCAGCGCGACCGTGGAGCCGAGGATCAGCGGGCCGCCGACCAGCACCGACGTGTTGAAGAACTGCATGTGCCGCTGCAGCCCGGCGGTGTAGTCGGCCTTGTCCGGGTAGAGCCGGCGCAGCACCGGTTCCATCGAGTACGCGAACCCGAGCGCCTGCATCCGTTCGTAGTTCCAGGAGATCTGGCTCGACCAGAAGTACCGGCGGAACGCGCGGCGCAGGTCCTGTTTGGTCAGCCGGGGGTCGGCGGCGGACTTTTCCTCGGCGGCCTCCTCGGCCTCGGGCACCGCGAGCACGGGCTCGTCGCGCTTGAACGTCACGAACAGCATCGCGACCGCGACGCCGACGAGCGCGATCCCCAGCACCGGCAGCTTGAGGTAGGCGTACCCGACGAACCCGATCAGCAGCAGGTACCAGTACCGCGACAGCTCCATCATGCCGAGCAGCAGGGCGAAACCCACCGCGGGCAGCAGCGACCCGGCCAGCGTCATGCCCTGCACGAACCCCGCGGGGATGCTCGCGGTGATGTCCTTGACCAGCCCGCCGGACGCGGCGAGCGCGGCGAGGAACGTCGGGATCGCGCGCACCGCGACCCACGGGACCAGGCTGACCCAGTGGATCAGCGCGAGGCCGCGCGCGTTGCCGTCGGCGGCGTAGCCGTCGGCCCGGTGCACCAGGGCGGTGGTGACCATCTTGCCGACCGGGTCCAATGCGGACAGCAGGATCGCCGCCGGCAGCCCGACACCGATCCCGATCGCGGCCTGCGCGGACACGTCGCCGGCGGCGCCCGCGGCCAGCGCGGTGCCCACGATCGCGCCGGTCTGGTAGTCCGGGATCGTCGCGCCGCCGTAGGTGTAGACGCCCAGCGCCGCCAGCTCCAGCGTCGCGCCGATCAGCAGGCCGAGCAGCGGGTGGCCGACGATCAGCCCGGCCACCGAGCCGGCGATCAGCGGGCGCTGGGCGTAGATGAGGAACGGCCCGAGGCCGTCGTAGGTGCAGTAGATCGCCCAGATGGTCAGGGCCAGCGCGACGAGCATGCGGGGCTAGAGCCCTTTCCGGTCGAGCAGCGGGACGAATTCGGTCGGCTTGTCCTGCGGCATCAGTTGGGTGACCAGCGGGATGCCGGTGGCGGCGAGCTTCCGGTAGGCGTCGGCCTCGTCCGCGGTGACCGCGATCGAGCGAGTGACCATGGTGAACGGGGCGCCGGGCCGCGGCGCGACGTTGCCGACGTTGACGACCTCGGGCCGCAGCCCGCCCTCGACGAGGCGGAAAGCGTCCTCGGGGTGCTGCGCGATGATCATGACGCCCGGGGCGGCGGGCGCGGCGAGGAGGTCAGCGAGTGCGTCGGCGACCGACAGCACGTCGGTCGGCAGGCCGCGGGCGGCCTGCGGGAGCAGCATCCGCTGCAGGTCGTCGGCGGCCACGTCGTCGTTGCAGACCAGCAGCCGGCGTACGCCGAGCCGCCGCGTCCACGCGACGGTGACCTGACCGTGGATGAGCCGGTTGTCGATCCGGACGTGTGCCCCCGCCATGTGTCTCCTCCCGGCCGGCAAGGAGACATACTGGTTCGTACCAGTATCTGTGTCAACACTGCCCGTGACCGGCATCCGGGCCAGCGGCTTCGCGCGGCCGACGGTAGGACCCCTCAGACCTGCCGTCGGCCCGCGAGCGCGAAGCCCCCCTCAGTTGATTCCCGGACCCTCCCATAAAGGTATATACCAGTATGGACGGTCGAGATCGACTGTCAAGACCCATACCGGAGATAGGGCCGGGAAAATTCTCGACCGTTCAACCGATCGAAATTTGAACGGATCACCCGCGCTCGAACTTTCCTCACGAAAGTGCGCAACCCGGCCTGGCCGTCGTCGTTAACCGCTTCGTCACTTCAGGGGAGGACAACACCATGCCGGCCGTCAGATCGAACATCGTCCCGCTCCGGCACGCGCGCCCGGGAGTGGTGGCGTACGTGAAGAGCCCGGCCGAGTGGTTCGTCGGGAACAGCGGCTGGATCCAGGGCACCGACGGCGTCGCGCTGATCGACACCTGCGGCACCGAGCAGGCGACGCTGGAACTGCTGCGCGACGTCCGCAAGTACGCGGGCGACGTGGAGCTCACGGTCGTCATCACCCACGCGCACGGCGAGCGCCACAACGGCCTGGGCGTCGCCCTGCGCGGCGGCGGGACGGCACTGGCCGCGCGGGACAGCGTCGAGCTGGTCAAGGCGGGGCCGCAGACCTACGGCAACGTCTTCACCTGCACCCGGTGGGGCGTGCTGGAGCCACCGGAGCCGGACGCGGTGCGCCCGGTGACCGGCTGGCAGCGGCTGGACCTGGGCGGCGCGGCCGCCGACGTGGTGGCCGTGCCGGGCGTCGCGCACACGGCGGGCGACCTGGTGGTGCACGAGCCGCGTTCGGGCACGCTGTTCACCGGCGACCTGGTGTTCATCGGCAGCACGCCGATGGCGGTGCACGGCTCGATCCCCGGCTGGCTCGACGCGCTCGGCTGGCTCCAGGACACGTTCCGGCCGCGCACCGTGGTGCCCGGCCACGGCCCGGTGGCGACCCCGGGCCACACCGCCTTCCACGCGATGCGCGTCTACCTGGAGTGGCTGCTGGAGGCGACGGCGCGTCAGTCCGACTTCACGAAGCTGGCGAAGCAGGCGTCGCTGCGGTGGCCGGGGTGGCGCAACCCGGAACGGCACGTCGGCAACCTGATGCGCGCCTACGCCGACCAGCACGGCCGCAAGCTCGACGTCGACCTCGCGATCGACGCGGTGCTCGCGGCCGCTGGCGGCCGCATCGACCTCGACTACCTGCTGGACGGCGAACCGGTCCGCCGGATCTCCTAGCCCGGCTCCCCGCGCCCCAAACGCCCCAATGTGGCGTTCGGTGCGTCCAACGCACCGAACGCCACATTGGGTGCGTTGAACGCAACCAACGCCACATTGGGGCGCTTGTCAGGAGCCCGCGCCGCCCAGGCTTTCCAGCAGCGTCCGCAGCGTCGCGGCCAGTTCGTCGCGCTCGCCGGCCCCCAGCGCGGCCAGGATGCGGTGCTCGGTTTCCACGTGGTCGGGCAGGACGCGGTCGATCAGCTCGCCGCCGGCGTCGGTCAGCTCGACGCGCACCCCGCGGCCGTCCGCCTCGTCCGGGGTGCGCTTGACGAGGCCGCGGGCCTCCAGCTTGTCGAGCCGCTGGGTGACGGCCCCGGACGTGACCATGGCCGAGCGCATCAGCTCGGTCGGGGTCAGCCGGTAGGGCGGCCCGCTGCGGCGCAGGGTCGCGAGCACGTCGAAGCTCGAGCGGTCCAGGCCGTGGCGGGCGAACGTCCGGCGCAGCTCCGCGTCGACCAGCGCGCTCAGCCGGCTCAGCCGGCCAATCACCCCCATGGGGGATACGTCGAGGTCGGGACGCTCGGCATGCCACTGCTCCAGGACCCGGTCCACGTGGTCGGCCATGGCCTCAGCGTAACGGATGTCTTAGCGGTAAGTGAGCATTACCATTTAGCTTAGCGCTGAGGTAATCTGTCTTAGTGCTAAGCAAACGACTCACCCTCGTCCTGGTGACCGCGCTCGCTCCCGCGATCTGGGGCACCACCTACCTCGTCACGACCGAGTTCCTGCCGCCCGGCCGTCCGCTGCTCGCCGCGGTCATCCGGGCCCTGCCCGCCGGGCTGCTGCTGGTCGCGCTCACCCACCGCCTGCCGAAGGGCGACTGGTGGTGGCGCTCGCTCGTGCTCGGCACCCTCAACATCGGCGCCTTCCTGGCCCTGCTGTTCGTCGCCGCCTACCGGCTGCCCGGCGGCGTCGCCGCGACCCTCGGCGCGCTGCAGCCGCTGATCGTCGCGGGCCTGTCCACCGGTCTCCTCGGCGAGCGCCTGACCCGCCGGACCGTGCTCGCCGGCGTCGCGGGCGTGCTGGGGGTCAGCCTGCTGGTCCTGCAGTCCAGCGCCCGCCTCGACGCGCTCGGTGTCGCCGCCGCGGCCGGCGGCGCGGTCGTGATGGCCACCGGCGTCGTGCTGAGCAAGCGCTGGACGTCCCCGGCGCCACTGCTGGCGACGACCGGCTGGCAGCTCGTCGCGGGCGGGCTGGTGCTGGTGCCGGTCGCCCTGGCCGTCGAAGGCGCTCCGCCGTCGACGCTGTCCGGCGCGAACCTGGCGGGCTACGGCTACCTCGCGCTGATCGGCACCGCGCTGGCGTACGCCCTGTGGTTCCGCGGGATCCGCGCGCTGGCCGCGACGCACGTGACGTTCCTCGGCCTGCTGAGCCCGCTCGTCGCGACGCTGCTGGGCTGGCTGGTGCTCGGCCAGCGGCTGACGGCGTGGCAGCTGCTGGGCGCGGCGATCGTGCTCGCCGCCGTGGTGTTCGCCCAGCGGCGCCCAGCTCCGGCTCAGCCCTTCCCCACCGGCGTATCCCCCAGCCACGCGCACGCGGGCACGCCGGTACTCGCCGGAACGGGCTCCGCCCGGCCCCTCACCTCCACCACCGGCTGCCCGCAGGCGACCAGCTCCACCACGAGCACCGGCACGACGAGCACCGCGGTCCGCACGCGCATGATCGGCTCACCCCGATTCCCTCTCACCACTCCCACCGGGCACACGCCACCCACCGCACACCCGGTTCAGCGGCTCACCGGATCGGCGGAGTCCCCGTGATCGCAGCCGTAACCCGCGAGTTCCGGGTTCAGTCACGCCGGTGTGACGTCGCGCGGGTCATCATGGAACCGTGCGGATCACGGCCTGGTGGGGCGGGCTCAGCCCGCGGCGGCGGCTGATGCTGAGCGGCGTCGCCGTCGCCGCGGTGGCCGGGCTCGTCGCGATCGCCGCCGCCGCGGCGGGGACGAACGCCGCGCCCGAGGCCGGGACGCCCGACCAGAACCGGCCCGGCCCGGTGCTGCTCGTGCCCGGCTACGGCGGCGGGCAAGGGGCGCTCGACGAGCTCGCCGCGCGCATCCGCCAGGCCACCGGCCGCACCGCCGAGGTGCTCACCCTGGCCGGCGACGGCACCGGTGACCTGGTGGAACAGGCCGCCGTCCTGGCCGCCGCCGTCGAGAAGGCCTACGAGCAGGGGGCGCCTTCGGTCGACGTCGTCGGGTACTCCGCGGGCGGGGTCGTGGCCCGGCTGTGGGTCAGCCGCGAGGGCGGCGCGCACCAGGCCCGCCGGGTCGTGACGCTCGGCGCGCCGATGCACGGCACCGGGCTGGCCGCGGCGGGCGGCGCGCTCGTCCCCGGCGCCTGCCCCGCCGCGTGCGTCCAGCTCGCGCCGGGCAGCAGCCTCCTGCAGGAGCTGGCGAAGGAGCCGATCCCGCCGACGCTGCCCTGGCTGTCGATCTGGACCGAGCGGGACGAGACCGTCACCCCGCCGGACTCCGCCCGGCTCGACGGCGCCGTCAACGTCGCCCTGCAGCAGGTCTGCCCGGGCAACCAGGCCGCCCACGGCGACCTGCCCACGGATCCGGCCGTCACCGAGCTCGTCCTCCAGGCCCTCGGCACCAGCCCGCTCGAAGTGCCCACGGACTGCCTCAGCTCGTGACGTCCTTCGTCGCGAAGTTCGCCCACGCCGCCCCGAAGAACACCACGATGTAGCCGCCCTGCAGCAGCAGTCCGTGGTCGATGTTGTGCCACAGCACCGGATCGCGGAAGAAGTCGATCCACGACAGCCAGTAGTGCGTCGGCAGGTAGGGCTTCACGGACGCGGCCGCGTCGAGCGCCTCCAGCACCGAGCTGGTGATCAGGACGGCCAGGCCGCCCAGGGCGGCCCCGAGCGCGGAGTCCGTCACCGTCGAGAGGAACACGGTGATCGCGGCGAACCCCAGCATCGACACCACGATGTAGGTCACCGCGCCCAGCAGCCGCAGGCCGAGCGCCGACGAGCTGAGCGACTGCCCCGACAACGACGTCACGCCGGCCGGCTGCCCGCCCGGGCCGGCGACGCCCGGGGTGCCGCCGGTACCGAACAGGAACACCCCGAGCACCAGCGAAGTCAGCACGACGATGACGATCGCCGCGGTCACGTAGACGGCCAGCGACACCATCTTCGCGCCCAGCAACCGCGTCCGGCCGACCGGGCGGACCAGCAGATACCGCAGCGTCCCGCCGGCGGCCTCGCCCGCGATCGCGTCGCCCGCGACGACCGCGACCGCGATCGGCAGGAACAGCGGCAGCACGAGCGCGAGCGCGGCGGCCGGGTACAGCGCGCCGTCGTTCACCACCGCCGACAGGAACGCCCCGCCCTGCCCCGGCGGCGGCGCGAAGTCGGCCGTCGCCAGGAAGACGCCGACGATCGCGGGCAGCAGGCACAGCAGCAGCACGCTGACCCACACCCGCGGCCGCAGCGCGAGCTTCCGCAGTTCGACGCCGATCATCCGGCCTCCCCGAACCGGTCCGAGCCCGGACCCGTCACGTCGAGCACGACCTGTTCCAGCGTCCGCTGCTCGGCGTGGATGGACGTCACGCGCACCCCGGCCCCGACGAGCAACGCGTTGAGCGCGGCCGGGTCACCGTGCCGGATGACCAGCCGGTCGCCGTCGCGGGCCTCGAGCTGCCCGTCGAGGACGGCGGCCGCGGCGGCCGCGTCCGGCGTGCCGACCAGGACCCGGCCGGTCGCCGCCCGCAGCGTGGCCAGGTTCTCCTGGAGCACCAGCCGTCCCCGGTCGACGACGCCGACGCGCGTGCACAGCTGCTCCACCTCGGCCAGCAGGTGACTGGACAGGAACACGGTGGTGCCGCCCGCGTTCAGCTCCACCAGCAGCTCCCGGATCTCCTTGATGCCCTGCGGGTCGAGGCCGTTGGTCGGCTCGTCGAGGATCAGCAGCCGCGGCCGCCGCAGCAGCGCGCCGGCGAGCCCGAGCCGTTGCCGCATGCCGAGCGAGTACGCCTTCACCGGCCGCTGGTCGACCCCGCCGAGCCCGACCTGCTCGAGGGCTTCGTCGACGCGACGCCGTCGCGTGCGCCGCCCGCCGCCGCGCCCGGCGGCGTCGAGCAGCGCCAGGTTCCGCCGTCCGGACAGGTGCGGGTACGCGGCCGGGCCCTCGACGAGGGCGCCGACTTCGGGCAGCACTTCGGCGACCCGTTTCGGCACCGGTTTCCCGAGCACCTCGATCTCGCCGGTGGTCGCGTAGACCAGGCCGAGCAGCATCCGGACCAGGGTGGTCTTGCCCGAGCCGTTCGGGCCGAGAAAGCCGTAGCGGTCGCCTTCGCGGACGTCGAGGTCGACCGCGTCGACGGCCACCGTGGTGCCGTACCGCTTGGTCAGCGCGCGCGTGACGATCATCGGCCGCTCCGGCGCAGCCGGGACAGCTCGTCGGCCACGGACTTCAGGACATTCGGGGTCACCGTCCCGGCCAGCAGGTACGAGCGGCGGGAGACGGCCGAGCGGACGATGCCCAGGGACAGCGGCGTGATCGACAGCTGCACGACGGTGCCGGCGGCCAGCTTGACCTGCACCCCGCCGGCCTTGCCCGCGGCGTCACCCGCCGCCGCGGCGACCGTCCGGGGCACGGCGATCACGGCGAACGACGCGAGCCCGGAGCCGTAGAGCGCGGCGCCCTCGATCCCGCCGAAGCTCGACGACGTCACCGGGCGGCCGGCGAGCCTGGCCGGCAACGGCACCTCGCCCACCGCGCCGAGCACATCGGTGACGTCCGGGGCGCTCGCCACGGTGAACCCGGACCCGAGTACGGGCCGCGGCGCCTCGACGACCGGCGTCGTCTGCGCCAGCTCCCGGAACTCGCTGACGAGGATCGGCGCCCGCTGCCCGCGCGCGGTCAGCTCGACCCGCACGGCCACGCCGGTCGCCGGGTCCGCCCAGACGTCGACCTGCCCGATCGTCGTGTCCGGGTCGGCGGGGACGAGCCGGAGCCCGGACGCGGCGACGCCGGCGACGTTCCGCCCGGGCAGCGCGCTCACCGGGTCGTTCCCGGCGGCCCGGAGGAGGCGCCGGGCGAGCTCGGGCGGCAGCAGGTCCCCGGCGCGCGGAAGCCGCACGGCCGGTTCGCCGATCAGCTCGGTCAGCGTGTTGTCGCCGTAGTCCCACGTGTATTCGCCGTCGGGCAGCCGGTAGACGTCGTGCTCGCCGGCGGTGCCGAGGATGTCGACGCGGTAGCGGTCGGGCCCGGCGTACCACGCGCGCATCGGCGTCTTCATGGAGAAGAGCGCGGTGACGGCGGCGAGGTTCGGCAGCTCCGGCAGGGCCAGGGAACCGGTGCTTTCGGCGTAACCCTGGTACGGCCGCGCGGTGGAATCCAGGACGAGGGCGCGCAACCGGGCCGGGTCGACGGTCTCCCCGGCCGGGGCCAGCGCGGCGACGACCGAAGGCGCGGACACGAGCACCGCGGCCACGGCGGCGGCGACCGCCCACCGGCGCCGCTTCTCGTGCCGTACCACCGAGGGCGTCATCCGGCATCACCTCATCGTCCTTTGTACGCCATGGAACCCACGCCCGGGCTATGGTCGAAGGGTGACGACGCCCGTTCATGCCGCTGTCCTGAGCTAGTTCCCGCTCCGGTCCTTCGCACACCCCGCACCTCTCGCGGGTTCTTCGTCGTGCCCGCAGCAAGAACGGAAACCCTTCACCCGTGGCTTTTCTCGTCCTGCCCGGCGAACCCGATCGCCGGCTGTTCACCCCGCCGCCGCGCCACGCCGTCGTCGCCGACGACCGGCTTTCGGCCGACGCGGCTTTCCGCACGATGTCGTCGGGGACCGCCCTCCTGTGGCGCGGCGGCTACCCGGCCGCGCGGCACCTGCTCGACGCCGTGAACCGGCGGATCCCGCCGCCCCCGCCGGACGACTACTCCCGCTACCGCGCCGACCGGGCCCGCCGGGCGCGACTGCTCTCCCTGCTGTACGTGCCGCTGGACCCGGGACACGTCGTCCCGCTGCGCCGGGCCCCGGACGTCCGCGAGGCGTGCGCCGCGGTCTACGGCCCCCTGGACGTCCCGGCGGCGGTGCCGCTGCGGGAACTGCTCGGCGTGCTCGGTGCCGCCGAATGGCGGCGCCGGGGCATCGCCGTCCCGGCCCTCGGCGCGCGGATCCACCCGCACTACGGCGTGTTCGCGCCGCTGCGGCAGGAGTACGTCGACCTCGTCGCGGAAACGCCGTTGCCCGGCACGGACCTGGCGTTCGACATCGGCACCGGCACCGGTGTGCTCGCCGCCGTGCTCGCCCGCCGCGGGGTCGCGCGGGTGGTGGCGACGGACTCCGACCCCCGCGCGGTGGCCTGCGCGACCGAGAACCTGACCCGGCTGGGCTTCGGCGCGCGCACCGAAGTCGTCCGCACGGACCTGTTCCCGCCCGGCCGGGCGCCGCTGGTGGTCGCGAACCCGCCGTGGCTGCCGGGCAAGCCGCGCACGCTGCTCGACCACGCGGTGTACGACCCGGGCAGCCGGATGCTGCGTGGGTTCCTGGACCGGGCGCGCAGGCACCTGACCCCGGACGGCGAGGCGTGGCTGGTGCTGTCGGACCTCGCCGAGCACCTCGGCCTGCGCACGCGCGCGGAGTTGCTGGGCTGGATCGCGACGGCGGGCCTGCGCGTCGCCGACCGGACCGAAGCGCAGCCACGCCATCCGCGCGCGCTCGACCCGGCCGATCCGCTGCACCGAGCCCGGTCCGCCGAGGTGACTTCCCTCTGGCGGCTCAGTCCATAGTGGACGCTTTCCGGTGTCCTGAACGACTCGTTCCTGTCGCCGGATGTCCTGAACGAGTCGTTCAGGACATCCCGAGACCCGCGACGGCCTCGACGGCTTCCCGGGTCTCCCGGACGTTGTGGGCGCGGAAGACCGCGGCGCCGGCGTGCGCCGCGATCGCCGTCGCCGCGAGGGTGCCCGCCAGGCGGTCCTGGGCCTCGACGTCCAGGGTCTCGCCGATGAGATCCTTGTTCGACAGCGCGACCAGCACCGGCCAGCCGGTCGCCACCAGCCGGTCGAAGTGCCGGAGCAGCTCGAGGCCGTGCCGGGTGCTCTTGCCGAAGTCGAAGGTCGGGTCGACGAGCACGCCGCCGCGCGGGACCCCGGCCGCGACCGTCCGCGAAGCCGCGGCGGTCAGCTCGGCGACGACGTCCGCGACGACGTCGTCGTAGCGGGGCCAGAAGGGCCGGTCCGGGGTCGGCGCGGGGTACGGGTCGGTCCGGACCGGCATGCCCCCGACGTGGGAGCAGACGTAGCCCGCGCCGAACTCGGCGGCGACCTCGACGAGCTTCGGGTCGGCGCCCGCCCACGTGTCGTTCAGCAGGTCGGCGCCCGCTTCGCAGACCTGCCGCCCGACCTCGTGGCGCCAGGTGTCGACGCTGATGACCAGCCCGGGGTGGCGGTCGCGCACCTCGGCGACGAACGGCACCACCCGGCGGATCTCCTCCTCGACGTCGACCTCGGGCCCCTCGCCCGCCTTGACCCCGCCGATGTCGACGATGTCGGCGCCCGCCTCCACCGCGCTGTCGACGGCGTCGTGCGCCGCCTGCCGGGCGAACGTCGCGCCCTTGTCGTAGAACGAGTCCGGCGTGCGGTTGACGATGGCCATGACCAGGGCGCGGTCGCCGGGCATGCGGCGGCCCCGGAAGACCACCTCCGGCCGGTGTGACGTCATGTCCCCACCCTGCCAGGTCACAGCTGGTGCCGAAACGCCGCGTCCGGGCCCTCCGGCGGCTATCCTCGGGCGCGCGAACCGAGCAGGGGGAAGAGATGAGCGAGGAACCGGCCAGAAGCGAAGCCGAGCTGATGATCGCCGAGGCCAAGAAGGCCCTGTGGGTGATGGTCGGCCTGCTGGCCGTGATGTGGCTCGTGCAGGTCGTCAACGCCGTCGGCGGGTACGACCTGAACCCGGAGTTCGGCATCCAGCCGCGCGACCCCACGTCGCTGCCGGAGATCTTCAGCGCGCCGTTCGTGCACGGCAACTGGATGCACATCGAGGCCAACTCGGGGCCGTTGTTCGTCTTCGGGTTCCTCGCCGCCTACCGCGGGGTGAAGAAGTGGCTCGGCGTGAGCGTGCTGATCATCGTCGCGAGCGGCCTCGGCGTCTGGTTCACCTCGCCGTCGGACTCGGTCACCGTCGGCGCCAGCGGCCTGGTCTTCGGCTACTTCGGCTACATCATCGTGCGCGGGCTGTTCGACCGGCACCCGATCGACATCGTGATCGGGCTCGTGATGGCGTTGTGCTTCGCCTACACGTTCGCCTCCCTGCTGCCGACCGACGAGCGGGTCAGCTGGCAGGGCCACCTGTTCGGGTTCGCCGGCGGCATCATCGGCGGCTGGATCTTCCGCGACCGGCGGCCCAAGGCGGTCGCCGCCCCCGACGCGGCGACCACCCTGCTCCCCAAGGACCTCAGCTAGGCGGCTCGAGCTCCGCCTCGACGTCGATCCGGACGTACCGGCCGATCACCGCGCGCGGCACCCGCATGCCGAGCGGCGCGCGGTCCAGCGTCCCGGTGGCGCGGACGCGGGTGCCGTCCGGGACGACGGTCAGGGTCAGCGGGCACGCCGTCCCGCGCAGCCGCAGCTCGCCGGTGACTTCCCAGCCGCCGTCGCGCCGCTTGACGCCGTCGGCCACGAACGTCATCTCCGGACGGGCGCCGCTGTCCAGCAGAGTGGGCTTGCGCAGGTCGGCGTCGCGGCGCTCGTTCCGCGTGTCGAGCGCGCCGAGGTCCAATTCCCCGTGGACGGCCGTCACCTCGCCGTCGCGCACCTCGACAGCGCCCGTACGAACGGGAATCGTGCCGCGCACCCGGTTGAAGCCGAAGTTGCGAACCTCGAAGGCCGCCGTCGTCCGTCCACTGAGGACGGTCCAGGTCCCGGTGCGGAGCGTGGCCGCGGTGTGCGGGCTCATCGCGCGTCCGCCGTCGCCGGCAGGGCCGCGTGCAGCACGCGGTGCAGGTCGACCCGGTCCGGGCCGGGCAGCAGCGCCGGGTCCTCGCCGGGCAGCAGCTCGGTGGCCATGATCGCCTCCTGGACGGCTTCGATGGTCGCCAGCGACGCGGTGAACCCGACGACGACCAGCGACCGGTCGTCGGCGAGGAGGGCGTAGGTCGTGCCGATGCCCTCGATGTCCCGGACGGCGGGCCAGATGCGCTCGCGTCCCGCGCGCTGCTCGGCGGCCGACTGGTCGGCGCCGCGCGGGCCGTCGAACCAGGTGACCTGGGCGTAGGCGGCCGCGTCCGACGCCGAGTGCACGTCGGCGACCCGGTAGACGCCGGTGTCGAGCCAGGTGGTCCCGGCGGGCCGCCGGGCCGCGGCCTCTTCCGCCGCCGCGGCGTCGGGCCAGAAGGTGACGACGGCACCGGCCTGGCCGCCGAGCTGGGTCAGCGTGGCGGCGCCGAGGGCGCCTTCGCCGAGGTCGTGGGTCCCGAGCGGACTCCGGAACTGGTGGATCGTGGCGTGCATCGGGGTGCTCCTTTCGCTGGTCAACGCGTTGGAGTCACCTTCGCCGCGGACGGCGTCGCGGACATCAGTGCCAGTACGGAGGACGGCACGGAAACCGGACGCGGAGGGGATACTGCTCGGGTGACGCGCAGCGAGCCGTTCGTCGGGCGGGCCGGTGCCGCGGCCGACCTGCGCGCGTGGCTCGCGGCGGCGGCCGGGGGCACCGGCGCGCTGGTGCTCGTCGGCGGCCCGGCGGGGATCGGCAAGACCCGCCTGGTCGAGACCGTCACCAGCCCGGCCGCGGTCTGGGGCCGGTGCGTCGACGACCCGGGCGCCCCGCCGCTGTGGCCGTGGCGGCGGGTGCTGCGGGCCCTGCCCGAGGCGGGCGCGGAGGTTTCCCGGGCGCTGGCCGACCTCGACGGCCGCGACGGCGCCGACCTGGTCGCGGCCCGGTTCCGGTTCGTCGCCGTGGCGGCCGACGCGCTGGTCGACGCGGCCGGCCCGGACGGCCTCGTCGTGGTCCTCGAAGACGTCCACTGGGCCGACGAGGCGTCGCTGCGGCTGCTGCGGCACCTGGCCGGGGAGATCCGCCGCTCCCGGCTGGCCGTGGTCGCGACCTACCGCGACACCGGCCCGTCCGGCCCGCTCTTCGAGGCGCTGCCGGACCTGCTCGGCCGGCCGGGCACGGAAAGCCTCCGCCTGGACCCGCTGACCGAGCCCGACGTCCGTGCCTACCTCGCCGAGGTCGGCCGGGCGGGCGTCGACGCCGCGGACGCGCTGCGGCGCTCGGGCGGGAACCCGCTCTACCTCAAGGCGGTGGCCCGGTCCTCGGCGACCGGCGGCGGCGAGGCCGAGCTGCGGCACCTCGTCCGCACCACGGTCGCCGGGCTGGACCCGGGGACGCGGGAGCTGCTGGCGATCGCCTCGGTCCTCGGCGAGGAAGTCGACGCGCACGTCGTCGCCGAAGTGGCCGGGCAGCCGGCAGACGACGTCGTCGCGGCGCTCGACCGCGCGGTGCGTGCCGGGGTCCTGCGGCCCGCCGTCGCCGGTTCCCGGCGGTTCGCCCACGCCGTCGTGCGCGACGGGATCTACGCCGACCTCGACCAGGGCGTCCGCGAGGAGCTGCACGCCCGGACAGCGGCCGCGTTGGAACACCGGGCCGAGCCGGGGGTGGTGGCCGGGCACTGGCTCCGGGCCGCGGCGACGCCGGACGCCCTCGCCCAGGCGGCGGACTGGGCCGAAGCCGCGGCACGGGACGCCACCCGCTCGCTCGCGTTCACCGAAGCCGCGCGTTTCCTGGCCCTGGCGCTCGGCTGCCGCCGCCGCGCGGGCACCCGCGACGGGCTCGCGCCCCTGCTCGTCGACCTGGCGACGGCGGAATACCGGGCGGGCCGGTTCGCCCGCGGCCTGGAGCACGCGCGCGAGGCCGCGAAGCTGACATCCGATCCGGCGCTCATCGCCGCCGCGGCGCTCGTCGTCCGGGACACCTCGGCGCCCGACCTGCTGCCCGAGATGGCCGAACTCACCGCGACAGCGCTGGCGGCGGCCGGACCCGGCGCGGACTCGGCCGTGCGCGCGAAGCTCCTGGCCCAGTCGGCGGCCGTGACCGCCGACTACGGACGAGCCACCGAAGCCGCCGGAACCGCGGGCGAAGCACTGGCCCTGGCCGAGCTCTCCGGCGACCAGGAGGCCCTGCTCGACGCCGTCCGCGCCCGCATGAAGATCCGCCCGTTCGAGCTGCCCCTGGCCGAGCGGCTGCGGCTCGGCGCGCTCGCCGTGGAACTGGGCGGCACGGGACGGCCGCTCGTGGCGCTGTGGGGGCACAAGTGGCGGGTGGACGCGGCGTTCGAAGTCGGCACGGTGCCCGTCGTCGACGCCGAGCTGGCCGCGATCTCGGCGCTGGCCGCGACGACCCGGCTGCCGCTCGTCCGCTGGCACGAGCTGCGGCTGCGGGCGTCGGTCGCGGCCTACCGCGGGGCGTTCGCCGAGGCCCGCGAACAGAACCGGCTCGCGCGGGAGCTCGCCGAGGCGGAACTGGCCGAAGACCGGTCCACGGCCGGGATGTCCTTCGCCTTCGCCCAGCAGCTGGCGGACGTGGTCGGCGATCCGGCCGAGCTGCCCGCCGGCTACGACGAGCTGCTGGCGATCGCGCCGCCGTTGCCGATCACGGTCATCTCCCGGCCGTTGTGCGCCCTGGTCACCGGCCGCCGCGAGGAGGCGCGGGCGGAGTACGACGCTCTGCGTCCCCGGCTGCGCGACCCCGACTTCATCGGGCAGGCGCCGGGCATCGGGCCGAACCTCCTGCCGCTGCTGGAGGCGTTCGAGGACCGGGAGACGGCGGAGTGGCTCGCCGGGCAGCTGGCCGGCGCGTCACCGGTCGGCTCCGGCGGGGCGGGCACCTTCTGCAGCGACTGTTCCAGCAGCTGGGCGGGCCGCCTCGCCGCCCTCCTCGGGCGGCACGCCGAGGCCGTGCCGCTCTTCGAGGAGGCGATCGCGTGGGACACGCGGCTCGGCGCCCGGCCGTACGTCGTGCACAACCGCTTCCGGCTGGCGACCGAGCTGGCCGCGCTGGGCGAGCTGCCGCGGGCGGAGACCCTCGCCCGGCAGGCCGCCGACGAAGCCCGGCGGCTCGGCATGCCCGGCTGGGTGCGCGACGCCACCGCGCTGCTCGACCGGGTGCGCACCGAAGCCGACCCGTTGACCGGCCGCGAACGGGAGATCGTGACGCTGGTGGCCGGCGCGCTGAGCAACCGCCAGATCGCCCACCGGCTGGTGCTGTCCGAACGCACGGTGGAAAGCCACGTCCGCAGCGTGCTGGCCAAGCTGGGACTGGCGAACCGGACCGAGGTGGCGGCGTGGGCGCACCGCCGTGGTCTTACGCAGGATCGAACGCGAACACCGCTTCGGTGAACTGATCCGGGTCGAAGTCCATCGCCTGGTGCGCCTGCCCGCGCATCGGCACGACGTCGGCGCCCGGGATCAGCTCCGCGACCGCCTGGGCCGCCAGCCGGAGGTAGCCCGGGCTCTCCGTGCCCGCGAACAACCGGACCGGAACGGCGATCCCGCCCAGCCGCTCGTCGAACACCGTGCCCTCGACGACGTCCAGCTCGCGCGGGATCGTGGGCGCGGCGGCCACCCGCGCGGGCCAGACCGGCGTCGAACGCATCGCCTCGACGGCCGCCGGGGCGAGCCGGAGCGCCTCACCGAGGAAGATCTCCAGGATCCTTTCCGGGTCCTCGGCCGCCTTCATGCGGGCCCGCGCCTCCGGCCCGACGACGAACCCGCCCGGCTCCGGCCGCGGCGGTTCGTAGGCCACCAGCCGGCGGACCGCCTTGGTGAGCCGGACCGCTTCCAGCGCGCACAAGGCGCCGTAGGAATGCGCGACGAGGTAGACGTCTCCCCCGGCGGCTTCGGCGACCGCGGCGATGTCCTCGCCCTCGCGCCGGATGTCGTAGCCGGGCGCCTCGGCACGGCTGAGGCCGCGGCCGCGGCGGTCGACGAGGTACAGGCGGTAGCGCCGGGCGAGCCGGTCGCGGACCGCCGTCCAGCGCGTGTGGTCCGCGCCGGTGCCGTGGACGAGGACCATCGGCGGCCCGTCGCCGAGGGTCTCGAAGCCGATGACCGTCCCGTCGGGCGAGGTGACCGATGCCGTCATGGCCCCGAGGCTAACGACGAACTGCCGCACCGGCCCCGGCTCGCGCCGAAGACCGCGTGGGGGCAGCCTGTGCGGTGCTGTGAGGTCACTATGAGGTCGCTGTGCATCGGGCCGCGCACGCTGCGGATCCGGCGCCGCTGTGGTGATCTGGACCGGTGGCGATCAAGTTTCCCCGCACCGCGCTGACGGCCGCGGCGGCGTTGCTGGTCATGGGGACCGGGCTGGTCCTCGGCACCGGCACGACCGCCGACGACGCCTACGCCGCGGGCGCGCCGGCCCCGGTCACCACCCCGGCTCCGGCTCCGGCTCCGGTCACCACCGCCCCCGCCGCTCCGCCCGCCCCGAAGGCCGCTTCCCCGGTCGGCGCGCTGTTCGCGAACGGCAGCCACTACTGCACGGCGAGCGTCGTCCACTCCGGCGCCGGCGATCTCGTCCTGACCGCCGCGCACTGCGTGAAGGACGGCATGTCGTTCGCCCCGGGATACCACGACGGCGTGGCCCCTCTGGGAATGTGGACGGTGACCGGGGTGGCCGTCGCCGGGGGCTGGACGTCGTCGGCCGACCCGGATCTGGATTTCGCGTTCCTGACCGTCCGGCAGGCCGGAAACGCGAACTCCCTGGAAAGCCTCACGGGCGCGAACGTGCTCGGAACCGACCGCGGATTCGACCACCGGATCACCCTCACGGGCTACCCCGACACGAGCGATTCCCCGGTGGTCTGCGAAGGAACCACCACCCGTTCGGACACCTACCAAATGCGCGTGGCGTGCCCCGGTTTCCCCGACGGAACCAGCGGCGGGCCGTGGGTGACCGGCGGCGAGGTCATCGGCGTCATCGGCGGTTACCAGCTCGGCGGCGACACCCCGGACGTTTCCTACAGCGCGTATTTCGACGACGACATCGCGAAGCTGTACGCGTCGGTCACCGGCTGAAAACGCGAACCGGGCCCGTGTCTCTGGCGGAAGACACGAGCCCGGTTCACCTCTCGCGAACCCTCAGCAGGTCACGATGAGCCCGGTGAGCGCCGAGCACGTCTTCGACGCGCTGTCGTTGGCACTGTTGGGATCCGCCGGCGAGCTCGCCGTCCGCACCGCCGTCGTGGTGTACGAACCGAGCGCGAGCAGGCCGCCGTTCACGGAGAACTTCGGCGTCGCGGACGCGCCACTGGCCAGCGAAGCGACGTCACAGTTCACGGTCCGGGTGCCGCCGACGTGGACGCACCCGGCGCCACTGGCGAAGGACAGACCCGCGGGATACGTTGCCACGACCCGGATTCCGGTCGCCGCGGCCGGGCCGGTGTTCGTCACGGTCACCGTGTAGTCGATGCGCGCGTTCAGCCCGCCGTGGCCGGTGGCGCCCAGCGCGACCTTGACGTCGGCCTGCGTGGCCGGTTCGGCGATGGTGATCGTCGGCCCGTCGAGGATGTCGAAGGCGTAGTTGTCGCCGACGAACTGGTGCTGCAGCATGAAGGACCCGGGTGCCGCGGTGTCCTTGACGCGCAGGGTCCACACCGTGGTCTTCGTGCCGCCGGCCTCGAGATCGCCGAACGCGGCGCGGTAACTGCTGCCGGCCTGGAAGCAGCCGACCGCCGTCGTGTTGGTGCAGGACACGATGTCGACGACGTCGGTGATCGCGGTCGGGTTGCCGTAAATGGCACCCTTCGCGAAAGTCACCGTGAAATCGGTGGGGTTGTGAATGGTTTGCGTGACGGTGAATGTCTGCCCCGGGAGCACGGTGGTGGGACTGACTTCGACGGAACTGGTGGGCGTGTCCGCCTGCGCGGCGGGCGCGATCGCGATGAACGCCGTGGCCAGTGCGGCCACCGAGGACAGAATCGTGGTCCGTCGCCAGCTTCTTTGCATAGTCGTCATCTCGCTGTTCCGGTCCGGGGAATACCGCTCTGACAGATGTTGCGTGGTCTTTGTTGGACAGCCGACGCTGATCAGTCGTCTCGCTTCTGGAATTCGTTACCGCCATCCGGACGCGTCGCGGCACCACCGTCAGGAGGGACGCCAGCGGCCGTTCATCTCACCCGGGCGCGGCGGCGGGCCCGGCAGGTCGGGTCCCCCCGCCGCCAATCCCTCGATGAGCAGGGCGAGGTACCGGCGCCTCAGCTGCGCGGTGCGCTCCGGGTCGTCGACGCGGATCGCCGCGCAGCACTCGAGGATCATGCCGATGTCCTCGGCGACGGCGTCCGGGCGCAGGCGCCCGCTCTCGTGGGCCCGGGCGACCAGGCCCGCCGCCAGCTCGTTGGCCCGGCGGGCGTCGTCGCCCATCTCGGGCGTCGGCGTGAACGTGCCCGCGAGGTGGACGGTCAGCGAGTGCACGTCGGCGTCCACCACCCGGGTGAGGAACCCGGTCAGCGCCGTCCAGCCGTCGGGCTCCCCGGCCGCGGCTTCGGCTTCGTCGATGAACCGGCGGAGGCCGTCGTGGCAGAGCCGGCACAGCAGCACCTCCTTGCTGGGGTAACGCCGGTAGAGCGCGCTGATCCCGACCCCCGCACGCTCGGCGACGTGCGAGATCGGCGCCTTCGGGTCCACGAGGAAGACCTGGCGGGCGGCATCGAGGATGACGACGTCGTTGCGGGCGGCCTGGCCGCGGCGGCCGGGCAGGGCTGTCTCACTCATGGCCCGAGATTAACACTGGAACGGATCATTCCGCTCTGGTAGAGTTCGGAACGAAGCATTCCGTTCCAGCTTGAAGGAGTCAGCCATGACGGTCCCCGCCCTCCGCCCGTTCCGCGCCGAGATCCCCCAGTCCGCCCTGGACGACCTGCAGAACCGCCTGCGCGGCGCGCTGTGGCCGGACGACCTGCCCGCCGAGTACGGCGTCACGAACGAGCGGGTCCGTGAGCTGGCCGAGTACTGGCTGGAGAAGTTCGACTGGCGGGCGTTCGAGGCGCGGCTCAACGCGTACCCGCAGTTCGTGACGGAGATCGACGGCGAGACGATCCACTTCCTGCACGTCCGCTCGTCGCGGGAGGACGCGACGCCGCTGGTGCTGACGCACGGTTGGCCGGGTTCGATCGTGGAGTACCTCGACGTGATCGGCCCGCTGACCGAGCCGGCGTCGGCGGACGAGCCGGCGTTCCACCTGGTCATCCCGTCGCTGCCGGGCTTCGGCTTCCCGGGCCCGGCCCGGTCGGCGGGCTGGGGCACGCACCGCACGGCGGCGGCGTGGACCGAGCTGATGAGCCGCCTGGGTTACGAGAAGTACGGCGCGGTGGGCAACGACGCGGGGTCGATGGTCTCGCCGGAGATCGGCAGGCTCGCGCCGGAGAAGGTCGTCGGCGTGCACGTCACGCAGCTGTTCGCGTTCCCGTCCGGCGACCCGGCCGAGATGGCGGACCTGAGCGAAGCGGACCAGGCCGCGCTGGCGCACCTGCAGTGGTTCTACGAGAACATGTTCTCCTTCAACACGTTGCACAGCCAGCAGCCGCACACGCTGGCGTTCGCGTTGGCGGACTCCCCGCTGGGCCTGCTGGCGTGGAACGCCCAGCTGTTCGGCGAGCACCTCGACCCGGAGTTCGTGCTGGCGAACGTGGCGCTGTACTGGCTGACCCGCACCGGCGGTTCGTCGATCCGCTTCTACTACGAGGACGCGCACACGACGGCGCACCCCGAGGGCCCGACGACGGTCCCGACGGGCCTGGCGATGTTCGCGGGCGACTTCCAGTCGATCCGCCGGTTCGCCGAGCGTGACCACGCGAACATCGTCAGCTGGAACAGCTACGACGTCTCGGCGAGCTCCGGCGGTCCTCGCGACGCGGCGGGCCACTACGCGGCGCACGAGGCCACGGAGGTCCTGGTGGGCGACATCCGCCGGTTCTTCGCGAGCCTGAACCGCGGCTCGGCGTGGCCGGTCCTGGCTGCGGCCCACAAGGCCCTGCGGTCGGCGGTCGCCGGTGTCACGGACTTCTCAGCCCCGACGCCGTGCTCGGAGTGGAACGTGGCGCAGGTCCTCCAGCACGCGGCGGGCGACCAGCTGGGCTACGCGGCGGCCATCACGGGCACGGGCGGCCCGGACTTCAACCCGTTCGCCCCGTCGGGCGAGCTCACGGGCGAGGCGGCGGACTTCCTGGAGCCCACGCTGCAGGCCGCGGCGGCGGCCTTCGCCACGGTGAAGCCGGACGCGGCGGAGGTCCCGACCCCGTTGCCGCAGGGCGCCCTCCCGGCAGCGGTGGCGGCAGGCGCGGCGGCCCTGGACGCGGCGGTCCACGCCTGGGACATCGCGGTGGCAACCAGCCAGGCATCCCCGCTGACGCCGGAGCTGGCCGAGGCCCTGCTGCCGGTGGCGAAGCAGCTGGCGGAACCGCTGCGCGGATTCGCCTACGCCCCGGCCCTGGAGGGCCCGGCCGACGATGGCCCGGTGCCGTCACTGCTGCGCTACCTGGGCCGCGACCCCGAGTGGACCGCCTGAGACCCCTGAGGCCGAGCTTGCCGGGGAACCCCACGGTTCCCCGGCAACGGGCACGTCACGCCCCGCAGCCGCGGCAGCCCTCCCCACGGTGGTCGAGTCCCGGGGGCCCAGCGCCCCCTTTGAATCCCGCACTGGCGTGAACCGCACGCTGAGGGATGACCTGCCCCAAGATCGCCCAGACCTCCCCGCAACCCCGATACGAAGCCGCAACACGGACGGCAGTGCCGGGTCAAGGCACGCTTTCCCGCCTTGACGCGGTACTGCCGTCCGTAGTCACAATCGGGCTTCGGGGTGGTGGGCCACCGAGCTTCGGGCGGTGGGCCACCGAAGTGCCGAAACCCCGATCCTGACTGTCCGCACAGGCCGAGAACCCACATTCGGCGCATCCCGCGGCCCCCCACCCCTGGGTACGGTGACCGCATGACGCGCAAGGCGGTCGCAGTCCGGCGGGAGGAGATAGTGCTCGCCGCGCTCGAGCAGATCCAGGCCCGGGGCATCGCCGGGGTCCGGGCCGCCGACGTCGCCAAGGCTCTCGACGTCAGCACCGCGCTGATCTTCTACCACTTCGGCACCCTCGAAACGCTCGTCATCGAGGCGTTCCGGCAAGCCGCCGAAAAAGACCTCGCGAACCTGAGCGCCGAACTCGCGCGCGGCGGCCCGGCCGACAGTCGCCTGCGTTCGGTTCTCAACCTCTACGGGCCGGCCCAGCCCGCCAACGGCTGGAAACTCTGGATCGAAGCGGGCGCGGCGGCGATGCGCGACTCCCAGCTGCGCGCCGTGCTGCAGCGGCTGGACCTGCGGTGGCGGGACGCCGTCGTCGCGTTGATCGCCGAGGGGGTCGGCGCCGGGGTGTTCCGCTGCCCGGATCCGCACGGCGCCGCGTGGCGGTTGACCGCTCTGCTCGACGGGCTCGCGGTGCAGGTCGTCGCGCGCGAGGGCACGGTCACCACCGGCGACTGCGCCCGGTGGGTCGAGCAGGCGATGGCGTACGAGCTCGGGTATTGACCGGGCGATCAGGAGGGGCGATGACGGAACAGGCCTTGCTCGAAGTGGCGTGGACCGATCCGGTCACCGGGTGCCGCGGCTACCTGGTGATCGACCGGCTGGTCCGCGGCGTGGCCAGCGGGGGCCTGCGGATGCGCCGCGGCTGCACGCTCTTCGAGGTCCGCGGCCTGGCCAGGGGCATGACGCTCAAGGAGGGGCTCAACTACGACCCCGACGGCCGGTACGTCCCCCTGGGCGGAGCGAAGGGCGGCATCGACTTCGACCCGTACGACGAGCGCGCCCGTGACGTCGTCGCCCGCTACCTGCACGCCATGCGCCCGCTGATCGAGCAGTACTGGACCATGGGCGAGGACCTGGGCCTGCGCCAGGACGTCATCGACGGCGTGATCGCCGAGATCGGCCTGCTCAGCCCGGTGCAGGCGGTGTACCCGCTGCTCGAAGACCGGGAAGCGGCGACAGCCCGGCTGGCGGAGGCGTTCCGGATCGAGGTCGGCGGCCTGGGGCTCGACGAGCTGGTCGGCGGGCTCGGCGTCGCGCAGGCCACGCTGACCGGGCTCGAAATGCTGGGCCTCGACAAGAACGAGAACCGGGCCGTGGTGCAGGGCTTCGGGGCGATGGGCGGCGCGACCGCGCGGTTCCTCGCCGACGCCGGGCTGCGGGTGGTCGGGGTCTCGGACGTGCGCGGGGTCGTCGTCAATCCCGCCGGGCTCGACATCGAAAACCTGCTGCGGCACCGCGACCGCTTCGGCGGGATCGACCGCGACAACCTGAAGCCCGGCGACGAGCTCCTCCCGCCGGAAGCGTGGCTGGACGTGCCGGCCGAGGTCCTCGTCCCGGCGGCCATCTCCTACTGCGTCGACAGCGACAACCAGGCCAAGATCGACGCGAAGCTCATCGTCGAGGCCGCCAACCTGCCGGTCACCCCGGACGCCGAAGAGCTGCTGGACGCCCGCGGCATCCGGGTGGTGCCGGACTTCGTGGCCAACTCGGCGACCAACTCGTGGTGGTGGTGGACCTTGTTCGGCGACGTCGGCGCGGACGCCGGCGAAGCGTTCGACAAGGTCCGGGCCCGCATGAGCGGGCTGGTGACCCGGATCTTCGAGGTCGCGACGCTGGACGGCCTGAGCCTGCGCGACGCGGCCCTGCGGCTTTCGGAGCGGAACCTGGAGGCCATCCAGGCCCGGTTCGGCTGAGGGAACGAGCTGAGGGAACGATTCGTCCCGTTCGGTAGTTGAACGCTCTATGAAACTCGGCATCTACAGCTTCGGTGACCGTGCGCCGGACCCGCGCACCGGTGAGCAGCTGACCGTCGCGCGGACGCTGGCCAACACGCTCGAGCGGATCAAGCTCGCCGACGAGCTGGGCCTCGCCTTCTACGGCCTCGGCGAACACCACCTCGACCAGTACGCCATCTCCAGCCCGGGCACGGTGCTGGCCGCCGCGGCGAGCGTCACGAACCAGATCACCCTCAGCTCCGCCGTCACCGTGCTGAGCACCGAGGACCCGGTCCGCGTCTACCAGCAGTTCACGACGCTCGACCAGCTCAGCCACGGCCGCGCCGAACTGCTCGCCGGGCGCGGGTCGTTCACCGAGTCGTTCCCGCTGTTCGGCAACGACCTCGGCGACTACGACGAGCTCTTCGAGGAGAAGCTCGCGCTGCTGCTGCGCATCGACCGCGAAGACCCGCTGACCTGGTCCGGCAAGTTCCGGCCGCCGCTGGAGAACGCGCGGATCCTGCCCCGGCCGTACGGCCGGCGCCTGCGCATCTCGGTCGGCACCGGCGGCAACCCCGAGTCGTCGATCCGCGCCGGGCTGCTCGGCCTGCCGGTGGTGTACGCGGTGATCGGCGGACAGCCCGAACGCTTCGCCCCGCTGGTCGACCTTTACCGCCACGCCGGCGAGGCGGGCGAACAGGACCCCGCGGACCTGCACGTCACCATGGGCGCGATCGGCTTCATCGCCGAGAAGTCGCAGGACGCCAAGGAGACGTTCTACCCGTACTGGCTCGAGACGATGAAGTACGGTGCCCGCGCCCGCGGCTGGGCGGTCCCGACCCGCGCCGAGTACGACGCCTATACCGACGGCGCCCAGGCGTTGTTCGTCGGCAGCCCGCAGGAGATCGCCGAGCGGCTGATCGAGGTCGGCAAGCTCACCGGCGCGGACCGCTACGCGATGCAGATGGACTGGTCCGGCGTGCCGCACGCCGACGTCATGCGGGCCATCGAACTCCTCGGTACGGAGGTGCTTCCGTTGGTGGAGAAGGAGTTCTAGACGTCGTTCGCGGCGATGTAGCCGAACGTCATCGCCGGGCCGATCGTCGACCCCGCGCCGGCGTAGCTGTGGCCCATCACCGCCGCGCTCGCGTTGCCGGCCGCGTACAGGCCGCGGATCACCGTGCCGTCCGGGCGGAGCACGCGCGCCCGGGCGTCCGTGCGCATGCCGCCCTTGGTGCCGAGGTCGCCGGGGACGAGCCGCAGTGCGTAGTACGGCGCCGCCCGCAGCTGCGCCAGGCACGAGTTCGGCGACACCGACGGGTCCGTGTAGTAGTGGTCGTACGCGCTCGCGCCGCGCCGGAAGTCACTGTCCACACCGGACCGCGCGAAGCCGTTGAACCGGTCCACAGTGGACTTCAGTGCGGCCGGGGGCACGCCGATCTGCGTGCCGAGGTCCTGGATCGTCGAAGCCTTGAAGACCGCGCCGGCGGAGTACCAGGCGTCCGGGAACGGCAGCAGCGGCGCGATGTCGCGGAACAGGTACCGGTTGCGGTAGTTCTGGTCGACGATCAGCCACGCCGGGATGTCCGGCGCCGTCGGGTTCTTGTCGTACATCGTGTGCACGACGTCGCTGTAGGGCGCGGCTTCGTTGACGAACCGCTGCCCGGCCTGGTTCACGATGAGCCCGCCGGGCAGGGTGCGTTCGGCCAGGCAGAAGTACGGGTCGCCGGGGGTCGGGATGGCCGGGCCCCACCACGCGTCGTCCATCAGGTCGAGGGCGGCGCCGGCGCGCTGCCCGGCGCGGTGGCCGTCGCCGGTGTTCTCCTTCGCGCCGACCGTCCAATCGGTACCGATCGGCTGCCGCTGGTACTGCGCGCGCATCGCCGCGTTGTGCTCGAACCCGCCGGAGCCGACGATCACGCCGCGACGCGCCCGCACCAGCCCCTGCGGCGTCAAAACCCCGGTCACCGCCCCGTTTTCGACGTTCAGGTCGACGAGCGGGGTGTTCAGCAGCACCGGGACACCGGCCCGCTGCAGACCCACGCGCAGTCCGGCGGCCAGGGACTGCCCCATGGTGAGCGGCTTCTGCCCGGCCAGCGCGGCGGCCGTGCCGCGGGCGAGGCACTCGGCGGCGACCGCGGCACCCTTGGCGTTCACCAGGGCCAGGTTCAGCCACTTGTAGTCGGCGCTGAAGACGACCAGCCCGGGCGGCGTCGCGAGGTAGGGCGGGTTCAGGTTCGCCAGCTCGGCGCCGAGCAGCTTGCCGTCGAACTGGTCCGGCTCGATCGACCGGCCGTTCGGCAGGCCGCCCGGGAGCTCCGGGTAGTAGTCGCTGTAGCCCTCCATGAACCGGAACCGCAGCGGGCTGTTGGCCATGACGAACGAAATCATCTCGGGCCCGTTGCGCAGGAACGCCTCCTGACGCGCGGCCGGCACGTCCGGGCCGACGACGGCGGCGAGGTACTGCGCGGCCTTCGCGGGCGTGTCGGGCACACCCGCGGCGAGCAGGACGGGGTTGTTCGGGATCCAGATCCCGGCGCCGGAGCGGGCCGCCGAGCCGCCGAACGTCGGAGCCTTCTCGAGCACGACGACGCTCAGCCCGCGCTTGGCCGCCGTCAGCGCCGCGGTCATGCCCGCCGCGCCCGAGCCGACCACGACGACGTCGTACTCCGCCGGCGCCGGGGCGGCGTTCGCCGACGGGGCCGCGAGCCCGGCCGTCACGGCGAGGGCTGCGCCCGCGGCGCTGCCGCGGAGGAGCTGGCGGCGGGTCAGGTCGGCATCCATGGCGCACTCCTCGCTCGCGGAACGGCGAGGCCATGATTGTCCGCGGCGCCCAGAAACTGAAACAGGTTCTACCCGCTTGGAGCAGCCGGGACCCCTGCCGTTGCGCCGGTGGCGCCAACCGGTGACGACGTTCGGCGCAAGGCGCTCCGCCCTTTGTGGACGATCACGCGAAAGTTGACGAGGCCCTCACCTTCTGGATAACTTGAGGACAGTCTCAACTTTCTCCGAGGAGGTTCTCTTGCCCGAAGTGATCGCTGTCCTGGGTGCCGGCCCCGGGCTCGGCTTGTCGATCGCCCACCGCTTCGGCCGCGAAGGCTTCACGACGGCGCTGGTCTCGCGCACCGACACGCGGCACGCGGCCTACCGCGAGTCCCTGTCCGGGATCACGGCGCACACGTACACCGCCGACGTGACCGACGAAGGGCAGCTCAAGGCCGTCCTCGACCGCATCACGGCGGAAGCCGGCGAGATCGGCACGGTGTACTTCGGGCCCGCCGACGCCACGGCCGGCCCGGGCATCACCCCGCTGACCGAAGCGGGCGCCGACGCCCTGCGCACGCCGTTCGAATCGCTGGTGCTCCCGGCGGCGAGACTCGTCGAAGCCGTGCTGCCGCGCATGCTGGCGCGCGGCTCGGGTTCGCTGCTGTTCGCGGGCGGCCTGAGCGGCAAGTACCCGATGCCGATGCTCGGCAGCCTCGCCCCCGCGTCGGCGGCGCTGCGGATGTATGTCCTGACCTTGCACGCGGCCCTGCGCGAAACCGGCGTCTACGCCGGGACGCTGACCATCGGCGGCCTCATCGAACGCGGTGACATCCACCGCGTGTTCACCGAGCAGGACCACGGTTTCGCGGTGGGCACGCTGAATCCCGACGACCTCGCCGAGAAGGCGTGGTCCCTCTACGTCGCGAGGGATGAAGCCGAAGCCGAGTTCAACGCCATGGCGGCGGTCTAGGCGAGGTAGGCGAGTTCCGGGTGCGCGGCGAGGTAGCGCTCGAGCAGCCGCCGCGCCACCGAAACCGAGTCGACCAGCGGGTGCAGCGCGAACGCCCGCAGCGCCGCCGCCCGCGAACCCGTCGTCGCCGCTTCGATCGTCTCCCGCTCGACGGCCTTGACCGCCGTCACCAGGCCCAGCGCGTGGTCCGGCAGCGGCGCGGCGGCGACCGGGCGGGCGCCGTTCGCGTCGACGACACACGGCACCTCGACGACGGCGTCCGCAGGCAAGCCCGCAAGTGCGGAACCGTTGCGGACGTTGAGGATCAGCGTCGTGCGTTCACCACCGGCCAGGGCACGCATCAACGCCAAGGCGACCTTCTCGTAGCCACCTCCTTCGAGATCGTCACGCTCCCCTTCGCGCGTCTCGGCCATGTACGTCGCTTCGCGCTCCAGGCGCGTACGTTCCCACGAAGCCAGCGAAGGCTCTTCGTAGAAGCCGCGTTGCTGCTCCACCAGGAACGCGCCGCGCGATTCCGAACCGGCGGCCTCTCGCGCGAAGTAGTAATAGTGCAGGTACTCGTTCGGCAGGGAACCGAGGGCGCGCAGCCAGTCCGCACCGAAGAGCTTGCCCTCTTCGAACGACTCGAGCGCGGCCGTGTCGGCGAGCAGCCGCGGCAGGACGTCCTCGCCGCCGACGCGGACCGCGCGCAGCCAGCCCAGGTGGTTGAGCCCCGCGTAGTCGAACCACGCCGTCGCCGGGTCGATCCCGAGGGCCCGCGCGGCGCGGCGGCACAGCCCGACCGGCGAGTCGCAGATGCCGATCACGCGGCCGCCGAGGTGCGCGGCCATCGCCTCGGTGACCATCCCGGCGGGGTTGGTGAAGTTGATGACCCACGCGCGCGGCGCCAGCTCCCCGATCGTCCGCGCGAGGCGGACGGCGACCGGGACGGTCCGGAGCCCGTAGGCGATCCCGCCCGCCCCGACCGTTTCCTGGCCCAGCACCCCTTCGGCGGCCGCGATCCGCTCGTCGAGCTGCCGGCCGCGCAGGCCCCCGACGCGGATGGCGGAGAACACGAAGTCCACATCGGACAACGCGGTGGCGAGGTCGGTGGTGGTCCGCACGCGCGGCGCGCCGTCCACTCCGGCGGCCTGCTCGGCGAGGACGCGTTCGACCGCGGCGAGACGTCCGGCGTCGACGTCGTGCAGGACCAGCTCGGTGACGTGCCGGCCGGTCAGCAGTGCCCCGTGCACGAGCGGCACGCGGAACCCGCCGCCGCCGAGGATCGCGAGCTTCACCGCGGCGATCCCCCCATCGAGTGAGGGCCTGCCGCGCGGAGGATCAGCTCGTGCCGCATCCGGCGACCCTAGCAGCCGGATTCACGCAATCCGTGGTCGAAGGACCACAGCTCTTGCGAATCCGGCGCGGCTGACGCACGCTCGGGCGCACGCCAGCTTGATCCCCAGGAGGCGCCCGTGCCGGCCGAGCCCGCCCCCGAAGTCGATGTCTTCCTGTCCGGCCTGCTGTTCTTCGACCTGGTCTTCACCGGGCTCGAACAACCGCCGTCGCCGGGCACGGAGGTGTGGACGGGCGGCATGGGCTCGGGGCCGGGCGGGATCGCGAACTTCGCGGTCGCGCTGAGCCGCCTCGGCCTGCGGACGTCGCTGGCGGCCGCGTTCGGCACGGACGTCTACGGGCGGTACTGCTGGGACGTGCTGGCCCGGCAGGAGCACATCGACCTGTCGCGTTCGCGGCGGTTCCCGGAGTGGCACTCGCCCGTCACGGTCTCGCTGGCCTACGCGGGCGACCGCGCGATGATCACCCACGGCCACCCGCCGCCCGTCCCGGTCGCAGAGCTGGCCGGCTCGCCGCCGCTGAGCCGCGCGACCGTCGCGCACATCGGCCTCGACACCGCCGAGTGGGTCCACACCGCGCACCAGGCGGGCAGCCTGGTGTTCGCCGACGTCGGCTGGGACCCGTCGGAGGCCTGGTCGGCCGCGCTGCTCGAACAGCTGGCGTGCTGCCACGCGTTCCTGCCGAACGAGGTCGAGGCCATGCGCTACACCCGCACGGACACCGCGGAGGCGGCGCTGTCCCGGCTCGCCGAGCTGGTGCCGATCGCGGTGATCACCCGCGGCGGCGCGGGCGTCGTCGCGGTCGACGGCACGACCGGCGAGACGGCGGCGGTCCCGGCCCTCCCGGTCGACGTGCTGGACGCGACGGGCGCGGGCGACGTCTTCGGCGCCGGTTTCGTCGCGGCGACGCTGACGGGCTGGCCGCTGGCGGAACGCCTCCGGTTCGCCTGCCTCACCGCGAGCCTGTCGGTCCAGCACTTCGGCGGCGCGCTGGCCGCGCCGGGCTGGCACGAGATAGCCGAGTGGCACGCCCGCACCCGGCGTCCGGACTACGCGTTCCTGGACGAGGTCCTCCCGGCGGAAACGGTGGCGGGCATCCGCCGCGGACCGGTGACCCTCGGCTTCGGCGACGACAGCTGGCGCTGATCTTCGGACACAGCACCCCCCGGCGGGAATCCGTGTCACGATGGGAGCGGCAGTGCCGGAGGGGAGGTCGCCTGTGCCCAGGTGGGAAGAGCACGCCCTGCCGCCCGCGGCGGAGGCCCGCTTCGACCGCTTCTCACCATCCGGCCCGAAGACGTCGCTGCTCAGCGTGCCGGGCGCGGTCGGCGCCGCGGTGGCCGGCTTCACCCCGGTCGGCGACGTCATGGGCTGCGTCGTCCACCAGGTCGGCTTCACCGAAGCGAGTACCTGGGCCGCCGACCGGATCACCCAGCTGGCGCTGGTCCTGCGGCAGGGCTACGAGACCGCGCTCGACCGGCTCACACAGGAGGCGGCGGCGCTCGGCGCCCACGGCGTGCTCGGGATCGACTTCACGATCACTTCGAGCGACGAGATGACGCAGGAGTTCGTCGCCCTCGGCACCGCCGTCCGCGCCGAGACGAAGCACCGGCCACGCCGGCCGTTCACCACCGAGCTGCCCGGCGAGGACGTCGGCAAGCTGATGCGGGCGGGCTGGGTCCCGGCGCGGGTCGCGGTCGGCGTGGCCGGCCGGGCGTTCACCGACGCCTGGGGACGGCCCATGGTCAGCGCGTGGACGTGGAACACCGAGGTCACCATGGCCACGGAACTCGCCACCGCCGTGCGCGCCGCGGCCCGGGCGGAGTTCGCCGAAGAGATCCGGGACAGCGGCGCCGACGGCGGCATCGTCTCGGACCTGCGCTTCGAGGTCTGGCCGGTGCACGACGTCGCGGTGGCCGCCATCGCCACCGTGACCGGCACCGCGATCGCCCGCTTCCGCGAAGGCCCGGCCACCCCGGCGGGCGTGCTGCGGATGCTGCCGTTGAACCGTTCCTGAGGAGGCTTCGTGACGACCGCGGATCACATCCCCGAGGACGCGATGCGCCGGCTCGCCGAAATGCGACCCGGCCAGAAGACCAGCCTGTTCACCTCGGACCTGACGGTCAACGAGTTCCTCCTGGTCCGCGAGGCGGGGTTCCGGCCGCTCGGACTGGTGCTGGGCTCGAGCATCTACCACGTCGGGTTCCAGCGGGGCCAGTGGAGCAAGAACCAGGAGCTGGACCGGCTTTCCCAGGCGATGTACCACGCACGCGAACTGGCGATGTCCCGGATGGAGACGGAGGCGGACGTCCTCGGCGCGGACGGCATCGTCGCGGTCCGCCTGGAGATCGAGTTCAAGGAGTTCGGCACCGACCTGGCGGAGTTCGTCGCCGTCGGCACGGCGGTGAAGGCCGAGGAACCCGGCGAGTGGCGCAACAACACCGGGAAGCCGTTCACCTCGGACCTGTCCGGACAGGACTTCTGGACGCTCGTGCAAGCCGGCTACGCCCCGCTGGGGATGGTGATGGGCACCTGCGTCTACCACATCGCGCACCAGCGGTTCCGGCAGATGGTGGGCAATCTTGGCCAGAACGTCGAGATCCCGCAGTACACGGAGGCGTTGTACGACGCCCGCGAGTTGGCGATGTCGAGGATGCAGGCGGAGGCCGAGCAGCTGGCGGCGGAGGGCATCGTCGGGGTGCAGCTGCTTTCGCTGCCGCACCACTGGGGCGGGCACACGACGGAGTTCTTCGCGATCGGCACCGCCGTGAAGCCGTTGCGCGCCGATCACCGCATCGCCAAACCGCAGCTCGTGCTGCCGCTGACCGACTGATGGACGGGCTGGACTTCCACCTGCTGGTGGCGGCGTTGCGCACGGACCGCGCGGACGTCGAGTCCTACCACCGGGTCCTGTCGGAGACGCTGGCCGGCGCACTGCCCCCGGACATGGTCGAGGTCACGCACCGCCGGACGTTCGCCGACCGCGTCGCGGGCCGGGGCGGAAAAGCCGTGTCGGTGCGGGTGAACACCCCGGACCGGGTGCTGGTGCTGCGCACGTCCGAGCACGGCGGAGTGGCGGCGGAGATCCACCACGTGGTCCGGGGCGTGGTGATCAGCCGGAAGCAGGCCGCCGTCGACGACTGGCTCGAGGCGCTGGCCCGGGAGTTGGCAGCGCTGGCGGAGAAGGACGCGAAAGCACGAAGGGCGCTCTCGCGGCTGCTCGGCGGCTGAGAAGTCGTTGCTGCACAAGGGCTGTGCATCGGGGGCCGGAACGAGCGCCCCCGATGCACAGCCTAGCGGGTGGGTACGACGAAACCGCGAGCCGCGCTATGCCACCGTCACCAGCAGGATCTTGTTGTGGCTGTTGTGCGGCGTGCTGTCCTTGTCACCGTCCACACTGGTGGCCAGCCACATCCGGCCGTCCGGGGCGGGCTCGACCGTGCGGAGCCTGCCGTACGTGCCGTTGAAGAACGTCTGGAAGTTCGTCAGCGAGCTGCCGCTGATCACCGCGCGGTAGAGCCGCGTGCCGCGTTGGCAGGCGACGTACAGCGCGTCGTGGATGATCGTGATGCCACTGCACGAGCCCTGCGCCACCGGATAGGTCTTCTTCGGCGCGATGAACCCGGCGGTCCCGCACGAACCCGACGTCCCTTCGCACGACGGCCAGCCGTAGTTGCCACCCTTCACGATCAGGTTCGTCTCGTCCATGATGCTGTTGCCGAACTCCTGCTCCCACAGCCTGCCCTGCGAGTCGAACGCCAGCCCCTGGACGTTGCGGTGCCCGTAGCTCCACACCGCGTTGTGGAACGGGTTGTCCGCCGGGATCGAGCCGTCCGGGCTGATCCGCAGCACCTTTCCGTTGAGGCTGCTGGTGTTCGACGCGTTGTCGCCGTTCTGCGCGTCACCCGTGCCGGCGAACAGGTACCGGCCGTCCGGGCTGAACCGCAGCCGCCCGCCGTTGTGGAACTTGTTGCGCGCGATGCCCGTCAGCAGGATCTGCTCGGTGCTCGTGGTGAGCGAGTCGGCGGCCGGGTCGTACTTGATCCGCACGATCCGGTTGTCGTTCGGCGACGTGTGCATGATGTAGAGCCAGTGATCGGAGGCGAACGTCACCGGGTTGATCTCCAGCCCGGTCAGGCCGCCTTCGCCGTCGGTGCTCTGCACGTTCGGCACGACGCCGATCGTCTTCTTCGCGCCGGTCTTCGGGTTCAGGTGGACGATGTCGTGCGCGTCGCGCTGGTTGTAGAGGATCGTGCCGTCCGGCAGGGTCACCAGGCCCCACACGACGTCGTCGTCGGTCCCGACCTGCGTGGCGCCGCAGACTCCCTGCGATGGCGAGCAGGTCGAGCCGCCGGTCGTCGTGACGTCCAGGACCGGTGTGCTCGGCTCGCTGAGGTTGCCGTTCCCGTCGACGGCCCGCACCTGCAGGTGGTAGGCGGTGTTGGGGGTCAGCCCGCCGAGCGTGGTGCTCGCCGTGTCGGAGGTCCCGATCTGCGTGCCGGAGTCGTAGATCCGGTAGCCGGTGACCGCGACATCGTCGGTCGACGCGGTCCACGCGAGACCGATCGAGGTGCTGTTGACGGCGGTGGTGTGCACGTTCTCCGGCACGGACGGCGGCGTGTGGTCGTCCGACGGCGGCGTCTTCACCACGAGGGTGCCGCTGGCCTGCGAAACGTTGCCGGCCGCGTCACGCGCGTTGACGTAGAAGCCGTAGCTGCCGTTGGGACTGAGGTTCGAGCAGGTCGCGGTCAACGCGCCGGTCGTGCTGGCGCAGAGCTGACCGTCCCGGTAGACGTCGTAACCCACGACGCCGACCTCGTCGGTGGCCGCCGTCCACGAGATGGTCGCACTGGTCGGTGTCACGCCGACGAGGGTCGGCGTGCCGGGCGGCGACGGCGGGACGACGTCGCCGCCCGAGCCGTAGACGCCGAACTCCTGCAGCGAATAGCCCTTCGACGCGTCGGTGCGGCACCGTTTGGTGCCGTACATCCGCACGTAGCGGCCGGTGCCGTCGAGGGAGGTCAGGTCCTCGACACCGCCCTTTCCCGCGGTGGTCGCGTAGATCCGCGTCCACGTGGCGTGGTCGGCGGAGGTGTCGATCTCGTAGGCCGTGGCGCACGAAGCGTCCCACTGCAGCCGGACCCGGCTGACGTGCACCGCCGCACCGAGGTCGACGTAGATCCATTGCGGATCGACGCCGGCCGCGCTGGCCCAGCGGGTCGCCGAGTCCCCGTCGACCGCGTTCGCCGCCGGACAGCACCCGCCGGACGAGGATGCTGTCACCGGCTTCCCCTGCGACAGCAGCGGATCCGCGGCTTGTGCCGTCCCCGCCGCGGTGATCGTCCCGATGACGAGCGCGGCCACCGCGGCCACGATCGTCCCCACCCGAATCCGTCTGGTCATCCCGTCCTCCACACAGCCGGTGCGGAGGATGGATCGACGACGCGAGACAACACGCCGCGACTCGCCTCCGCGGAACACTGCCGCCGCGGCTCCCGTCTGCTGCGCGCACGCCCGGGCCCGTCGGTGAACGACCCGTCGGCACAGGCAGAGGCGGATGCCTGACGACGACGGCGGGGTTCTCCGGGACCGGGACCGACCTGGAGCCAGGGCGATCTCGGGAAAACCCTACGAGCGGAACGTCCGGCCGGTCAACCGGCACCGGCGCGGCTTCCCGCTCACCGGGCAGAGGCGCGAACCCGTTGAGGGAGAAGAAGTTCAGTCCGGCATCACCCGCCCGAGGAAACCCCGGATGTACCCGGCGATGGCGTCCAGGTGCGACTCCAGCGCGAAGTGCCCCGAGTCGAGCAGGTGGATTTCAGCGTCGGGCAGGTCACGGCCGTAGGCACGGGCACCGTCGGCGACGAAGATTTCGTCGTTGCCGCCCCAGACGGCCAGCAGTGGAACCTGGCTGGTCCGGAAGTACTCGTGGAACTTCGGGTACAGCGCGATGTTGTGGTGGTAGTCGGCGAGCAGGGCCATCTGGATCTCCGCGCCGCCGGGCCGGTCCAGCACGGCCTGGTCGTGGATCCAGACGTCCGGGCTGACCAGCGACGGGTCGGGCACGCCGTCGAGGTACTGCGCCTTGGTGGCTTCGATGGTGACCATGCTCCGCAGGTCGTCCTCGGTCAGCGTGCCGGCGGCCAGCTTCTGCGTCAGCCCGGCGCCCAGGCCGTCGACGTAGGCGTTGCCGTTCTGCGTCACGATCGCGGTCACCCGCTCCGGGTTCGCGGCCGCGATCCGCAGGCCCACCGGCGCACCGAAGTCCTGGATGTAGAGCGCGAAGCGGCCTAGGCCGATCTGGTCGAGCAGGCCGAGGGTGAGTTCGGCGAGCGCGTCGAAGGTGTAGGTGAACTCCTCCACCGAAGGCGCGTCGGACGCGCCCGCGCCCAGGTAGTCCGGCGCGACGACGTGGTACCGGTCGGCCAGCGCCGGGATGAGGTGCCGGTACATGTGCGAACTCGTCGGAAACCCGTGGAGCAGGACGATCGTGGGCGCCCCGGCGGGTCCGGCCTCCCGGTAGAACAGCCGGTGCCCGCCGACGGTGGCATAGCGGTGATGCACGGTGACCATGACTTCTCCTCACGTCTCATGGATACTCGTTTATTTATCCATGAGATCAGGTAGGCTGTCAACGGATTGGGCAAACTGGCAACGGACTCGGGAGGCGAACGTGGTCACTGCGGCACCCGGCGAGGACAGCTCGCCCGCGCTGGCATTGGTCAACACCTGGCGGCTGAGCACCACCGGCGAGGTCGACGAACTCGCCGAGCCCGGCGAGGCCACCGAGTGGCTGCGCCGGCACGACCTCCCGGCAGTCACCCTCGACCCGGACGACCTGAGCCGCTTGACCACGCTTCGCACCGCGGTCCGCGAGCTCCTGGCCGCACTGGCAGACGACCGCTCACCGGACACGGCCGCAGTGGCGACGGTGAACGCGGCCGCCCGCGCCGACGCCGCCGCACCCCAGCTCGGCTGGCAAGCCGGACCGCTGCGCGAGTGGCACAGCACCCGGCCGGGCAGCCTCGACGAAGCCGTGGCATCCCTGGCTCGCGACGCGATCGACGTCGTCAGCGGCGACCTGGGCCGCCTGGTGCGCCCCTGCGAGGCCCACGGCTGCGTCCGGTTCTTCTTCCGCGAGCACGCACGACGCCGCTGGTGTTCCACCACCTGCGGCGACCGGGTCCGCGCGGCCCGGCACCAGCGTTTGGTGGTCGAACAGCGCGAAGCGTCCCAGCAACGCTCCTGAGCGGGCCCGGCCTCGCCCTCAGCGCCGATCGACCGGTCGGATTCCGGCCCGAACTCACGTCAGCCACGCATCGCCTCCCTCAGGCAGGCCTCGAATTCGATCGGCCACCCCCTTACCTGCGTTCCCGATCGCGCTCACTCCGCCGCGAACGCCGCCGAGCGGCTCACCTCGGCCCATTCGGCCACCTCCTCGCCGCGAGCGCGTTCCGACCGTTGCACTGCTTCGACCGCGTCCGCGCCGAGGAGCAGCCGTAGGGGTGGCCTGTCGAGCCGGACCAGATCGGCGAGGATGCGAGCCGCCCGCGCCGGGTCGCCCTGCTGCTTGCCGTCGCTCGCGTCGCGCAGCCGGTGCATCTCACCCACCGACGCCTCGTACTCCGGCCGGACCGGGGCACGTTCCATCGATGCGCCTTGCCAATCCGTGCGGAACGCGCCCGGCTCGACGATCGTGACCTTGACGCCGAACGGCTTCGCCTCCGCGTTGAGCACCTCCGAGAACCCCTCCACGGCGAACTTCGCCGCCTGGTAGGCGCCGAGGCCCGGCGATCCGCCGACCCGGCCGCCGACCGACGAGAACTGCAGGAAGTGACCCGAGCCCTGCTCGCGGAACACCGGCAGCGCCGCTCGCGTGATGTTGACGACCCCGAAGAAGTTGGCCTCGACCTGCGCCCGGAAGTCTTCCTCGGCCATGTCCTCGATGGGTGCGCTGTTCGCATAGCCGGCGTTGTTGACCACGACGTCGAGACCGCCGAACTCGCGCAGCGCGAACGCGACCGCCTCACGCGCGGCCTCGGCATCGGTGACATCCAGCGCGAACGCGCGGACCGCGCCGCCGAACTCGGCCACCAGGTCTTTCAGCTGCTCCGGCCGGCGCGCGGTGGCGACCACCCGGTCGCCGTCCTCGAGTGCCGCCCGCGCCAGCTCCCGCCCGAACCCGCGGGAACTGCCGGTGATCAGCCAAGTCTTGCTCATGATGCCCTCTCCTAACTGTTCCGGTGGCGGTAACCAACCGGTTGGTTATCTCAGGAAACACCTCAGACCCGGGTTTGTCAACCAACCAGTTAGTTGCTAATGTGGTCGGCATGAGAGACGCGGCGGAGACGAAGCGGCGACTGCTGACCGCCGCCACGGAGGAGTTCGCGGAACGGGGCATCGCAGGCGCCCGCGTTGACCGGATCGCGGCCGCCGCCGGGTGCAACAAGGCGATGATCTACTCGTACTTCGGCAGCAAGGACAACCTGTTCGACGCGGTGTTCGGCGAATCGGTCGCCCGGTTCGTCCTCGACGTCCCACTGGACACCAGCGACCTGCCCGGCTACGCCGGAAAGCTCTTCGACCGGTACGAAGAGCGACCGGACGCGCTGCGGCTGGCGATCTGGCACCGGCTGGAACGCCCCGAAGGCAAGTGGGTCACCGAGATCGTCCTGGCCAACGAAATCCGGCTGCTCGACCTGGAGCGTGCCCAGAAGGAAGGGAGACTGTCCGACCACTACACACCGATGGAACTGCTGGTGCTGATCCAGTCGGTCTCGACGGCGTGGACGACGACCAACTCGGAACTCGGCGTGCGCACCAACATCCCCCGCGAGGAGCGGCGGGCGCTGGTGGTGGACGCGGTCCGGCGGCTGATCGCGGAGCACTGACGAAGCGGTACGGAACACCTCGGGCACGAGTAGCGTGTGGTCCGCCGAGCCGGTCGACGGAAGGACACACGATGGAGTGGACGCTCGAAGTGGTCGTGGTACCGGTGTCCGATGTGGACCGCGCCAAGGCGTTCTACGCCGACCAGCTCGGGTTCACCGTCGACCACGACATGAAGATCGACGAGAACACGCGGCTGGTCCAGCTGACCCCGCCGGGTTCGGGCTGCTCGGTCGTGATCGGCAAGGGCACCGTGCCGGACATGCCACCGGGTTCGCTCAAGGGACTGCAGCTGGTCGTCAAGGACCTGCCGAAGGCCCACGCGATGCTCCTCGAGCGCGGCGTCGAAGCCGGCGACATCCAGGTCTTCGGCATGGGCACCTGGGACGGAAAGGCCGACCTGGACAACGTCGGATTCGTGCACTTCACCGACCCGGACGGCAACGCATGGGCGGTGCAGCAGATCTCATCGCGCCACTGACCGGCGGCGAACCGCTGAGCAGCGCGCCGATCACCGGCCGACCGGCAGCGGTGCGAGCTGGTCACCGTGGGCGAACCGAGGCCGGAGTTCCCGGCACCGGCGGCGAACCGGCACATCGGCGACCAGCGCGGGCAGCGCACTCGTCACCCGCGGCGAAGCGGCCGGCGCGTGGGGCCCGCGCGGCACCGGCTCGCCACCGCACCGGCTCGCCACCGCTGTGGCTAGTCGACGAGGGCGCCGCAGCTGACGTTGACCGTGGCTGCCGTCATCGTGCGGGCTCGGTCGGACGCGACGAATGCCGCGACCGCGCCGACGTCGGCCAAGGTGGCCGTGCGGCCGAGCATCGTCTTGCCCGCGATGCTGCTCTCGATGGCTTCCCGGCCCGGGAAGCCGGCCGGGAGCGTCTCGGGGATGCCGCCCGTCCGGAGCGTCACCGTCCGGATCCCGTGCGGGCCCAGCTCGGCGGCGAGCTGGCGGCGCATCGCTTCGAGCGCGTGGAACGCCACCTGCAGCCCGCCGACGGCGAACTCGCGTACGGGCTCGGCCGCGCCACCGAACAGGAGGATCACACCGGACCGTTTTCCGATCATGTGCCGGGCCGCCGCGCGGGCGGTCAGGAACTGGGTGCGCACCGCAGTCACGACCGGCCGTTCGTAGTCCGCGAGCGACATGTCGACCAGCGGCGTGCCCTGGACGTCGCCGTGGGCGATGAGGTTGAACGAGATGTCGATGCCCCCCTGGGCGGCGACCGCGTCCGCGTGCTCGTCGACCGCGTGCTCGTCGAGGGCGTCGACCTGCGCCGTCTCGGCCGAGCCACCGGCCGCTCGGATGCGGTCGGCGAGCTCGTCCAGCCGGGCGCGCGTGCGGCCGGCGAGGAAGACCCTCGCCCCCTCCTCCGCGAAGGTGGTGGCGACGGCCGCGCCGATCCGGCCGGCCGCGCCGTAGATGACCGCGTTCTTGCCTTCGAGCAACGTCATGAGTCCTCCGATGTCCGGGTCCGTTCATCGGAGCGTCGAACGGGCGCGCCCGAAATCGACACGAGGCACTCAGGCCGGCTCACCGATCAGGCAGGCAGCTTGTTCGGCAGGATCGCGTGTCCGTGGATTTCCTTCGCGACCAGGTACTTCAACGCCGTGTCGCTGAGCTCCGGCGGGACCAGCTGCTGCATCTCGACCTCGATGCCGCCCACTTCGAGCGCGTATACTTTGGCCGGGTTGTTGGTCAGCAGGGTGACTTTGGCGAGACCGAGCTGCTTCAGCAAGGCGGCAGCGTCCTCATAGGAGCGAGTGTCGGCCTTGTAGCCCAGAGCCGCGTAGCTGGCGAACGTGTCGAGGTCTTCCTTCTGCGACAGCTGGAGCCCCTTGGCCTTGGCCACCAGGCCGGCCCCGCGGCCCTCCTGGTCCAGGTAGACCAGCACGCCGGAGCCGTGCTCGCGGATGATGCGCCGGGACTCGCGCAGCTGCCACAGGCAGTCGCAATCGGTCGACTCGAAGACTTCGCCGTAGAGGCAACGGGAATGGACCCGGACCGGACAGCCGTCGGACGGCTCGCCGTACACCGCCGCGCACGGTGGGTTCGCCCGGTCCGCTTCGGCTTCCAGGACGACTGCGCGGAACGCCCCGTCGGCGCCCTCCAGCTGGTGCATCACTGCTCCGGTCACGGATTCTCCAGGATTCGGTCGGTCTCGAGGGTGCGCTCGACCTCGTCGCGGCCCGGCATGGACTCGGCGATCTCGTCGAGCGAAGGATTGGTCGCCATCGCCGCGATCGCCCATCGCAGGGCTTCTTCGCGGCTGCGGCCGGCACCCTCTTGAATGAGTTTTTGGATGAGCGCCGCCGAAAAAGCTTCACGAACGCCCGGTGCGTCGTCGAGCGGAACCGGCGGACCCTCGATGTCTTGGGAAATCACGCTCGATCGGATCTTACAACCGAAGCTCTCGATGACGCACACGGCGCCTACCCCCAGGGACAACAGGGATCGGGCCAGGTCGTCAACGGTACGCGGACCGTCCGGATCGGACAACAGCCTGCGCAGCTCGCCTTCCCGGCCGACGAGGTAGTCCACCCCGCGAAGGAGCCGGTAGAGCTGCTGCGGGGTTTCTCGCGGTGGCGAAGCCTGCAGCAGCACCAAGGGCTTTTCCCGGCGCGTGGTGGCGACCGAAAGTGCCCACTTGATCGTTTCCATCGGCGGTTCCAGCGTGACCAGCACGGCGTCCGCCGCGGCCATCGCCTCCCGCACGCGTGGCGCGCGGAGGTCCTCTCTGGACAGCGAGACCTCGGTTTCGTTCGTCCAGCCGAGGTACCGGGTTTCCCCGGTCTGACCGACGAGCACCAGTGCACGCGGGTTGGCGACCCCCGGGGTCTCTTTGACGAGCTCGGTCGCCAGCCCTTCCTTGCGCATGAACTGCAGCAGGTCCTTGGCCTGGGAGTCACCGCCGATCGCGGTGACGAGCCGCGCGTCGAGACCCAGGCGGCGCCCGGCCACCGCGAGGTTGAGGCCCTTGCCGCCCGGATGCACGTCGAACGACTCCGCCTGGACGGCCTCGCCGACGCCGGGCCACTGCTCGGAGACGACGACGTGGTCGGTCACGGCGCTGCCCACCACCACGACGAAACCCACGGTTTGCCCGAGGGGTTCGACGTCGGCGGGCTCGGCGTCGTCGACACAGCGCTCGGCGAGCACGCCCAGCGTCCGGGCCTCGATCGTGCCGCGCAGGCTCCGGACCGTCGGTGACGGGTGCCCGGGCGTGACGCCGAGCAGCTCGTGCAAGGCCCCCCAGCCCTCCGCGAGCGCGCGGCGCCGCTCCCCCAGGTCGTCCGCGTACAGCCGCTCCACCTCGGGGCGGTCGCCCACGCGAGCCCGAAGGACGCCGAGGGCCAGCGCGGCGTCGGCGATCAGCAGGTCGGCGGGTTCGAGCGCCGCGACGACCGACGTCACGACGTGGACGATCGCCTCGCCCTCGGACACCCCGGTCTCGCGGATGTGACGGCGGACGGCGGGAAGTTCGGCGAGCAGGCGGACGTCGACCTCGGTGGCGTCGAGGCGCTCGACAGTGAGCCCGCTGCGTGTCCTCAGCTTGAGGAAGACGCTTCGGACGCCTTCGACGTTGGCGTCGTACCTCGCCATCGCCCCAGCCTACCCTTCACTCGGCACTTGCCTTCTCCCGGTCGGCACTTGCTCGAAAGATCCGGCACCGCCTCGGCGGACCCTGGCAGCCGACCTTCCATTGTTGCTCCTTAGCACTTGAGCCTCGCGCGAAGTTACGCCGTTCGGCGCGTTTGACTGCGGCATCCGGATCTCGGATGTCGGTGGAACGGGCGCTTCCCGGCGTCGAGCAGGGAAACCCCTGCTGACGACATCGTTTTGTCAATTGACATTGTTACGAGGCAAATGACAACCTGAAGGTGCTCATGGACCCTCGGGAGGTCGTCATGCAGCCGCGAAACCCCCGGCCGGCGCGAGCAGCTCGGCCCTCGAACACCCTGCTGGGCCTGCGTGGCGCGGCGTCTCCACGTGTCAGCGTCAGGCGCGCGGCATTTGCCGGAGCGATTGCCGTCGGCCTCGGGCTGGGCGGCTGCGCACTGCCGACGCGCGCCGTGGTCCCGACCGGGGGCGACCGGGTGGTGGTCGTCGTCAGCGGGACGGCCAACGAGCCGCGGCCCGCCGTCACCGACGCTGTCCGCTCGGTGCTGCGCGACGTCGCGAACAGCGGAAACGTCTCCCAGCAGGGTTCGGGCAAGAGCAGCGTCGTGCTGGTGTCGGCCGCGGACGGCGGCGATCAGCGCTCGATCGTGCTCACCCCGCGGCGGGCCGACGGGTCGCTGGAGCACGGCCTTTCCCGGCCGTCGCTGATCGACCGGAACGTCACGAGCGCGATCGACGCGATCGGCGCCACCGCGGCGCACAAGAGCGGGCTCGACCTGCTCTCCGGGATCACCGACGCCGTCCGCGGCCTCCCGGCCGGGACGCTCGTGGTCGAGAGCAGCGGCCTGAGCACCAGTGGTGCTTTCGACCTGCGGCAGGTCGGGTGGGCGGCCGACCCCGCCGGCATCGCCGCGCGGCTGGCCGCCGCCGGGCAGGTGCCGCGGCTGGACGGCTGGCGCGTGCTCTTCGCCGGGCTCGGTTCGGTGGCCGGCGCCCAGCCGCCGCTGCCGTCGCCGGCCCGCGACCGGCTGGCCGCGTACTGGCAGGCGATCTGCCGGGCCGCCCACGCGGCGGCGTGCGACGTCGACCAGAGCCGGGTCCCGGCCGAGCCGTCACGGGCCACCGTGGCGACACCGGTCGTGCCGGTACCCGGGGTGACGTCGGTGACCGGCCCGCGCGGCGAGGTCACCACCACGGTTTCGGACACCGCGCTCGGCTTCGCCGGGGACTCCGCGGTGCTTTCCGAATCGGCCCGCGACCTGCTGAGGTCGCTCGCGGGCAGCATCACGGCCGGCGCGTCACGAGCGCCGGTCACCGTCCGCGGCTTCGCGGCCGACCCGCCGGGGTCGACCGACGCGGGGCGGCGGGAACTGGCGGAGCAGCGAGCGCGTGCCGTCGCCGGCGCGCTCACCGAGGCCGGGGTGACCCAGCGGGTCGACGCCTCCGGCACCGGCACCCAGCCCGGGGTCACCGCGATGACCGGCGGGCGGTTCGACGAAGCGGCGGCGACCCGGATGAGGCGGGTGGAGATCACGTACCAGGGCCCCGGCCCGAGCTCGTAGGAAGACCAGGAGGCACGGCCATGACCAGCACCGACCAAACGCGCAACCTCCCCCTGCCCCAGCCGCGGCCCCGCCGGGAAACCCCCGCCGGCGACCTGCTCCTGGCGCGGGTGCAGGAGCTGAACTACCGCTCCGCCCGGGCGATGGAGGGCCACGTGGTGGGCCCGCACGGCCAGAACCTGACCGTCGGCGAGGCCCAGGCCCGCGCCGAGCTGATCGACCGGCTGATCGAGCTGGAGCAGCTCCGCGGCAGCCAGCGCCACCGGCGCGTCGGCAAGCTGACCCGGCTGCTCACCCTGCTCACGGTCACCGTGGTCGACCTGCCGATCATGCTGTGGCTGGCGAGTTCGGTGTTCAACGTCGACTGGAGCGACCCGCTGGGGCTGCCGCTGGCGATCAGCGTGGTCATCTCGGTGCTGGCCACCGGCGGCGCGGCGACCGCGCTGCACCACCTGGGCCACAACCAGCGTCAGCACAAGAACGCCAAGCGCCAGCTGGACTGGGCGAAACTGTCGGCCGGCTCGAAGCTCAGCCTGGCCACGGTCGGGCTGCTCGTGGGGTTGATGGGAGTGGTGATGTTCCTCCGGGTGTACACCGAGGGCGTGCTGTCCGGGATGAACGACCTCGCGGTGCTGATGGCGGTGCTGGTCGCACTGGTGATGGTGATCTCGGCGACGCTGGTGTTCTGGACGGCCTTCCGCGACGGCTCGCTGGAGCAGGACGACCTGCGCCACTACAGCGAATGCGTGCGGCCGTTCCTCGCGGCGAAGAGAGCGTACGAGGACGAGGCCCACGAGCTGAGCTGCCAGTACGACTTGCTGCGGCGCCAGGCGGGACGCGGGGATTCCGGCGCCGAGTGACCCCGGGCCGAGCGAGTTGTCCACAGGGCTGTTCGCTTGTGGACAACTTCGCCCGGGGAGCGGCTTCCGGACGGTTTCATCGACGGGAACCGATAGACTGGACTGGGGACGCCCCCCGGAGAGGGTGGGGGCTGCGGCAAGGTCGCGCCCGGACTCCGGGCACGCAGGTCCGCCCGCCGCCCGAGTCCCCGGCCCGCCCTCCTTCACCGCTGCGACGCTGGTTGCCGAGGCCTGCCACGCTGCGGAAGGTCGCGAATGACTCATTGGAGACCTCGCACGTCCCGAATGAGTCATTCGCGACACCCGGCCGGCAGCTCACAGCGCCACTTCCGCCACGGAGCACCGCGGCAGCGATCGACTTTGCCGGAACCCCGCCGGAGAGGGCGGGGGTTCCAGCAAAGTCGCTTTCAGATGCGTTCCACTCAGACCTCCCCCACCGCCCCGATACGAAGCCAGAACACGGCCGGCACTGCCGTCCGTAGTCACAATCCGGCTTCGGGGTGGTGAGCCACTCGCGGCTGCCGTATGGGGACTACTAGCGTCCTCCGTACGCGCCGCCGTTCACGTGGACGACCTGGCCCGTGATGTGGCCCGCGCCCGGCGCGGCCAGGAACTCGACCGTCTCCGCCACCTCCTCCGGGCGGCCGGCGCGCTTGTTCAGCGCCACCGAGATCCGCGAGCTCAGCCACTCTTCCGTCAGCGTGCCGTGGAAGAACTCCGTTTCGAGGATGACGCCCGGCGCCACTACGTTCGCCGAACCGGACGCGCCGAGCTGGCGGGCCAGGTCCGTGTTCCACGCCTCGATCGCCGCCTTCGCCGCGCCGTACGAGCCTGAGCCCTGTTTCGCCGCGACAGAGCCGAGAGTCACCACCCGCACGTTGTCCGCGAAGCGCGGCTTCAACGCGGTCGTCACCAAGACGGCCGAAAGCACGTTCGCGTCGAAGTTCGCGTGCCATGCGTCGGCGAGGCCCTGCAGGTCGCCCGGTGCCGGGGCTTCGCGGACCCGGTCGGTGTTGCCGCCCGCGTTGTTGACCAGGACGTCCACCCGCGACGGCAGCTCCGCCAGCGCCGCCTGCACCGCCGCCGGGTCGCTCGCGTCGAAAGCCACCGCCCGCGCGCCGATCTTCTCCGCCGCCGCTTCGAGCACGTCCTTGCGGCGGCCCGTGACGGTGACCCGCTCGCCCGCCGCCGCGAACCGGGCGGCGATCGCCAGCCCGATGCCCGTGCCGCCTCCGGTGACCACGATTTCCCGCTGTTCGCTCATGCCGCCATCTTCGCGGAGGAAAGCGTTTACTCGCGCGGTTTTCCCGGCGAGCGGGACACGAAATCCCGGTTTGTTAGGAAAGTTTACAAATAGGGGTTGACGGCGAGACCCCGCCCGGCGAACCTGGACGGACGCCGCAGTCATCGTCCCCCTTCCCCACGGAGGCAGCATGACCCGGCGCGCACTCGTGCTCGTGGTGACCCTGTTCCTGGCGCTCGCCGGCGGGCCGGCGGCGAGCGCGGCCACCACGCAGCCCACCTTCCTCACCTTCTACGGCTGGTGGGACAACACCCCGCCCGGCGGCGACATCTCCTACCCGCAGATCCACGGCACGGCGGGCGGCAAGGGCACCTACGCCGACCCGATCACCTTCGCCACCAGCCGCGACGAACTCAAGCCCGGCACCAAGGTCTGGGTGCCACGGGTGAAGAAGTACTTCATCATGGAGGACGGCTGCGACGAGTGTTCCGACGACTGGAACGGCCACGGCCCGAACGGCGGTCCCGGCCTGCGGCACATCGACCTCTGGCTCGGCGGCAAGGGCGGCAGCGCCTTCGACGCCATCGACTGCGAAGACGCGCTCACCCACTACAACCCCGACAACACGCCGGTCATGGAACCGGTCGTCGTCGACCCGCCGTCGAACGAGCCGTACGACGCGACGCCGATCTTCGACGCCAGTACCGGTGCGTGCTACGGCGGCGCGAAGCCGAACACCACGGTCGGCCAGTACCGCAACAACTCCACCGGCACCTGCCTCGAAGCCCCGAGCAGCGGCACCACGCTGAAAGTGGCCGCCTGCTCCGGAAGTGACGCGCAGCAGTTCACCTTCCACGGCGCTTTCCTCGTCATCAACGACAAGTGCGCGGGCATCTCCGGCAGCTCGATCGTGCTCCAGACCTGCACCGGCGGCCCGGCCCAGCAGTGGTCGATCAACCCCGACGGCACCATCTCCGACATCCAGACCAGCAGCAAGTGCTTCCGCGCCTCGGGCACCACGCTCACCGCGGGCAGCTGCTCCGGCACCGCCGCCCGCTGGACGTTCACCGCGGCCGGCACGCCGGGCCTCAGCGTGACGCCTTCGTCGGTGTCGGTCGCGCCGGGTGCCTCGGCGACGGCCACCGTGACCTCTGCCGAGTCCGTGACGCTCTCCGCGAGCGGTGCGCCCGCGGGCGTGACCGTGTCCTTCTCCCCCGCGTCCGTGCCCGCCGGCGGTACCTCGACCGTCACGGTCGCGGCCGCCACGACGGCGTCTCCCGGCTCCGCGACGATCACCCTCACCGGCGGCACGAAGACGGCGTCGCTGGCCGTCACGGTGACCGGCGGTCCGGAAACCCTGCTGTCGCAGGGCAAGGCCGCGACGGCGTCGTCCACCGAGTCGTCGTCCTACCCGGCGAGCGCGGCCGTGGACGGGAACCTGACGAGCACACGGTGGGCGTCCAAAGAGGGCGCCGACCCGCAGTGGCTGCGCGTCGACCTCGGCGCGACCGCTTCGATCTCGCACGTCAAGCTGACCTGGGAAGCCGCGTACGGCAAGGGGTACAGCATCCAGACCTCCGCCGACGGCACGAACTGGACGACCATCTACACCACCACGACCGGCAACGGCGGCACCGACGACCTCACCGGCCTGGCGGGCACCGGCCGGTACGTCCGGATGAACGGCGCCACCCGTGGCACGTCGTACGGCTACTCGCTGTACGAGCTGCAGGTGTTCGGCACGGCCTGAGTTGCCGGACCGGCAACGAAGTTTGCCCTCTCGGGGACGTCGTCCGCATGCTCGGAGGACGTCCCCGAGGAGGAACCATGCCCCACGACCACCCGATGACCGTCGACGCCATGCTCAAGCAGGACTTCTGGGAAGCGCTGTACCAGCGCGACGAGCACCGGATCTGGAGCGGGAACGTCAACGTCAACCTGCGCACCGAGGTCGAAGGCATGAAGCCCGGGCACGCGCTCGACCTCGGCTGCGGCGAGGGCGGCGACGCGATCTGGCTCGCGAAGCACGGCTGGACGGTCGACGGCGTCGACATCTCGACCACCGCGCTCGCCCGCGCGGAAGAAGCCGGTGCCGAGGCGGGCGTGACGGTGAACTGGCTGCACCGCGACATCCTCGAGTGGCGGCCGGAAGCGCAGTACGACCTGGTCTCGGCGCAGTACGTGCACCTGCCGCCGAACCTGCGCCGCGACGTCTTCACGGCGGCCGCGGCGGCGATCCGGCCCGGCGGCTCGCTCCTGGTCGTCGGGCACTCGCCGAAGGCGATGCGGGAGTTCGACGGCCAGAAGCCGCCGGAGGAGCTGTACTTCGAGCCCGAGGAGATCACCACCTACCTCGGTGACGCCTGGCAGTGGGTGGTCGAGACGTGCGAGACGCGCGGCGAAGGCCACCACACCGACGCCGTCTACCGCGCGAAGCGGCTGGAGGCCTAGAAGAAGCGAAGGCCGCTCACCTCCCCCGACGGAGGTGAGCGGCCTTCGCGGATTTCAGGCGAGCTCGAGGCCGTAAGCCTGAAGTTCGAGGGTCAGCGGGTAGAAGTAGCTGGTCACGGTGTCGCCGCCGGACAGCGTGCCCAGGCCCTTCGAGCCGTCGTACGCCGGGCCGCCGGAGTCGCCGTGGTCCGTGTGCGCGGTGGTGCCGAACTCGTGGTTGAGCACGCCGACGTCGAAGTTGACCGACTCGTCGACCGACGTCACTTCACCGCTGCCGCCGCCGGTGGTCGAGCCCTGCTTCTGCATCTGCTCGCCGACGGTCGGCGTCGCCGCACTGGTGATCGGCTGACCGGTGTTGATCTCGCCAGGGCCGGTGCCGTTCGGGCGGGTCAGCAGGCCGGAGTCGGCGCCGGGGCAGTCGCTTTCGACGACCTGCGCGCCGGAGACGTCACCGCCGGACCAGGTGCCGCCGAGGTTGGTGCAGTGGCCCGCGGTGAGCAGGAACGGCGAGCCGCCGCGCGTCACGTTGAAGCCCAGCGAGCAGCGGCCCTGGCTGTTCTGGATCGCGTCGCCGTCGGCGATGTACAGCGAAAGCTTGCCGGTGCGGTGTTCGACGCGGACGCTGTCGCCGTACTTCGCGGCGGCCGCGGAGACCTTGTCGGCGGTCTCCTTGCTCGCCGCGTCGTAGACCTTCACGACGACCTGGTTGGTCTTCGTGTCGATGCCCCACGCGGTCTGCGGCACGTTCTTCACCGTGTCCAGCTGGTTCTTGACGCCGGTGAGCGCGGCGAAGGTGTGCTTGACCTTCTTCGCGGTGAAGCCGGCCGCCTCGACCTGCCGCATCGCGGCGTCGTCGACGACGTTCACGACGGCCTTGCCGTTCTCGAGGTAGATGCCGCCGGAAGCGGCGCCGAGCGCGTTCGCCACCTGGGTGGCGCCGGTGATCGCGCGGGCCTGCAGCTCCGCGAAGGCCAAGGGGGACGCGGTGGCGGCCGAAACGCCAACACCGCTGGTCAGCGCCACTGCCGACAAGACGGCGAAGGTCTTGAGAGCGGTCTTCCGGGGAGTCATCAACTTCCTCCAGGGTTGCCGTTGAAGTCTGTGCCGACACTTTCGTTGCCGGGCAACCAACGCACCACCGACGAAGGTTGGTTAATAACCAATAGAACCGGACATACCTCTCAGAACACCCCGAACGGCGTAGCGCGTCTCCCCTTTCGGCCTACTCACGCGGCCAGCGGACGTGCTCCTCGTACCCCGGGTTCTTCCGCAGGTACCCGGCGATGAACGGGCAGACCGGCACGATGGTCCCGCCCTGAGTGACGACGTCGTCGAGCGCGCCCGCCGCCAGGACCTTGCCCAGCCCCTGGCCGGAGAAGGCGTCGTCGATCTCGGTGTGGGTGAACACCGTGAGATCGCCGCGCCGGTCGTACTGCGCGATCCCGGCCAGCTTCTCCCCCGCCCACAGCTCGTAGCGGTCCTCGTCCGGGTTGTCGACCACCCGGGTCTCGTCGGTCATCGGCTCTCCTTCGTCTGGTACGTCCACCATCGTGCGACGCCGGGCCGCCGCGTGCTGACCGGGCCGTGAACCACGCTGGGCCGGGCGGGCGATGCACCCGGCCCGTTCGTGTGCATCCGGCCTGCTTCCCTTGGCGGGCGCCGGCTTCCTTTGGTTGCCTCACGGGGTGCCTCAGCAACCGTTCGTCCTCCCCGAGTTCTACATGCCCTACCCGGCGCGCCTGAACCCGCACCTGGAGGGCGCGCGCGAGCACAGCAAGGCGTGGGCGCGCGGGATGGAGATGATCGACGTGCCGCAGCACGGCACGGTGATCTGGACCGAGCACGACCTCGACTCCCACGACTACGCGCTGCTCTGCGCCTACACCCACCCCGACGCCGGCGCCGAAGAGCTCGACCTGATCACCGACTGGTACGTCTGGGTGTTCTACTTCGACGACCACTTCCTCGAGCTGTACAAGCGCACCGGCGACATCGACAGCGCGCGGACCTACCTCGACCGGCTCGCCCTGTTCATGCCCGCCGAGGGCGAAATCACGGCGACGCCGGAAAACCCGGTCGAGCGCGGCCTCACCGACCTGTGGAACCGGACGGTCCCGCACCGCTCGGCGGGGTGGCGGCGCCGGTTCGTCGAGAGCACGAAGGCGCTGCTGGACGAGTCGCTGTGGGAGCTGGCGAACATCAACGAAGGCCGGCTCGCGAACCCCATCGAGTACGTCGAGATGCGGCGGAAGGTCGGTGGCGCGCCGTGGTCGGCGAACCTCGTCGAGCACTCGGTGCACGCCGAGGTGCCCGACGAGATCGCCGCGTCGCGCCCGATGGAGGTCCTGCGCGACTGCTTCGCCGACAGCGTCCACCTGCGCAACGACCTGTTCTCCTACCAGCGCGAGGTCCAGGACGAGGGCGAGCTGTCCAACGGCGTGCTCGTGTTCGAGGAGTTCCTCGGGCTCACCACCCAGCAGGCGGCCGACGCGGTCAACGACCTGATCACCTCGCGGCTGCACCAGTTCGAGCACACCGCCCTCACCGAAGTGCCCGCGCTGTTCGACGAGCACGGCGTCGACCCGGCCGCGCGCGCGGCGACGTTCGCCTACGTCAAGGGCCTGCAGGACTGGCAGTCCGGCGGGCACGAATGGCACCTGCGGTCCAGCCGGTACATGAACGAGGGCGCCCTGGCCGGCCGCGGCGACACCTCGGACCTCGGGATGTCCGCGGCCCGGATCTTCTCCTCGGTGCTCGCCACGGCGCCGCAACGGCTGCGTGCCTACAGCTCGACGCCGTTCCGCGCGGTCGACGTCCCACGGCCGTCCGTCGACGTGCCCTTCCCGCTGCGGCTCAGCCCGCACCTGGGCACGTGCCGGGCGCGCAACGTCGACTGGGCGCGGCGCGTGGGCTTCCTCGACGGCGTGGTCTGGGACGAGCGGAAGCTGCGCGCCGCCGACCTGGCGCTGTGCGCGGCGGGCATCCACCCGGACGCGACGGCCGACGGCCTCGACGTCACCTGCGACTGGCTGACCTGGGGCACCTACGCCGACGACTACTACCCGCTGGTGTTCGGCGCGACCCGCGACCTGGCCGCGGCGAAGGCGTGCAACGCGCGCCTGTCGGCGTTCATGCCGGTGGACGACTCGCCGATGCCCGCACCCACGACCGCGCTGGAGGCCGGGCTGGCCGACCTGTGGCCACGGACGACGGCACACATGACGCCCGAGAACCGGCGCGCAGTGCGCCGCGCGGTCGACTCGATGACGTCGAGCTGGCTCTGGGAAATGGCGAACCAAGCGCAGAACCGGATCCCGGACCCGATCGACTACGTCGAGATGCGGCGCCGGACGTTCGGCTCGGACCTCACGATGAGCCTGTCCCGGTTCTCGCACGGCCGCTCGGTGCCGCCCGAGCTGTACCGCACCCGGCCGGTGCAGGCGATCGAACACTCGGCCACGGACATCGCTTGCCTGATCAACGACCTGTACTCCTACCGCAAGGAGATCCAGTACGAAGGCGAGCTCCACAACGCCGTGCTGGTGGTGCGGAACTTCCTCGACTGCCCGGAGGAACGCGCGTTCGCGGTGGTCACCGACCTGGTGCACGCCCGGCTGGCGGAGTTCGAGCACGCGGCGGCGATCGAGCTGCCCGCGCTGTTCCGCGACTACGACGTCGCCTCGGACGTGCAGGAGATGCTGCTCGGGTACGTCGGCGAGTTCCGCGACTGGATGGCCGGGATCCTGAACTGGCACGAGAACGTGGGCCGCTACACGGAGACGGAGCTGCGGTACCACCCGGTGGCCGGGGCCGTGTTCGGCGGGCCGACCGGGATCGGGACGTCCTCGCTGCGGATCTCGTCCCTGCTGCCCGCCGCACGGGCGTGATCAGAGCGCCGACACGCGTGATTGAGCGGTCGACACGCGTGATTGAAGGGTCGACACGGCGAGGACGTCGGCCGTGCGGCGTGTCGACCTTGGAATCACGTGTGTCGACCCTGGGATCACGTGTGTCGGCTCTCTGAGCACGTTCGGCGTTGCCCCGGCCACTCCGCCGGGCGTCCGGGTCCGGCGGAGGCGATACTCGACGGTGTGAGCGGCTTCAACCTGCGTTTCCTCGGCCATTCGACCGTCCGGCTCGAACTCGGCGGCCGGGTCGTGCTCACCGATCCCGTGCTCACCGCGCGGGTCGGCGGGCTGGTCCGCGTCGTTCCCCCGCCACCGCCGGAAAGCTACGCCGACGTCGATCTCGTGCTGCTCTCGCACCTGCACGGGGACCACCTGCACCTGCCGTCGCTGCGGCTGCTCGGCGCCCGCACCCGGATCGTCGTCCCGCGCGGGGCGGGGAGCTGGCTCGCCGGGAAGGGCTTCGAGCGCGTCGAAGAGATCGCGCCCGGCGAGACGCTCACCGATGGCGAACTGACCGTCACGGCCACCGAAGCCGTCCACTCCGGGCACCGGTGGGGGCCGCGGCTCACCCACGGCCCGCAGAGTCCCGCGATCGGGCACCTGATCCGGAGCGCGGACACGAGCGTCTACAACGCCGGCGACACCGACCTCTTCGACGGCATGGGCGAGCTCGGCCCGGTCGACGTCGCCCTCCTGCCCGTCTGGGGCTGGGGACCGAACCTCGGCCCCGGGCACCTCGATCCGGCGCGGGCCGCGCGGGCCGCCGGGCTGACCGGAGCACGCGCCGCCGTGCCCGTGCACTGGGGCACGCTCGCCGTCCCCGGCCTGCGGCGCACCGCGCGGATGCGCAGGCTGCTCGCCGACCCGCCGCGGGTCTTCGCGGCCGAAGTCCGTGCTCGAAAAATCGCCACCGACGTGCTGTTCACCGAGCCCGGCGCCGACGTCGTGCTCCCCACGCCGACGGACCGCGCGTGAACTGGACGGACCCGGCCGCCCTCGGCTATCCGGCGGTGTTCGGCGGCGTGCTGCTCGGCTCGATCGTCCCGATCGTGCCCACCGGCGCGGTGGTCGGCGCCGCGGCCGCCGTCGCGACCAGCAGCGGTCAGCTGTCGCTGCCGCTGGTGATCGTCCTTTCCGTCCTCGGGGCCTACCTCGGCGACGTCGTCACGTTCGGGATCCCGCGGCTGGGCAGCGAAGCCGCGTTCCGCTGGATCAGCAGGCGCCAGCCCGCCGAACGGCTCGAGAAGGCCCGCGAGCAGTTCGCGCGCCGCGGCTGGCAGCTCGTCGTGGTCGGCAGGCTCGTCCCGGCCGGCCGGATCCCGGTGCTGCTCGCGGCGGCCGCGCTGAGCTACCCGTGGCGGCGCCTGCTGCCCGCCGCGCTCGTCGCCTGCGTCCTGTGGGCGACCGCGTACAGCCTGCTCGGCATCGTCAGCGGCGGCGTCTTCGATTCGCCGCTGATCGCGACGCTGCTGGCGACGGTCCTGGTCCTGCTGGTCACCGTGCTGACCAACCTGATCGCCCGGTGGCGCCGCAAGACCAAGGAGCGAGTGTGACGACGACCGCCCCGAAGGGGCGTCTGCTGCGCGGCGGCCGGGCCCTCGCCCGCATCCTGCTGGTGTGGGTGGCCGTGACCGGTGCGCTGCGCCTGCTCGACGTCCTCCTCCCCGGCTTCAGGATGACGCACTGGTGGCAACCGACGGTCTGTGCGCTGCTGCTCGGCCTGCTGGCCGGCGTCGGCTGGCCGCTGGTCATGCGGATCGCCTATCCGCTGGCGTTCTTCACGTTCGGCGGCTTCGGGTTCCTGCTGCTCGGCGCCGGGACGCTGGCCGTGTTCCGCACGGTGCCCGGGGTCGAGGTCGCGGGGTTCCGGACCGCGGTGATCGTCACGCTCGGCATGGCGGCCGTCGGGGCGCTCATCTCCAGCCTGCTCGCCATCGACGAAGACGAGATCTTCTTCCGCCGCGCCGCCCGGCGGAGGCGTCACCACGCTCCGGCGTCCGGCGACCTGCCTCCGGGCGTGCTGTTCCTGCAGATCGACGGCCTGGGCTTCGACACCGTCCGCCGCGCGGTCCGCGACGGCGACATGCCGACGTTCGCCGCCTGGCTCGCCGAGGGCAGCCACGCGCTGACGCCGTGGCACACCGACTGGAGCTCGCAGACCGGGGCGAGCGTCTGCGGCATCCTGCACGGCTCCAACCACGACATCCTCGGGTTCCGCTGGTACGAAAAGGACCGCGACCACGTGATGGCGTGCGCGCACCCGGCCGACGCGGCCGAGATCGAGCGGCGGCATTCGGACGGCCGCGGGTTGCTCGCGGGCGACGGCGCGAGCCGCGGCAACCTCTTCTCCGGCGACGCCGCCCACGTCAGCCTCACGATGAGCTCGATCCCGGTGCTGGTGCCGAAGAAACTGCTGCGCCGCCGCCGTGACCGCCTCGGCGCGGGCTACTACGCCTACTTCGCGAACCCGGTCAACGCGCTGCGCACGTTCGCCGTCGCCCTGGCCGACGTCTTCCGCGAGATCACCGCGTCGGTGCGCCAGCGCCGCGCCGGCGTCGTGCCCCGCGTCCCGCGCGGCGGCTGGTATCCCTTGGCGCGGCCGGGCACGACGGTGATCGCCCGCGACGTCGTCGTGTCCGCGATCCTCGGCGACATGCTGGCCGGGCGGCCGGTGGTGTACGCGGACTTCCTCGGCTACGACGAGGTCGCGCACCACTCCGGCATCGAGCGGTTCGACACGCTGTCGGTGCTGCGCTCGATCGACCAGCAGATCGCGCGGCTGCACCGGGCTTCGCGGCTCGCCCCGCGCCGCTACCACGTCGTCGCGCTGTCGGACCACGGCCAGACGCAGGGCCAGGCGTTTTCGCAGCGGTTCGGCGAGACGATCGAGGCGTACGTGGGCCGGCTGTGCGGCGGTTCTCCGTCTGCATTTGCCGGCAAGCGGCGGCAGGCCGAAAGCTGGCAGATCAACGCGGCCCTGGCCGAGGCGACGAAAGGCGGCGGCCTGATCGCGCGCCGGCTTCGCGCCCGGGTGGAGGACGCGGAGTGCGCCGAAGACCGCCCGCGCACGACGTCCGGCTCGCCGGGCGCGGTCACCCGCGTGGCGCCGGGCGTGGTCGTGGTCGTGTCGGGCCACATCGCGATGGTGTCGTTCACCGAGCACGGCGGCCGTGTCGAGCTGGAAACGATCGAGCGCGAGTTCCCGGACCTGCTGCCGTCCCTGGTGGACCACCCCGGCGTCGGGTTCCTGCTGGTCCGCAGCCGCGAGTTCGGCCCGGTGGTGCTGGGCCGCGACGGCCTCCACCGGCTGGCGACAGGCGTGGTGATCGGTGCGGACCCCCTGGAGCCGTACGGCCCGCACGCGGCGGACCTGATCCGGCGGGTGGACACGTTCCCGCACTGCGCGGATGTCATGATCAACAGCCGGTACGACCCGGGCTCGGACCAGGCGTCGCCGTTCGAGACGCACGTGGGCTCGCACGGCGGGCTGGGCGGGCCGCAGCAGCGCGGGTTCGTCGTGCACCCGCGTGAGCTGGCCTTCCCCGGCGAGGTCGTCGGGGCGGAGGCACTGCACCGGGTGTTCCGCGGCTGGCTGACGGAGCTGGGCCATCCCTCGAGGGAAACCCCTGTTACGGAGGTTGTTTCGTGAAGTTGACGGTGTACGGCGCGGACTGGTGCCCGGACGTGAAGCGCAGCCGCGCGCTGCTCGACCGCGAAGGCGTCGAATACTCCTATGTGGACGTCGAGGCGGACGCCGAAGCCGAGCGCCGGGTCCGCGAACTGCAGGACGGCGCGCGCCGCATCCCGACCATCGTGTGGGAGGACGGCACGTTCCTGGTCGAGCCGTCCGACGCCGAGCTGAGTTCGCGGCTGTGAAACTGCTGCGGGAGCTGCCGCTCGGGACGCGGGTCGTCGTCCGTTACCGAATCGAGGGCGGGTTCACCGACGCGCTCGGTGACCTGGTGGCGCGCGACGACGTCTCGTGCACGGTGGAGACCCGGCGCGGTCCGGTCGTCGTCGAGTTCTCCTCGGTCGCCCTCGCCAAGCCGGTGCCTCCGCCGCCGGTCCGGAAATCCGCTGGCGGTCCGCCGGCTGCTTTGTGACCATCGGGGTCATGTTCGAGGACCTGGTAGCCGAAGCGTCGGCGGTGTCCGTCGACGGCTGGGACTTCTCGTGGCTGGACGGCCGCGCCACCGAAGCCCGCCCCTCCTGGGGCTATCAACGGCTGCTGGGCTCACGCCTCGGTGGCGTGTCGGCCGCCCTGGACCTGGAAACCGGCGGTGGCGAGGTGCTCGACGGGTGCCCGGTGTTCCCGCCGTTGATGGTGGCCACCGAGTCGTGGCCGCCGAACGTCGCACGCGCGTCGGCTCGCCTGCGGCCGCGCGGGGTCGCCATCGTGGCCACTTCGGGCCTCCCGTTTGGCAATGCGGTGTTCGACCTGGTCTCCAGCCGCCACCCCGTGACGACGGACTGGACCGGGATCGCCCGCGTCCTGAGGTCCGGCGGAACGTACTTCTCCCAGCAGGTCGGGCCGGCGAGCGTGTTCGAGCTGGTCGAGTTCTTCCTGGGGCCGCTACCCGAGGAGGCACGCGACAGCCGTCACCCGGACCGGGCCGTCGCGGCGGCGTCGGAGGCGGGCCTGGAGGTCGTCGACCTGCGGTCGGAGTCGCTGCGCACGGAGTTCTTCGACATCGGCGCGGTGGTGTACTTCCTGCGCAAGGTGATCTGGATGGTTCCGGGGTTCACGGTCGAGCGGTACCGGGGCAAGCTGCTTGAGCTGCACGAGCTGATCGAGCGGGACGGCCCGTTCGTCGCCCACACGACCCGGTTCCTCATCGAGGCCCGGAAGCCTTGACACCTCAGGTCGCGAGGCCCCACTCGACCGCCCGGCTGTTCCCTCTCCATTCGCCGTCCATTTCGGGCCATACCAGCGAAAACCCATATCGGTCCGCGAGATCCTCAACGGCGTCCGAAGGGGCGGACGACAACAAGAACACCACATCACCGAATTCTTTTCTTCCCTCTTCCGGACCATTTCCGAGCAGGCGACCCAGAGGAACCGAAAAGGAGCTGACCGAATTAGGCGAGACCGACAGTCCTAAATAGAAATAGAACCGCTGTTCACCTCGAATCAACACGTAGTCGTGGGGGTTCGGCAAATAAGACCTCTCGACCGTGAACCCCAGAGATTTCAAGAAATTAAAATAGTGATTTCCGAGACGGCGAACCGCCGCGAACTCACTTTCCATACGTCGGAGACGTTCATCGGAACGCTTGGCCGCCTCGATCAGGCTTTGATGTTCGTCCACGAGTGGCTCATCAGCCGGCGACTCGTCCAGGGACACCGGCCGTTCTTCGACGCGCACGACATCCTCGACCGAGGACTCGCGGACGGTGACATCGAGCACGCGGCCGGCATGAAACAGCAGCGACTCCGTCCGCATCATGAACAGCCGGACGCCGCAAAACGCGCGCATCTCGTCGATAAGCTCCAGGCGCGGGCCTCGAGTCTGCCCACCAGGGCGGCGATACCAGTCGTCACGCCTCGAGTCGTCGGTCACGAACAGGACATCAACCTTGCGCCGCTTCGCCTCCTCCAGCGTTTGGCGCCAGACGAAGTAATCCCCGCACGGATCCGGCTTGTCCTTGTCCTTGAATCCCGGAGGCTCCCTGTTCTCGATGCGCCTCATCGCTTCCCGGCGCGCGGCATCGACTTCGTCGGGGGCGAACTTCCGGCCGACCTTGCCCGCCAGCAGGGGGCGCAGCTTGGCGAGGACCTGATCTTCGTTGGTGTCCCAGTGGCCGTTCTCCCCGGCTATCCGGCCGTACTCCTCGATCGACTCCACCGCCGACCGGAACCCGTCGGCGATCGAGTCGGTGATCAGCTTCTCCTTGTCGTCCGGCAGGGAGATGCGCGAGGCCCACGCCTGCACCAGTTTCGGAGCCTGCCGGCCGAGCTCACCCAGGGCTTCCACGGTCTCGCCCGTGACCTTCTTGAGGTCACCGAGCGCGGCTTCGCGGTTGTTCCAGAACTCGAGCGCGACCTGGTGCGGAACCCAGAGCCGCTCGCCGAACTTCTCGAGCACCCCGAACAGGTCTTCTCGAGTGCCACTCTCGTACCGGTAAAGGTTGAGGATGACGTTGGCGTCGACGACCACCAGACCGTTCCGCAGCACTTCCCGGTAGTCGTCGTCAGCGGGCGTGAGATAGCCTTCGAAACCGTCGGTGAGACCGCCGACATCGCCTTGAGCCATTACCCCACCTCGCCGCCGGAGCATCCGTCGTTTTCCGATCGCAGGCGAGCGAGGCTTTGTTACAGCGACACAGTCAGCCTTGGCGGACGATCGCCGCTTCGACGCCGTCCAGCAGGAGCTCCAGTCCCGCCTCGAACGACAGCCTCGCCTCGCGCTCCAAGTAAGGCTCGTCGCTCGCCGCGTCGACCGCCGGGCCCAGCTGGGCCACCGTCGGGAACCGGGCCGGCAGGTCCGGGGCCAGCTCGCCCAGCAGGGCCGACCGCGCGTACCACCAGTCCTCTTCGGACTGTCCCGTCTCCTGGGCGGCCTGGCGAGACTCCGCCGCCGCCTGCACGGATCCGCGGACGATGTTGAACAGCGCCGCCACGACCCAGCGGACCCGGGACAGCGGCAACCCCGTCTCAGCCAACACGCGAAGCAGCGTCTCCTGGACGTGGAACTCCCCCGGTCCGAGCACCGGGCGGGCCGGCGAGACCTGCAGCAGCCACGGGTGCCTCAGGTGCAAGTCCCACAACGCGTCCGCCAGGGCCCGAGCGGAAGTGCGCCAGCCGTCGGCACCTGAAAAAACCGAAGGCAGCTCCCCCAGCGTCCGGTCGTACATGAGGTCGACCAGCTCGGTCTTGCCCGGCACGTACGTGTAGAGCGCCATCGCCGTGCGGCCGAGGCGCTCGCCGACCGCGCGCATCGACAGCGCGCCCATGCCTTCGCCGTCCGCTATCTCGATCGCCGCCGCCACGATCGCCTCGACCGACAGGCCCGGTTTGGGGCCCGGGCCGGTGCGTGGCGCCACCACGCGTGGCGCCCACAGCAGTTCCATGGACCGCCGGGCGTCGCCCTGACCCGCGAAGACGACCACCTTGCCGACTCCTTACACCCTAAAGTAATGTACCCTTGAAGACACTTTACAGCCTAAAGTATCAAGAAGGACGGTATGACCTCACCCAGGCGGGCCGCCGACACCCACGACGTGATCGAGGTCCGGGGCGCCCGGGAGAACAACCTCACCGGCATCGACCTCGACATCCCGAAGCGACGGCTCACGGTCTTCACCGGCGTCTCCGGCTCCGGCAAGTCGTCCCTGGTCTTCGGCACCATCGCGGCCGAGTCGCAGCGGCTGATCAACGAGACCTACAGCGCCTTCCTCCAGTCGTTCATGCCGAGCCTGTCGCGCCCGGACGTCGACCTGCTGGAGAACCTCAGCGCCGCCATCGTCGTCGACCAGGAGCGGATGGGCGCCAACTCGCGCTCCACGGTCGGCACCGCGACCGACGCCTACGCCATGCTGCGGATCGCCTTCTCGCGGCTCGGCGAACCGTACGTCGGCACGTCCGGCGCGTTCAGCTTCAACCTGCCCGAGGGCATGTGCCCGGCCTGCGAGGGCCTCGGCCGGATCTCCGACCTCGACGTCGACGCCCTGCTCGACTTCGACCGCTCGCTGCACGACGGCGCGATCCTGGTGCCCGGGTTCACGCCGGACAACTGGTACGTGCAGACCTACCTCTCGTGCGGTTTCTTCGACCCGGACACGAAGATCCGCGACTTCACCCCCGAGCAGCTCGACGACCTGCTCCACAAGGGTCCGTGCAAGGTGAAGGTCGGCAAGACGAACATCACCTACGAAGGCCTCGCGGTGAAGGTCCGGCGGCTGTACCTGCAGAAGGACACGGAGTCGCTGCAGCCGCGCCTGCGCGCGTTCATCGAGAAGGCCGCCACCTTCAAGACCTGCGGCGAGTGCGGTGGCGCCCGGCTGAACCAGGCCGCGCTGTCGGCGAAGATCGACGGGAAGAACATCGCCGACTGCGCCGCCCTGCAGATCAGCGACCTCGCCGAGTTCGTGCGGAACCTCGACGCGCCGTCGATCCGGCCGTTGCTGGGCAACCTGCGCGACACCCTCGACTCGCTGGTCGAGATCGGCCTCGGCTACCTGTCACTCGACCGCGAGTCTGCGACGCTGTCCGGCGGCGAGGCGCAGCGCGTCAAGATGGTGCGGCACCTGGGTTCCAGCCTCACCGACGTCACCTACGTCTTCGACGAGCCGACCGTCGGGCTGCACCCGCACGACATCGAGCGGATGAACAACCTCTTGTTGTGCCTGCGGGACAAGGGGAACACGATCCTCGTCGTCGAGCACAAGCCGGAGACGATCCGGATCGCCGACCACGTCGTCGACCTCGGTCCCGGCGCGGGCGCCGACGGCGGGCGGCTCTGCTACACCGGGAGCGTCGACGGCCTGCGCGCCTCCGGCACGCTCACCGGCCGCCACCTCGACCACCGCGTCACGCTGCGCGAGAAGGTGCGCAAGCCGTCCGGGCACGTGAAGATCACCGGCGCGAACCTGCACAACCTGCGTGACGTCAGCGTGGACATCCCACTCGGCGTGCTGACCGTCGTCACCGGGGTCGCCGGTTCCGGGAAGTCGTCGCTGATCCACGGCTCGCTGGCCCACCGGGACGACGTCGTCGTGGTCGACCAGTCGGCGATCCGCGGGTCCCGGCGGTCCAACCCGGCGACCTACACCGGCCTGCTCGACCCGATCCGCGCGGCCTTCGCCAAGGCCAACGGCGTCAAGGCGAGCCTGTTCAGCGCCAACTCCGAAGGCGCCTGCCCGAAGTGCAAGGGACTCGGCGTGATCTACACCGACCTGGCCATGATGGCCGGGGTCGCGTCCGTCTGCGAGGAGTGCGAAGGCAGGCGGTTCACGCCGAAGGTGCTGACGTACGAGCTGCGCGGCAAGAACATCAGCGAGGTCCTGGCGATGTCCGTCGCCGAGGCGCGCGAATTCTTCCCGGCGGGCAACGCGCGGACCGTGCTCGACCGCCTCGCCGACGTCGGCCTCGGCTACCTGACGCTCGGGCAGCCGCTGACGACGCTTTCGGGCGGTGAGCGGCAGCGGCTCAAGCTGGCGATCCGGATGGCCGAGCACGGCTCGACGTACATCCTCGACGAGCCGACGACCGGCCTGCACCTCGCCGACGTCGACCAGCTGCTGGCGCTGCTGGACCGGATCGTCGACGCGGGCAACACCGTGATCGTCATCGAACACCACCAGGCCGTGATGGCCCACGCCGACTGGCTCATCGACCTCGGCCCCGGCGCCGGCCACGACGGTGGCCGGGTCGTCTTCGAAGGCACGCCGGCCGCACTGGTGGCCGACGCCTCCACGCTCACCGCCCGTCACCTGCGCGAATACCTGGGGAAGCCGTGAACCCGACCGGTCTGCTCGAAGTGACGGCGGTGCGGCGCGTGACGCCGCGCACCGCGCGCGTCACCTTCACCGGCGACGGCCTCGGCGAGCTGGAGGCGTGGCCGGACCAGCAGCTCAAGCTGCTGTTCCCGCCGCCGGGCCGCCCGGTGCGCCTGCCGGAACCCGACGGCGACGTCATGCGCTGGTACCAGGCGTACCTCGAGATCCCGGCCGACGAACGGCCGGTGATGCGCAGCTACACCGTGCGCTCGCGGGATCGCGGCACGATCGACGTGGACTTCGTGCTGCACCCCGGTCCGGCAGGCCCGGCCACGGCCTGGGCGTTCCAGGCGGCGCCGGGCGACATCCTCGGCCGCTACGGCCCGGACCCGGCCTACCGCCGCCCACTGTCCACAGCGGACACCTTGCTCCTCGCCGGCGACGAAACGACGATCCCCGCCGTCGCCTCGATCATGTCTGAAGTGGACAATACGGTGGCGTTCCTCGAGGTCGAAGACGTGGCGGAGGAGCAGCCGCTGCCCGGCGAGGTGCACTGGCTGCACCGGAACGGCGCCGAGCACGGCAGCCGTCTCCTGGAGGCGGTGCGTGGGGCGGCGCTGCCGGAGGGGTCGGCGGCGTGGCTGGCCGGTGAGGCGTCGACGGTCCGCGCGTTGCGCCGTCACCTCGTCGGCGAGCGCGGCTTGCCCAAGGGCGACGTCGAGTTCACCGGCTACTGGCGGCGAAAGCTGACCCAGGACGACGCCCCGACGCCGGAGGATCTGGCCGACGCGGCGGAAAAGCTGGCAGACTCGGCCGGGTGGACGGGGAACTGATCGCATCGGGCATCGACCCGGCTTCGGTGGTGTCGGCCGAGGAAATCGGCGGGGGAACGTACAACACGGCGATCCGGCTGAGACTGGCGGACGGACGGCGGCTGGTGCTCAAGATCGCGCCGTCCGCGCCCGGGCTGGCCCACGAACACGACCTCCTGGCCACGGAAGCGGAGTACTACCGCCGGGTCTCGGGCCCGCTGCCGTCGGTGGTGGGGTCCGGGCCCGGCTTCCTGCTGATGACGGAGCTGCCGGGAGTGCCGTGGTCGCAGGTGCCCGACGCCGGCCCTCGGCAGCGGGCCGAACTGGGCGGGATCGTGGCGGGCCTGCACAAGGTGACCGGCGAGAGGTTCGGCTACCCCCAGGACTCCCTGCACCCGACGTGGCCGGCGGCGTTCACGGCCATGGTGGACGCCGTGCTCGCGGACGCCGTCCGCTACGGGGTGCGCCTCCCCCGGCCGGCCGCGGAGATCACGCACCTGGTGCACCGCCACGAGCCGCTGCTGGACCTGGTCACCACCCCGGTACTGGTCCACTTCGACCTGTGGGACGGCAACATCCTCCTCGACGACGGCCGCGTGTCGGGCATCATCGACGCCGAGCGCGCGTTCTGGGGCGACCCGATGGCGGAGTTCGTCTCCCTGAGCCTGTTCCGCGCCCCGGACCGCGAGTTGCTGGACGGCTACCGCGCGGCGAGTGGCCCGGCGGAGTGGGGCATGCCGGCCTGGGCCCGGCTGGGTCTCTACCGCGTGTACCTGGACCTGATCATGCTGGTGGAGATGACGCCGCGGAAGATCGACGACGCGGACCGCGCCCGGTTCATCACCGAACACCTCGCGAAGGACGTCGACGCCCTGAAGCGGGCGGTCTGAGGCTCACTCGAAGACCAGCGAGATCAGCTCGTCGACGAACGGCTCCACCAGCTCGGCCCCGGTCCGGTTGAGCACGCTGTGGAACAGCGCCACCCGCCCGTGCGCGCCGACGAACACCACGGCCGCCGCGCGGCCCGGGGTCACCCTCAGCGGGTGGCCCGCTTCGACGCAGCGCTCGAAGCCCGCCGCCAGGCGGTCGATCACGTCCAGCAGCGGGCCCTCCGCGCGGGCGTCCGGGTCCGGGCGGGACGCGCCGTTCGCCAGCATCAGCCGGTAATGCCCCGGATTCTCCATGGCGAACGTGCAGTACGCGTGAATCTGCGCCCGTACCCGGCCGACGACGTCGGTTTCGCCGAGTGTCTCCTCCGCCGCGCGCATCGAATCCCGCAGCCGCGTGTATTCGTGGTCGAGCAAGCCGCGCACCAATTCCGCGCGATCGGAAAAATGCTGGTAGATGCTCGCCGGGGCGATGCCGACCGCGCGCGCCACCCCGCGGATCGTCAGCCCGTCCTCGCCGCCGAGCTCGGCGAGCAGCCGGCCGGCCGCGGCCAGGATCTCCCCGCGCAGCCGTTCTCCTTCGCCCCAGCGGTTCCTCGTTCGGCCGTTTCCGGTTTCGACGTTTTCGGGCACCCACCCATTCATACGCCCGCGCCCGCCGGGCCGGTGTTCCGGGGTCCCCGACCGGGGACCCCGGAAGCATCAGTGGTTGTTCACGAACTGCCGGGCGAGTGCTTCGCCGGTGCTCACGGCGTTGGCGTGGCTCTCGATCGGCGTCACCTTCGAATTCTTGAAGAACAGATAGGTCACGCCCGAGTCCGTGCCGCCGTTCGACGGGTCCGGGTCGATCCCGAGCGAACTCGCCGTCGCGTAGGACGCCTCGCCGATGATGTCGGTCGGCCCGGTGTCGCCGACCACGGCGTAGGTCACCTGGTTGTTGTAGATCACCGCCACCACGCCCGCGCCCGCGATGCCGAACTTCCGGTAGTCCCAGGTGCTGCTCGGGCTCGGCACCACGACGTACGGCAGTGTGGCGGCGTTCAACGGCTTCCCGTCGGACTGGTGGAACGCGGTGTCGGCCTGGAAGCAGCAGTCGGTGTTCTCGTTGCACTGCGAGGTCCGCTGGCCGTCGCAGTCGATGTCCATGTCGGCCTTCCAGAAGACCGCGTCCGAGAGCCCGCACACCGGGATCGTGCGGCTCGTCTCGGAGTCGGTCTTGTACTTGCCGCTGGAGATCTGGCTGCACGACGTCAGTTTCGACAGCAGTTCGGACGCGCTCGGCGCTCCACCACCGCCGCCGGAGTCGCCGACGGTCAGCGAGTCGACGTTCGGGCCGCCGTTCGCGGTCGTCGCCGTGGCCCGGACGGTGTGCGTGCCCGCGGTCAGCGTGACGTTCACCGGCGTGGTGTTCCACGTCGTCCAGGAACCGGTCCCGGCGAACGACGGGGTCTCGGCGGTCGTGCCGTCGACGGCGATGGTCATCGGCCGGGCGGTCGTCGTGCCGTTGGCGAACCGGAACGTCAGCGACGTGCTGCCGGCGGTGGCGACCGAGACGGACCACTGGACGTAGGAACCGGTCAGGTTGTCGTAGTTGACGAAGCCGGTGCCGGTGAAGCCGGCGTGGTCGGCGTTGACCGCGCCCTGCGAGATGGTGGCGTTCTCGGCTTCGTAGGTGACTGTCGCGGCGTTCGCGGCCGCGGGCGCGATCAAGAACGCACCTGCGGCCGCGATCGCCATGGCGATCGCCCGGGGTCTGTGCATGAGGACCTCCGACAGTTAGGAAAGTTTCCTTACTGTCAGAAAACGCTAAGTCGACATGCGACCCTGGTCAATACGAACCGTACGGGCTCCCGTTGACCGGGAAGCCGTTCAGCGGGCCGACACCGTCCGAAGTGGACTCAGGACGCGAGCGCCGGGTAGAGCCCGGTCAGGTCGCCGGCCAGCCCGGCCCGCACGTTCCGGCTGAGGTCGTCGGCGAGCACCTCGAAGCGACCCTGCTCGACGCCGTCGAGGGCGAGCCGCGCCACGACCGCCGGGTCGGCCTTCGGACCGTCGACGTGCTTGGCCATGTCGGTGTCCATGTAGCCGACGTGCAGCGCGGTCACCAGCGTGTTCTGCGGCGCCAGCTCTTGGCGCAGCGCGTTGGTCAGCGACCACGCCGCCGCCTTCGCCGCGGAGTACGCCGCGACCTGCGGCGCGGTGAACCAGGACAGCACGGAGAGCACGTTGAGCACCGCGCCGCCGCCGTTGCGCTCCAGCACGGGCGCGAACTCGCGCGTCACCGCCAGGGTGCCGAAGTAGTGGGTGTCCATCTCCAGCCGGATGTCGTCGAGGGACCCGCCGAGCAGCGACGCGCCGGTGGACGACCCGGCGTTGTTGACCAGCAGCGTGACGTCTCCCGCGATCGCCACGGCTTCCCGGATCGACTCCGGGTCGGTCACGTCGAGCTTCAGCGGGACCACACCCGGCAGATCGACGGACTCCGGGTTCCGCGCGGCGGCGTAAACCTTGGCGGCACCACGCTCGAGAAGGGCGGCGGCGAACTGACGGCCGAGGCCCCGGTTGGCTCCGGTGACCAGCGCCACCGCACCCGTGATGTCCATGACGAGCTCCTCTCGCATCTGGCTTGCTCGTTGCAAGCTAGCTACGGCCGACCTTACGACGTAGACTTGCTCGGAGCAAGTCAGCACGAAGGGAACACACGATGAGCCGTCGCATCACGTGGGAGGACGCGTCCTGCCCGATCGCCCGTGCCGCCGACGTCCTCGGCGAGCCGTGGACGCTGCTGATCCTGCGCAACGCCACCGCGGGCACCACCCGGTTCGAAGACTTCCGCGCGCAGCTCGGGATCGCCGACAACGTGCTGACGACCCGGCTGGGCAAGCTCGTCGCCCGCGGCCTGCTGACGAAGCTCCCCTACCGGGACGGCGGCCGCACCCGCCACGAGTACCGCCTCACGCAAGCCGGCTCGGACGCGTTGCCGGTGCTGCACGCGCTCGCCGCGTGGGGCAACGCGCACACTTCGTCGGAGCACGCCCCCGGCCCGATGAACCTGGTCCACACCCGCTGCGGGCAGCTCACGCGGCCGGGCGAGAAGTGCGACAGCTGCGGAAAACCCCTCGTCCGGGCCGATCTCGCGTGGCGCGGCTCCTGGCTCACCGAAGGCGAGATCCCCCTCGCGGACCCGGTCGCCTGACCCGGTCCCCGGCGAGCCGGGGTCGGGGACGGCTAGGTTCGGGGGCATGCTCACCACGCTGGCCGTCGAGAACTACCGCTCGCTGCGCGATCTGGTGGTGCCACTGTCGGGACTGACCGTCGTCACCGGACCGAACGGCAGCGGCAAGTCGAGCCTGTACCGGGCCCTGCGGCTGCTGGCGGACGCGTCCCGCAACGGCGCCGTGGCGGCGCTGGCGCGGGAGGGCGGCCTGCCGTCGACGCTGTGGGCCGGCCCGGAGAACGGCGTGCGACGGGGCACCACCCGGGTTCAGGGCAAGGTGCACACGAAGGCCGTCGGGCTGCGGCTCGGCTTCGCGGGCGACGAGTTCGGCTATGCGCTCGACCTGGGCCTGCCAGTGCCGGCCGCGACGCTGTTCAACCTCGACCCGGAGTTCAAGCGGGAAGCGGTGTGGTCGGGGCCGGTCCTGCGGCCGGCGGCGTTGCTGGCGGACCGGGCGGGCCCGTCGGTGCGCACCCGCGTGTCGTCCGGGGCGTGGGGCGACGAGCGGTTCAAGATCCGGTTGACGGACAGCATGCTGAGCGAGTTCGCGGACCCGCGGGCGTGCCCGGAGCTGCTGGTGCTGCGGGAGCGCATCCGGTCGTGGCGGTTCTACGACCACTTCCGCACGGACGCGGACGCCCCGGCCCGCCAGTCCCGCATCGGCACGCGCACCCCGGTGCTGTCCCACGACGGCGCCGACCTCGCGGCGGCCCTGCAGACGATCATCGAAGTCGGCCGGGCCGCGGAGCTCGCGGAAGTGATCGACGCGGCCTTCCCGGGCTCGGCCTTGGAGGTGCGGCGCTCCGAGGACGGCCTGCTGTCGGTCGAGTTCCGCCAGCACGGCCTGCTGCGGCCGCTGTCGGCGGCGGAGCTGTCCGACGGCACGCTGCGGTTCCTGCTGTGGGTGGCGGCCCTGCTGACCCCGCGCCCGCCGGAGCTGCTGGTGCTGAACGAGCCGGAGACGAGCCTCCACCCGGACCTCCTCCCGGCCCTGGCCACCCTGATCGCGACCGCGGCGAAGGAAACCCAGCTGGTGGTGGTCTCCCACGCCCAGCCCCTGATCCGCGCACTGGCGGCGGTGACCGACGTGGGCACGGTGGAGCTGGAGAAGGAGTACGGCGAGACGAAGGTGGCCGGCCAGGGCCGCCTGGACCGGCCCTCCTGGCACTGGCCGGCCCGCTGACCCCAACGCCCCAATGTGGCATTGGGTGCGTCCAACGCACCGAACGCCACATTGGGTGCGTCCAACGCACCCAACGCCACATTGGGGTGCTTTGGGCCCTCAGCGGCGGCCGCGGGTGCTTTCGCGGATCTCCAGGGCGAACGGGGTCTGGATGTCCTGTGGCGGGGACGTCGTGTCTCCCGTGATGCGCCGGTGCACGAGGTCGACCGCCGCCTCGGCCAGTGCCGTCTTGTCGGGGGCGATCGTCGTCAGCGAGGGCAGCGAGAATGCGCTCTCTTCGTTGTTGTCGAACCCCACGATGGCGACGTCGTCCGGGACCCGCAGGCCCTGCTCGGCCACCGCCCGCAACGCGCCGACGGCCAGGAGGTCGTTGAAGCAGAACACCGCGTCCGGCGACGACGCCAAGGCCAGCAACGACTTCATCGCCGCCGCCCCCACCGACCGGTGCCACTTCTCCGCCGGGGCCACCAAAGCGTCCGAATAGGACAAACCCGCCTCGGACAGCGCCGCACGGTACCCGGCCAGCCGCTGGGACGACGTCCCGCGCGCCGGGTTCCGGCCGATCGCCGCGATCCGCGTGCGGCCCAGTGACGCCAGGTGGGACACCGCGGTCCGCGCCGCCAGGACGTTGTCGATCGCCACGTGGTCGATCGGCACGTCCACCGCGTGCTCACCCAGCATGACCAGCGGGATCCCGCCCGGATCCGCCGGGAAGTCCGCCGCCTCCAGGGCCTCCGGGTGCACCAGGGCGCCGTCGACCAGATGCGGCCCCAAGGACGACAGCGTCTCCCGCTCCCGCGCCCGCGTCCCCTGTGTCTGTTCGATCAGGACACTCCAGCCGCGCTTCTGCGCCGCCGTGATGACCAGGCCCGCCAGCTCCCCGAAGTACGGGATGGACAGCTCCGGCACCATCAGCGCCAGGAACCCGGTGCGCCCGCGGCGGAGGTTGCGGGCGCCGACGTTCGGCCGGTACCCGGTCGCCGCCAGGGCTTCCTCGACGCGCCGGCGGTTCTCCGGCTTGACGAAGGCGTAGCCGTTCACGACGTTCGACACGGTCTTCACCGACACTCCGGCAAGCGTGGCGACGTCCTTGAGCGTCACGGTCACGGGCGGTCCCTTCAGAGAGTGAGCACGAAGTGTAGCGAGCGGCTGCCGGTTTACAACGTTGTTCCAACGATGTAAAAAGTACCTCAAGGCTCTCGGGGTGACCCCGGTCACTCCGGCGAGCGGGTCATCAACGACGCTGCCCGAGGAGTCGCCGTGCTCTTGCCTTCCCGTCCCCGATTGGCGCTGGTCACCGCGGCCGCCGCCGCACTGACCCTCACCTCCTGCACCAGCCGGGAAGAAACCTCCGCCGCGCCCTCCAGCGGCGGCGGGCCGGCCGCGAGTGCCCAGTCCGCCGCGCCGGCCGCCGACGGCTGCACGCTCGCCAAGACCGGTTACCCCAAGCTCGACGTGAAGACCGCGGTGGTGGGTTTCTCCCAGTCCGAAAAGGAGGCCAACCCGTTCCGGATCGCCGAGACGCAGTCCATTCGCGACGAAGCCGCGAAGCTCGGCATCGGCAAGCTGCTCGTCACCAACGCCCAGAGCGACCTCAACCGCCAGATCAGCGACATCAAGTCGCTGCTCGACCGCGGCGCCCAGCTGCTCGTCGTCGCGCCGCTGAACTCCGACGGCCTCCAGCCCGCGCTCGACGCGGCGAAGGCCAAGAAGGTCCCGGTCGTCACCATCGACCGCAAGGTGACGTCGCAACCGTGCACCGACTACCTGACGTTCATCGGCTCCGACTTCGTCGAGCAGGGCAAGCGCGCCGCGCAAGAGACCGCGCGTATCACCGGCGGCACCGGCAAGGTCGCGATCCTGCTCGGTTCGTCGGGCAACAACGTCACCACCGACCGCACCAAGGGCTTCGAGGACGAGCTGGCGAAGACCCCGGGCCTGTCCGTCGTCGCCGAGCAGACCGGCGAGTTCGACCGGTCCAAGGGCCAGGCCGTGATGGAGCAGCTCATCCAGAGCCACCCGGACATCACCGCCGTCTACGCCGAGAACGACGAAATGGGCGTCGGCGCGGTCAACGCGCTCAAGACGGCGGGCAAGTCGCCGGGCAAGGACGTCAAGGTCGTCTCCATCGACGGCACCCGCAACGCCGTGCAGCTCATCGTCGACGGCAGCTACAACGCCGTGATCGAGTCGAACCCGCGATTCGGCCCGCTCGCCTTCCAGACACTGCAGAAGTTCGAGAACGGCGAGCCGATCCCCGCGAGCATCGTCATCACCGACGACCAGTACGACGAGACCAACGCCGCCCAGAAGGTCGGGAACTCCTACCAGTGACAGCCACCACCGAAGTGACGACCGCGCCGGTGCTCGAGGTGACCGGGGTGACCAAGCGGTTCCCCGGCACCCTCGCCCTCGACGACGTCAGCTTCGCGCTGGCTCCGGGCGAAGTGCACGCGCTGGTCGGCGAGAACGGCGCCGGCAAGTCCACGCTGATCAAGGTGCTCACCGGCGTCTACCGGCCCGACGAGGGCGAGGTGCGCCACCTCGGCGAGCCGGTGACGTTCAAGCGGCCGATCGACGCGCAGCGCGCCGGGATCTCCACGATCTACCAGGAGGTCAACCTCGTCCCGCTGATGAGCATCGCCGGCAACGTCTTCCTCGGCCGCGAGCCACGCACCCGCGCGGGGCTCGTGGACTGGTCGAAGATGTCCGCCGACGCCCGGGAACTGCTCAAGGGCTACGGCGTCGACAACGATGTCAGGCGGCCGCTGCACACGCTGGGTGTCGGCGCGCAGCAGATGGTCGCGCTCGCCCGCGCGGTCTCGGCCGACGCGAAGGTCGTCATCATGGACGAGCCGACGTCGTCGCTCGAGCCCCGCGAGGTCGAGACGCTGTTCGAGGTGCTGAACCGGCTGCACGCGGAAGGCATCGCGATCGTCTACGTCAGTCACCGGATGGACGAGCTGTACCGGGTCTGCGACAGCGTCACCGTGCTGCGCGACGGCCGGGTCGTCCACAGTGGACCGTTGAAGCCCTTGCCGCGCATCGAACTCGTGTCGCTGATGCTCGGCCGGGAGATCCGCCAGATCCGTGAAGAGGGCGTCACGGCGTTCGGCGAGGAGCACGACGTCGAGCGCGAGCCGCTGCTCAAGGCCGAGCACCTGAGCGGGCTGCGGAAGCTGCACGACGTCTCGGTGAGCATCCGGCCCGGCGAGGTCGTCGGCCTGGCCGGGCTGCTCGGCTCCGGCCGCAGCGAGACCGCGCGGGCGATCGTCGGGGCGTTCCCCTTGGACGGCGGCAGCGTCCTGCTCGCCGGGAAGCCGCTCAAGCGAGGCCGGATCAAGAACGCCATGCGCGCCGGGATCGCATTGCTGGCCGAGGACCGCAAGACCGACGGGATCATCCCGAACCTGTCGGTCCGCGAGAACATCGTGCTCGCCGCGCTGCCGGCGCTGTCGCCGTTCGGCCTGGTCAGCAAGGCCAGGCAGGACCGGATCGTGAAGATCTTCATGGACCGCCTGCGGATCAAGGCCGCGAGCCCCGAGCAGAAGGTGTCCGAGCTCTCCGGCGGCAACCAGCAGAAGGTGCTGCTCGCCCGCTGGCTGGCCACCGGCCCGAAGATCCTGCTCCTCGACGAGCCGACGCGCGGCATCGACGTCGGCGCCAAGGCCGAGGTCCAGGCGCTGATCGACGAACTCGCGCGGGAAGGGCTCGGCGTGCTGCTCATCTCGTCCGAACTGGAAGAGCTGATCGACGGCTCCGACCGCGTGGTCGTCCTGCGCGACGGCTCGGTCGCCGGCGAACTGACCGGCAGCAACATCACCGAAGAAAACGTCCTGGCAGCCATCGCAGCGGAGGGTGACAACGATGTCCACCGCCACCCTTGAGCGCGCGAAGGTCACCGCGTGGCTGCAGGACTACGGCGTCTACCTGGCCGTCGTCGTCCTGCTGCTCTTCAACGTGGTGTTCACCGAGAACTTCCTGTCCGCGGCCAACTTCCGCACGCAGCTGGTGCAGGCGGCACCCGTCTGCATCGTCGCGCTCGGCATGGCGCTGGTGATCGGCACCGAGGGCATCGACCTGTCCGTCGGCTCGGTGATGTCGATCGCCGCCGCGCTCATCCCGCTCTACCTCGGCGCCGGGCCGCTGATGGCGATCCTCGTCGCCGTCATCGCGGGGATCGTCTCCGGCCTGTTCAGCGGCTACCTCGTGGCCTACCTCGGGATCCAGCCGATCATCGCGACGCTCGCCCTGCTCGTCGGCGGCCGCGGGCTCGCCCTGGTCATCGCCCACGGCCAGCTCGTCCAGCTGCACAACCCGGACTTCCTGGCGCTGGGCACCGGCGACGTCCTGGGCGTGCCGATCATGGTCATCGTGGCGGCTGTGCTCGCGGTGCTGGCCGGGCTGGTCGTGCAGCGCACGACGTTCGGGCGGCACCTGGTCGCCGTCGGGGGCAACCGCGCGGCGAGCACCCTGGCCGGGCTGCCGGTGAAACGCGTGCTCGTCGGCGTCTACGTCATCTCCGGGGCGCTGGCCGCGGTGGCCGGCGTGCTGGCGACGTCGAGGCTGGGCGCCAGCGACCCGAACGACCTCGGGCTGCTCATGGAGTTGTCCGCGATCACCGCGGTCGTCGTCGGCGGCACGCCGCTCACCGGCGGCCGGGTCCGAGTGCTCGGCACCGTGTTCGGCGCCCTGCTCATGCAGCTCGTGCACGCCACCCTGATCAAGCACAACCTGCCGGACTCGACCGCGCAGATGGTCCAGGCGGCCATCATCGTCGCCGCGGTCTACGTGGCCCGCGAGCGGAGCAAGCGATGACCACCACCACTCAGAACGCCGCGCTCGCCGGGGTCCTGCAACGCCAGGGCGCGGCCGTCGTCCTCGTCCTCGGCATCGCCGCCGCGTGGTTCGCGTTCCCGCGCTTCGGGTCCGCGGACAACCTCCGTGACCTCGCGCTGCAGAGTTCGTTCCTGGCGATCATCGCGCTCGGCATGACGTTCGTGATCATCTCCGGCGGCATCGACCTCTCGGTCGGCTCGAACTACGCGCTCGGCGGCGTCCTCGCCGCGTACGGCGCGCAACACGGGCTGCTCGTCGCGATCCTGCTGCCCCTGGCGGTGTGCTCGCTGATCGGGCTGGTCAACGGCCTGCTCATCGCCCGCACCGGGATGGCGCCGTTCATCGTCACCCTCGCCTCCCTGCTGTTCGCCAGGGGACTCCTGCTCGCGCTGACGTCCGAAGGCGCGACGACGTACAAAGTGGTCCCGGGCTCGGCATTCCTCTGGCTCGGGCAGGGCACGGTCTTCGGCGTCGGCGTGCCGGTGTACCTGACCTTGGTCCTGTTCGCGCTCGGCGCGTTGCTCCTGCGCCGCACCGGGTTCGGCCAGTCCGTGTTCGCCATCGGCGGCGCCGAACAGTCCGCGCTGCTCATGGGCCTTCCGGTGGCGCGCACCAAGATCACGCTCTACACGCTCAGCGGCGCCCTCGCCGGGTTTGCCGGCGTCCTGACCGCCGCGTACCTGCAGTCCGGCGTCACGGTGATCGGCGTCGGCACCGAGCTCGACGCGATCTCCGTCGTCGTCATCGGCGGCACGCTGCTCACCGGCGGCGCCGGGACGATCGCCGGCACCCTCGTCGGCGTGCTGCTGCGCACGCTGATCCAGAACGTCATCAACCAGATCGGCACCCTCGACTCCAGTTACCAGACGGTGGTGAGCGGGGCCTTCCTGCTCGTCGTCGTGGTGATCCAGCGCCTGCTGGCGCGCTCCCGAACCCGCTGAACCAGGTCCCCTACCAGGAGGTTCGACGATGTTCCGCCCCGCCCGCCTCGCCGCCGCACTGGCGCTGGTCTTCACCGGCCTCGCGGTCCCCGCCGCGAACGCCGCGTCCCCGCCGCAGTGGCAGCGGCTCACCCCGCCGCTGTCCACCCCGTGGACCAACGACGTCTCCCCTGCCAACGCCCTCCCCGACTACCCGAGACCGCAGCTGACCCGCGACAAGTGGCAGAACCTCAACGGCGTCTGGGAGTTCGCCGCCGCCAAGCCCGGCGAGGCGGCCCCGGTCGGCCGTTCGCTGGGCGAGCGCATCCTCGTGCCCTACCCGGTGGAATCCGCGTTGTCCGGGATCATGCGCCACGAGACGCAGATGTGGTACCGCCGCACGTTCCAGCTGCCGCGCGACTGGCGCGGACAGCGGATCCTGCTGCACTTCCAGGCCGTCGACTACGACGCGACGGTGATCGTCAACGGCAAGACCGTCTCGCGGCACACCGGCGGTTACGACGCCTTCTCCGTCGACGTCACCGACGCCTTGACGACCGCGCGGGACCAGGAGCTGATCGTCGGCGTCGCCGACCCGAACGACCAGGGCGGGCAGCCGATCGGCAAGCAACGCCAGCCCGGCGACGGCATCTTCTACACGCCGACGTCCGGCATCTGGCAGACCGTGTGGATGGAACCGGTGAACCCGGCGCACATCGACCGCCTCGACATCACGCCGGACGCGGCCAGCGGCTCAGTTACGGTGAACGCCGTGGTCGGCGGGCCGGTGCGGCAGCGCGTCGAAGCCGTCGCCTACGACCACGGCCGCCCGGTCGGGCGCGTGAGCGGAGACGCGAACAAGCCGTTGAAGCTCAAGGTGGACCGGCCGCACCTGTGGTCGCCGGACGACCCGTTCCTGTACGACCTGCGCGTCCGGCTGGCAGGAGGGGACGAAGTCGGCTCGTACTTCGGCATCCGCTCGATCAGCGTCGGCAAGACCGCCGACGGCAAGCAGCGGATGCTGCTCAACGGCAAGTTCGTCATGCAGGTCGGCCCGCTCGACCAGGGCTTCTGGCCGGACGGCATCTACACCGCGCCGACCGACGCGGCGCTGAAGTTCGATCTCCAGCAGGAGAAGGCACTCGGCTTCAACATGGTGCGCAAGCACATCAAGGTCGAGCCCGACCGCTGGTACTACTACGCCGACAAGCTCGGGCTGATGGTGTGGCAGGACATGCCGGCGATGAAGGACGACGTCGAACCGTCCGCCGCGTCGCGCGTCAACTTCGAATCGGAAATGAAGCGGATGATCGACCAGCACCGCAGCTTCCCGTCGATCGTCACGTGGGTGCCGTTCAACGAGGGCTGGGGCGACTACGAGGTCGGCCGGATCGCCGATCTCGTCAAGTCCTGGGACCCGACCCGGCTGGTGAACGCCGAATCCGGCGTCAACTGCTGCCGGTCCGAACCGGACAGCGGCCGCGGTGACATCTACGACGACCACTCCTACACCGGGCCGGGCACGCCGACGCAGACCGGCACGCGCGCGGCGGTCGACGGCGAGTACGGCGGCCTCGGCCTCAAGGTCGACGGCCACCAGTTCGACCCGGCGGGCAGCTTCGCCTACGAGATGGAACCGGACAGCGCGACGCTGACCCGGCGCTACGGCGAACTCCAGCAGCGCCTGCTGCTCGTCGCCCAGCGGTGCGGGGTGTCCGCGGGTGTCTACACGCAGACGACCGACGTCGAGAAGGAGGTCAACGGCTTCTTCACCTACGACCGGCAGGTGAAGAAGATGGACTTCGCGGCAGTCCGCGCGGCCAACCTCGCGGTGATCAAGGGCGCCACCGGCAACCCGGTGTCCGGACCCTCGGTTCCCGCGGGCACGCCGGGGATCGACGGCATCGCCGCGTACCCGTTCGACGAAAACGCGGGCACGGTGGCTGCCGATGCGGTCGGCGACCACGACGCGACGCTCGTCGGCGGCGCGTCCTGGACGGCCGGGAAGAGCGGATCGGCGTTGGCCACCAACGGTTCCGGCCAGTACGCCGACACCGGTGCCGCCCTGCTGAACACCGAAGGCAGCTACAGCGCGGCGGCGTGGGTCAAGTTCAACGCCGTCGGCGACGGCTTCCAGACGGCGGTGAGCCAGGACGGCCCGGGCAACAGCGCGTTCTTCCTGCAGTACTCGGGCGCGGACCACCGGCTGGCGTTCAGCTTCGTGGGCACGCGGGCCCTGGCGCCCACCGCGCCGGAGCCGAACCGCTGGTACCACCTCGTCGGCGTCCGCGACGCGGCGGCGGGCACGCTCAAGCTGTACGTCGACGGCCAGCTGGCGGCGACGAAGAGCGTCTGCCTCGGCGAGGCGTCGACCGGGCACACGGTGATCGGCCGCGGCAAGTACGGCGGCAACCCGGTCGACTTCCTCGACGGGGCCGTCGACCAGGTCCACGTCTACGACCGGGCACTGTCCGATTCGGACGTGAATGCCCTTTTCACCAGCGGAAAGTAGCCGAGGCAACCGGTAACGCCCCCTGTGCGTGTGCGATAGCGGTATGGCCGCATCCCGCGGCCATCGGGTGCACACGCACAGGGGGTGAGCCGTTTTGGGCTCCGGAAGATCCACCCTGCCCGCGAGAGCGGGCGTCATCACATTCGTCACGGCGCTGGCCGCGGCCGGCACGGCGGTGCTCGCCGCGCCACCGGCAGCGGCGCAGACGGTCACCGAGACCGCGGCCTCGTCGTGGGCCTACGTCGACTCGGCGGCACCGAAGGCCAGCTTCGTCAACCAGGCCGGGAACGCGCCGGTCGGCGCGCACGTCTACGCCGGCGGCACGAAACACGTCTTCAAGTCCTACGTCACTTTCGATATCTCCGCGTTGAAGGGCAACCCGCTCGAGCGGGCGTACCTGAGCACCGGCGAAACCGCCGTCACCGACTGCTCCCACCCGCGGACGACCGAGGTCTGGCTGACCGAGCCCGCGAAAAAGCCGACCTGGAACAACCAGCCGGCGGAGCTCGTCAAGGCCACCGGCCCGTACATCGACTCTTCGTGCCCTTCGCGGCAGATCACCTGGACGGTCACCGCGGCGGTCCAGTCCGCGCTCGACGCCGGCCGCACCACGGCGACCTTCGTCCTGCGGCTGCCCGACGACCAGCAGAACGACCTGGCACTCGGCCGCGAGTACGACCCGAAGGCGGTGCTCGGGCTCACCTTCGACAAGGTGCCGGGCAAGCCGTCCGGGCTCACCGTCAACTACCAGGCGTGCACGGCGAAGCCCCTCGTGGTCTCGCGCCAGGCGCACCTGACCGCGACGGTTACCGACGGCGACGACTCCTACCTCAACGGGGAGTTCGCTTTCTGGCCGGCCGACGCGCCGGACCAGCGCCGTACCGTCGGCAACACGGGCATCGGGGTGGACCAGATCTGGGCCGACGTCGACTCGTTCCTCGCCGAAGGCGTCACCTACGTCTGGCAGGCGCGGGGCAAGGACTACCAAGGCAACTTCGGGCCGTGGAGCGCGACCTGCAAGTTCACCACCGACTTCACTCCGCCCAAGGCGGCGCCGGTGATCACGTCCACGGACTACGCGGCCCAGGCGCCGCCCGGGTCCGGGGGCACGGGCGTCCCGGGGACGTTCGTCTTCGACGCCAAGGGGGACAAGGACGTCGTCGGCTTCAAGTGGGACGGCGGCTACGCGGCCGCCGACCGCCGCGGCGGCAAGGCGACCGTCCGCTACGCACCTCGCAGCAGCGGACCGGTGAGCATCGGCGCGGTCTCCGTCGACGCGGCGGGCAACCAGTCGCCGTCGGCCGGCTACCGGTTCTGGGTCGCCGCCAACCAGCCCGGGGTGACCTGCGCACCGTTCGACGACTTCGTCGGCGTGACGCGGACATGCACCTTCACCCCGTACGGCACCACCCCGGTCACCGGGTACGTCTACCACCTGACCAACCAGCCGGACGAGACCGTGGCGGCCGGCCCCGACGGGACGGCGACCGTGCAGGTCACCCCGACCGATCCCCAGCTCACCTACCTCCAGCTGGCCGTGCGTGCCCAGCTCGCCACCGGCTACCTGACGTCGGAGAGCAGCGAGACGGTCGTGAGCGAGCCCGGCGAGCCCGAGGTCGAGTCGCTCACCGCGAACCCGACGCAGAGCCTCCCGGCACAGTTCCGGGTGCGCGCCGTGCTGCCCGGGTCGGTCTCGCTCACCTACCACTGGAACGACGAGGACCTGATCACGGTGCCGCTCGGCGCGGACGGCACCGCGACCGTGACGGTCACGCCGAAAACGTCGTCGTGGGGTTCGTTCTACGGCTACACCACGACCGCGTCGGGTGTCCGGTCCGGCTGGGGCGGGATGAACGTCTCGGTCGCGTCGAACAAGCCGAACGTGACGAGCGCGGAGTATCCGGAAGGCGGCGGCATGACCGGGGCGGTCGGCGTCCCGGGCACGTTCGTGTTCTCCTCGCCCGTGCCGGGCGCGGTGAGCTACACGTACGACTTCAACAACGGGGTGCACGGCACGGTGGCCGCGGGACCGGACGGCACGGCGAGCGTGGTCTTCACCCCGACGCAGAGCTACATCAACAGCATCTACGTGACGACGAAGTTCGCCGACGGCACGGTTTCCGAGCAGGGCGGCTACACGTTCTACGTCGCCTACTCTTCGCCGAACTTCTCGTGTGACCCCACCGGGTGGTCGGTGGCGCCGGGGCAGCACATCCAGTGCACCCTGACGCCGGTCCAGGCGAATCTGGCCACCTACGGCTACAAGGTGGACTCCGGCCCGGAGACCACCCTGGCGCCGGGGTCCGACGGCACCGCCACGTTCGGCTTCGACGTACCCGCGGACGCCCACAGCGGCTCGTACGTGAACCTGCGGGTGTGGAGCACGAACACCGCCGGCACCCGTTCCGACGAGACGGGTACCAGCTTCTACGTCTACGTGAACACCGGTGCTTCGGCCCGGGGCACGGCGACGGCGGTCTGACAGCCGTGACGGCCACCCGCTGTGGTGGCCGTCACGCTGGACCTGGAGCACGCTCCAGCCCCTAGCGTCGGTTCCGGCACCGAAACACTGGGGAAAGGAACCCGAGATGACCGACGAGCGCTTCGAGCGTGGCCTCAAGACCCTGAACGAGATCGACGGCGAGAGCGGGCAGCGCGTCCTCGACAACCTCGCCGACGTCTCGCCGGCGCTGGCCGAAGCCGTGGTGTCGTGGGGGTTCGGCGAGATCTACGCCCGGCCCGGCCTGGCGCCGCGCGAGCGCCAGCTCGTCACGCTCGGCATGCTCACCGCGCTCGGCGGGTGCGAACCGCAGCTGGAGGTGCACGTCAACGCGTCGCTCAACGTCGGGCTCACGCCGGCCGAGATCGTCGAGGCGCTGCTGCACTCGGCTGTCTACTGTGGATTTCCCAAGGCGCTCAACGCGACCTTCACCGCCAAGAAGGTCTTCGGCGAGCGCGGGCTGCTGCCGGTGACGCCCGCCTGACGTCACCGGCCGCGGGCGACGAGACCGGCCAGCAGGTTCGTGAGCGTCTCCCCGAGCCCGGCCGCGAACCCCGGCGGTTCGCCCAGCTCGGCGGCCGCGGCCGCGACGGCCGCCGTCGGGTTGGCGTGGGGCCACGACCCGGACACCAGCACCAGGACACCGCGGGCGAAGTGGCGGGCCCCTTCGGCCGGCAGCTCCGGGATCCGGTCGTGGACCAGGGTGCCGAGTCGCTCGGTGTTCGCGGCCGCGCGGCGTTTGAAGCCGCGGGCGGAGTCCACCGTGATGTTGCGTTCCAGCACCGGCGCCGTCGAGCTGACCAGCTCGCACAGCAGCGGCCGCTCGGCGAGCGTCCGCGCGATCGTCCCGGCGACCCGTTCTTCCCGCGCGAAGCCGGGTTCCGCCGGGCCGGGCTCGTCGAGCGCCTTCTCGAGGTCGTCGAGCCACGCCGTCCACACGTCGTCGAGGACCTCGAGGAAGATCGCCTCGCGGCTGTCGAAGTACCGGAGCACATTGGACTTCGCGAGCCCGACGCGGCAGCTGAGCTCACGCAGGCTGATGTCGGCGACCGGCCGCCGGTCGAGCAGCTCCCGCGCGGCCGCGAGGATCGCGGCGCGGCGGGCCTCGACCTGCTCGGGCCGCCGGGCTCGCTGGAATCCGGCGCTCATGGCGCCGACGTTACCGGTCAGGCGGCCTTTGTCCCGGCTTCGCGGCGCGACTTGACGCGGTGGTAGCTCCAGCCCAGCAGCGCGAAGAGGATCACCGACGACAGGATCAGGCTCGACCCGGTGCTCCAGCCGCTGAACGGCAGCGACTTCACCGTGCCCCAGACGATCCCCGCCGCCAGCAGCGCCAGCCCGGCCAGCACCGAACCGGCGATCCGCAGCGGCGAGGACACGCTGTCCTCGGCCGCCTTCATGGCGCGGTCGCGCACCGGGTCGACGTACCGCTCGAGTGCCGGGAACTCCGACGCCAGCAGCAGCAACCCGGCGAGCACCAGCAGCAGCCCGGGGCCGGGCAGGACGAGCAGCAGCACCCCGACCACCAGCAGGATGGCCCCCGCCACCGTGATCAGGATCCGCTTCGTCTGTTTGCCGATGCCCACTGGGCGTCTCCCCTCGTCGGGTCCGATTCTTCCTGGTCGCGGCCTCGCGTGCCACTCACGAGGACTCGCGTCCTGGCCGCGGCCACGGTCAGGCCCGCCAGCGCGACCACGCCGAGCGCGACCACCAGCCCGGGCCAGACGTAGAGCACCTGGGTGTAGGTACCCTGCCGGCCGGCGAATACCCACCCGAGCAGCTGCGGCAGGAACACCAGCGGGACGAGCGGCAGCAACGGCGGCACGATCCGCCACCACCGGCGCTTCCGGGCCCTGCGCACCCCGATCGCCGCCAGGCCCACCGCGACCAGGGCCAGCGCGGCGAGCACCCGGTCGGCGAGCACGCCGGCGGGCGGTGCGGGTTCCGGCGAGCCGCCCTCGAGCAGGCTCGCGAGGCCCTGGGCCAGCAGCTCCGCCTCGTTGTCCAGGGCCATCCCGGTGTTCGCGAGCACGGCGATGCCGTACCCGCCGGGCAGCAGCACCTGCGCCGCGGTGTGGGAGAACCAGTCGCCGGTGTGCGACGTTTTCCCGTCCTGGACGCGCCAGCCCAGCGCGTAGTCGCGTCCGGGCGCGGGCGTGTGCGCCAGCGCGGCGCTCGCCGGCGAGACCACCCCGCCGCCGTCCCGCTGCGCGCTGAGCCACTTCGCCATGTCCGCCGCGGTGCTGAGCACGCCGTGGCTGCCGCCGGTGAACCCGTCCGGTTCGGACACCGGGACCTCGATCCCGAAGGCCCGGACGTACCCCTCGGTCCCGGCGGGCGGCGCGTCCACGGAGGTGCTGCCGGTCATGCCCAGCGGCCCGAACACCTGCGTCCGCAGGTACTCCGCGAACGGCCGGCCGGCCACCACCTCGACGATCCGGGCGGCCACCTCGTAGTTCGGGTTGTGGTAGTGGAACCGCGCCCCCGGCTCGTCGGCGAGCGGCGCGTCACGCAGGCGGGCGACGGCCTCGGCGAGGCTGTGCGGCTGCGCGAGCTTCAGGTCGGGGAACGTGGAGTCGGCCATCCCGGACGTCTGGTCCAGCAGCATCCGGACGGTGATCCGGGCGCCGCGCGGATCGGCGAGCCGGAACTCCGGCAGGTAGCGCGTCACCGGCTCGTCGAGCCCGATCCCCAGCCGGAGCACCGCGAACGCCGTCATGGACTTGCTCAGCGACGCGATCGGCAGCCGCGTCGACGCGGTGATCGGCGCGCCCGTGGCGTCGTGGCCGTAGCCCGCGACGCGCACGATGTCGCCGTTGTGCGTCACGGCGACCGCGGCGCCGGGCAGGCCGGTGTGGTCGAGGTGGCTGCGGACGTAGCCGTCGAGGTCCATCGCCGGTGCCGCGGCCGCCGGTGGCGCGGTGGCGAGCAGGAGGACCGCGAGCACGAGGAAAAGCCTGGTCATGCGGGTCAACCTAGGGATCAACGGCCCTTCGCCACCTCTGCCGGACGACGCCCGCCACCCCCGACTTTCGGCAGGGCCTTGACAGTCCGCCTATAGTCAACTCATCGGTTGATAAACAGATTGGTTGATAAAGATGGCGATTGACGAGGAGGCACTGGACCGGGCGTTCACCGCACTCGGCGACCCGGTGCGCCGGGCGATCGTCGCGCGGCTGTCCCGCGGAGAAGCGACGGTCAACGAGCTGGCCGAGCCCTTCTCGATCACGAAGCAGGCGATCTCCCGGCACATCCAGGTGCTGGAGCAGGCGGGACTGATCACCCGAAGCCGCGACGGCCAGCGGCGGCCGTGCCACCTCGTGCCGTCCGCTCTCGAAGCCCTGACCGGCTGGATCGACACGTACCGGCTGGCGACCGAACGCAGCTACCGGCGGCTCGACGCCGTCCTGGACACACTGGAGGAGAAGTGAGCACCACGATCACCGCCCAGCCGGGCACGCCGTTCATCGAGATCAGCCGCGAGTTCGCGGCCCCGCCGTCGGCGGTCCTGCGCGCACACACCGACCCGGACCTGATCGTCCGCTGGCTGGGCCCGCACGGAATGGAGATGGAGCTCATCGAGTTCGACGCCCGTTCCGGCGGCGCTTACCACTACATCCACCGCGACTCGCGCGGCGAGCACGGATTCCGCGGCGTCTACCACACGGTCGAAGCCGACCGGATCATCCAGACGTTCGAATACCTCGGCGCCCCGGGCGAGGTGTCCCTGGAGTCGATGACGTTCACCGACCTCGGCGGCCGCACCCGCCTGTCGAGCCGTTCGGTGTTCCCGTCCGTCGAGGCCCGCGACACGGCGGTCGAGAGCGGGATGAACACCGGGATCACGCAGTCGTACGAGCGGCTCGACACGGTTCTGGAGGAGAACTGAGATGACGGTCGTCGCCAGCTTCTGCATGTCGCTCGACGGGTTCGTGGCGCGGCCCGACGACAGCGTCGGGCCGCTGTTCGACTGGTACCAGGGCGGTGACGTCGAGGTGCCGATGATCGGGTACCCGATCGACTTCCACGTCAGTCCGGCCAGTGCCTCTTACTTACGTGACTTTCTGGAATCCATGCGCGGTTCCGCTTTCGTGTGCGGCCGGCGAGTGTTCGACTACACCCACGGCTGGGGCGGCAACCCGCCCGGTGCCGGACGGGCTTTCGTCGTCACGCATCGGCCGCCGCCTTCGGACTGGTCTTCCGCCAACCTTGCGCCGTTCACCTTCGTTTCCGATGTCGCCGGCGCTGTCTCGCAGGCTCGGTCGGCCGGGGATGGGACTGTCGGGGTTTCCGGGCCCAGTATTGCTCAGCAGTGTCTTCGTCTCGGGCTTCTCGACGAGGTTCGGATCGATCTTGTCCCTGTTTTTCTCGGGGAGGGGGTTCGGTACTTCGCCGGGCTCGACTCCGGGCTTGGTTCGCTTGATCTTGTCGAAGTTGTTGCCGGGGACGGGGTTACTCATCTTCGTTACCGGGTGGGTTGAGTTTCGAGATACGGCTTCGCCGTGGCGCGAGTTGTTCGGTTGCCACCTGATCGTGTGATGACAGGTGTTCGATTCTTGGTGATCATGAGGTTATGACCGAACGTGCGATCTGGCGGGACGAGGCGGTGGCTCTGGCCGACCGTGTCGGTTCGCTGCTGGCGACCGTGCGGTCTGCGGAAGCCGAGTTGGGTGCGGTGTTGGTGGAGATCGAGCAGCGGGGTGTGCTGGAGCTGTTCGGCTACCGATCCGTACCCCGGCTGCTCGAGCATCTGGCGGATGTCCCGAAATCCTCCGCTGAGCGGATGGTGAGACGGGCCCGGGTGGTCAATCCCGGCCGGAACCTTGACGGCACCCCGATCCCTGCGGTGGCTGCGGCGACCGGGGTGGTGGCTCGGTCGGGGCGGTTGAGTACCCCGATGATCGATGTGATCGTCGGGGTGTTGCAGGACATTCCGCCGGAGCATCGGGAGGGTGCCGAGCGGCACCTGCTGGACTTCGCGGAGGAGGCGGGGCATCGGCAGGTCGCCGCGCTCGGTGCCCGGATCTTGGCCCACCTGGATCCGGACGGTCCCGAACCTGATGACTCCGAGCCTGCCATCCCTGCCCGGGAACTGTCGTTGCGGCGTAAGCGGTCTGGGGTCTGGGAGGTCAGCGGCAGGCTGGATGACGAGACCGGTGTCCGGGCCAGTGCCCTGCTGGACTCGCTTGCTCAGCGTCGCAGCAGCGGCGAGGGCCCGGATCTGCGGTCGCCGCAGGAACGTTACGGCGACGCCTTCTCCGACGCCATCGACCTGGCGTTGAAACACCCCGGACCTGCCGGTGCAGGCCGGGGAACGCGCCCATGTCATGGTCGCGGTCTCCCTCGCAGACTTGCGGTCCGGGATCGGTACCGCGCTGCTGGGCGACACCGGAACGATCTCCGCGGCCGAGGCCCGGTTGCACGCCTGCGACTGCACGATCATCCCCGCGGTTCTCGGTGCCCACAGTGAGCCCCTTGATGTGGGGCGGCTGCGTCGTCTGGTCCCGCGGGGTATCCGCCATGCCCTGTACCTGCGTGATCGGGGTTGTGCGTTTCCGGGTTGTCCTCGGCCACCGCGGCACTGTCAAGGCCACCACGTTCGGCACTGGGCTGATGGCGGCCCGACCGAGCTGGGGAATCTGGTGCTGATGTGCGCCCATCACCACCGGTTGCTGCACCGCTCCGGGTGGGAGGTCCGCATCGCCGCCGACGGTCTTCCGGAGTTCCTGCCCCCGGTGTTCCTGGACAGGCGGCGAAAACCGAGGCGCAACAACCTCCACCAACCCCTGCCCTTCGCGGCATAACCGAACACGGGACAGGCCCGCAGCCTCACGGCTACGGGCCTACACCCACGCGTATCAAAGCCAAATCGGTTCAACGAGCCGAGAATCGGTCACCACCAAGCACCCGCGGAGTGCCACCTACGCCCCCACCGGCAACAGCCCGCCACCTGGCGGCCGGCCCACCGGCCGACTTCGCCCACTGACCCGTGCCGTTCTCGACGAAGAGACCAACTTCCAGCCGCCACAACGCAAAGCCTGACCCCAGCCGGCCGCACAGCGGCGCGCATGTCCTAGCGGCGAGCCTCGCCGACAACCGACCCGCCGCAGACGATCGGACCCTCCAGCCGGACACCCCACAGCCAGGCCCCTGCGGCTCCGATAGCCCCACTCCTGCTACGGCCTCCACGAACCCCAGCCGTCAACCAAAAGCCGACCGCCCCGGCTGCCGACAACCGCAGCTGGAGAGCCAGGCCGGGGCAGCCGCACAACCGGGCAACCGCACAGCCGGGCGACCGGGCAACCGCACAACCCGGCAACCCGGCAACCCGGCAACCCGGCAACCCGGCAACCCGGCAACCGACCGGTCTACTCCCCCGCCGAGGCGAGCAGCTGCTCAAAGGGCACGAACTCCGGCCCAGCGGCAACAGCCGGCCGCCCGGCGACGCGTGAAGCCAGCTCGGCCCCGGCCTTCTCGATCCGCCGCTGCAACGCACCCTCCCCGCTTCCCCAGTCCGACGATGCCGCATACACGCCCGTCGCGACCGGATCCGCCTTCAGATACCCGAACAACGGGCGCAGCTGGTAGTCGAGTACCAGCGAATGCCTTTCCGTCCCGCCCGTCGCCGCGAGCAGGACCGGCTTGCCCACCAGGGAATCCGCGTCCAGCACGTCGAAGAACGACTTGAACAACCCGCTGTAGCCCGCCGTGAACACCGGTGTCACCGCGATCAGCGCGTCCGCGCCCGTCACCGTCTCGATCGCCGTCCCCAGCTGGGGGCTCGGGAAGCCCGTCAGCAGGTTCTTCGTGATGTCCACCGCTACATCTCGCAGCTCCACCACGGACACCTCGACCGGGGACCCGGCCGCGGCGACCGTCGCCGCGGCCAGGCGGTCCGCCAGCAGGCGGGTCGAGGACGGGACCGACAGTCCCGCTGTCACCACTGCGAGCTTCATACCAGCGCCGCCTTCAGCGATTCGTGCGTCGGGGCCTCCGGGACGTGGGCGGGACGCATCGAGTCCAGTTCCTTCCGCAGGACCGGCACGACCTCCGAGCCCAGCAAATCGAGTTGCTCCAGCACCGTCTTCAGCGGCAGGCCGGCGTGGTCCATCAGGAACAGCTGGCGCTGGTAGTCACCGAAGTGCTCGCGGAACGTGAGCGTCTTGTCGATGACCTCCTGCGGGCTGCCGACTGTCAGCGGCGTCTGGTCCGTGAACTCCTCCAGCGACGGCCCGTGCCCGTACACCGGCGCGTTGTCGAAGTACGGCCGGAACTCGTTCCACGCGTCCTGGGACTTGGGGCGGATGAACGCCTGGCCGCCCAGACCGACGATCGCCTGGTCCGCCGAGCCGTGCCCGTAGTGCTCGTAACGCTGGCGGTAGAACCCGATCAGCTGCTGGAAATGCTCCTTCGGCCAGAAGATGTGGTTCGCGAAGAAGCCGTCGCCGTAGTACGCGGCCTGCTCGGCGATCTCCGGGCTGCGGATCGAACCGTGCCAGACGAACGGCGGCACTCCGTCCAGCGGACGCGGTGTCGACGTGAACCCCTGCAGCGGGGTGCGGAACTTGCCTTCCCAGTCGACCACGTCCTCGCGCCACAGCCTGCGCAGCAGCGCGTAGTTCTCCACCGCCAGCGGGATGCCCTGGCGGATGTCCTGGCCGAACCACGGGTAGACCGGGCCCGTGTTGCCCCGGCCCATCATCAGGTCGACGCGGCCGTCGGCGAGGTGCTGCAGCATCGCGAAGTCCTCGGCGATCTTCACCGGGTCGTTCGTCGTGATGAGCGTCGTCGACGTCGACAGGATGATCTTCGACGTCTGCGCCGCGATGTAGCCCAGCATCGTCGTCGGCGACGAGGGCACGAAGGGCGGGTTGTGGTGCTCGCCGGTCGCGAAGACGTCGAGGCCGACCTCTTCCGCCTTGAGGGCGATGCGGACCATCGCCTTGATCCGCTCGTGCTCACTCGGCGTGGTGCCGTTGGTGGGATCGGTCGTGACGTCGCCCACCGTGAAGATTCCGAACTGCATGACCTGCTCCCTTCGCGAGCCCCATCTTACATGCGCGTTCAACTACTTCCAAGCAAGAGATATTCCGCCCGTCAAAGCCGCGAGACGCACCAAGTAAGGTCAAGGACATGGACGCGGAGCTCGCTCGGCTGGGTTTGGCAGAACGTTCGGTACGACTACTCGCCGGTCGCGACATCTGGGCCTCGATCACCCCCTTGCTCGCCCCGCGCCGGAACCTGGTGGCCGCCTTCGGTCACGTCGGTCCCGGCGCGGCGGCCCTGCTGCCCTTGCAACCCGGCGACACGCTGATCACGGACGCGAGCCTGGACACCGTGCTGTCCGGCGCGACGAGCCCGCACGCGCTGCTGCACTGGGTCAAGGCGGGCGTGATCGTGCACTCGCTGCGGGGGCTGAACGCGAAACTGGTGATCGCGGAGGACGACCCGTCCTTCGTCGTGGTCGGCTCGGCCGACGTCACCGCCGCCGGCCCGCGGCAGCTGTTCGAGGCCGTCACCGTCTCGCACGAGCGGCACACCGTCGAGGAGGCCCAGGAGGCCTGGCTCGAGTGGTGCGACCTCGCCGGTCCCTCGCTGACCGCCGGTGACCTCGAGCCGCTGCTGGAGCAGTACGGCGCCGGCAAGCCGGTCACGGCCCGCCCGGCGACGCCCGCCCGGCCCGCCGCCGCGCCGGCCCGGCCCGTGGTGACCAGCCGCCCGGCGACGCCGGTCCGGCCCGCGGCCGCGACGCCGCCGCCCTCCCCGGTGCGCCCGGCGACCCCGCCTGCTTCCCCGGTGCGCCCGGGTGTTCCGGGCGCCGCCCCTTCGACCGTGAACCGCCCCGGCGTCCCGGGCGGCACCTCTTCGCCCGTGAACCGCCCCGGCGTCCCGGGCGGCACCGCCGTGTCGCGGCCGGAGGTCCCGGCCGGCGCCATCCCCGATGTCCCCAGTACCTCGCAGCCCGCCACGGCCACGCCGGCCGCCCCTCCCGCCGAGCAGCCGGACCAGCCGGAGCAGGCGGCCCCGGCCACGCCCGCCGTCACCGCCGAGGCCGGAACCGCGGAACCGGTTGCGGCCGAGCCGGAAGCCAACGAGCCCGAACCCGCCGACGTGCCCCGGCCGAACTGGCCGCGCCCGGCCGAGCTGTACCTGGTGAGCCTCGTCGAAGGCGGGGAGCCGTCGGCCGAGGCCGAGTACCGGCTCGAAGAGCTGACCCGCGAGTACACCCACCCGGGCGAGAACGGCGAATCGCCGTTCCGGGTCGAGCTGTTCTGGGCCGACGACGGCCAGGGCCAGGACCCGCCGCGCACGCTGCGCCCGGGCGTGCACGTGATCCGCGTCTACAGCCAGAAGCAGGGCCGGGCCCTCGTCGGGTCGCGGATCGAGGCCCCCGGTCTCGTGCTGCACGCGTACGCCGACGAGTACGCCTACCCGCGACGCACGTACTGCTACCTCCTGACGCGGCAGACGGCGGCGAAACCGCTCTTCGGCGACCTCCGGAAGGGCCTCGCCGCGATCGGGGAGAAGCCGAACTTCCGGAACAGCTTCCAGGTCCCGCGGAAGATCGAAGCCCTGCTGGGCCTGTGGCCCGACCTGGGCTACGACCCCCGTTAGGGGCGGCGCACGCCACTCCGGGAGCGACAGCGCGCGGAAACTGTCGGGGCGGGCGGATATCCTGCAGTACGGTGCAGGCCGAGTCCGCACCACCACCAGCACTTTCGCGAGCCACGATCCGGGAGAACGACCCTGTGACTGCCGAGACCTTGTACGGGGCCGACGACCTGACGCATCTCGAGGGTCTCGAAGCCGTCCGCAAACGACCCGGGATGTACATCGGCTCCACCGACAGCCGGGGCATCAACCACCTCTTCTCCGAGGTGGTGGACAACTCCACGGACGAAGGTGTCGCCGGCCACGCGACGAAGGTCGTCGTCACCCTGCACGCCGACGGCAGCGTCCAGGTGGACGACGACGGCCGCGGCATCCCGACCGGCACCCACGCCAAGTCCGGTTTGTCCGGCGTCGAGCTGGTGCTGACGCGCCTGCACGCCGGCGGCAAGTTCGGCGGCTCCGGCTACAAGACCTCCGGCGGCCTGCACGGCGTCGGCGCTTCGGCCGTCAACGCGCTGTCGCACCGCTTCGACGTCACGGTGAAGCAGGACGGCAAGGTCCACCAGATGTCGTTCAAGCACGGCGTCCCGGGCATTTTCGACGGGCCCGGCCCGAAGGCGAAGTTCACCCGCCGGTCCGGGCTGAACGTCACCGGCAAGATGAAGCGCGGCGAGCGCAGCGGCACGTCGATCCGCTACTGGTACGACTCGCGCTACTTCGAGTCCGGCGCGGCGCTGGACGTCGAAGGCGTCCGGGCGAAGCTGCGCAACACCGCCTTCCTCGTCCCGGGCGTCACGTACGTGCTGCGCACCGCGATCGAAGACACGATCAACGAGGAGACGTTCCACTTCCCGCACGGCCTGGCCGACATGGTCGACTTCCTCACGCCGTCGGGCGAGAAGCCGGTCTGCGGCACGCTGCTGATCACCGGCGAAGGCACGTACAAGGAGAACGCGGCCGACGCCGCCGGCGTCATGCAGTCCAATGTGGAGCGTCACGCCGAGGTCGAGGTGGCGCTGCGCTGGGGCACCGGCTACGAGCGCACAGTCGAGTGCTTCACCAACACGATCCGCAACGTCCACGGCGGCACCCACCGCCGCGGCTTCGACCGCGCGGTGACGAAGGCGTTGCAGGAGGCCATCTCCAAGACCCGCGGGCTGCTCAAGCCCAAGGAGGACATGCCGACCCTGGAGGACGTCCTCGAGGGCATGACGGCCGTGGTGCACGTCCGGCTGCCGGAGCCGCAGTTCACGTCGCAGACCAAGGACGAGCTGTCCACCGCCGGCATCACCCGTGTCCTGCAGGGCATCGTCGACAAGCACGTCAAGGCCTGGACCGAGGACCGCAAGACGAAGTCCGAGGCCAAGGTCGTGCTGCAGAAGGTGGTCGACGCCTCCCGCGTCCGGCTCACCCAGAAGCAGCAGAAGGACGCCGCCCGGCGCAAGACCGCGCTGGAAGGCGCGGCGATGCCGCCGAAGCTGGTCGACTGCCGCACCACCGGCGTCTCCCGCAGCGAGCTGTTCCTGGTCGAAGGTGACAGCGCGCTCGGGTCGGCGCGGATGGCGCGCGTGTCGGAGTACCAGGCGCTGCTGCCGCTGCGCGGCAAGATCCTGAACGTCCAGAAGGCGTCGCTCGGCGACACGCTGAAGAACGCCGAGATCGCGTCGATCGTGCAGGTGCTCGGCGCGGGCACCGGGCGCACGTTCGACCTCTCGACCATGCGCTACGGCCGGGTCATCCTGATGGCGGACGCCGACGTCGACGGCTCGCACATCCGCACGCTGCTGATCACGCTGTTCGCGAAGTACATGCGCCCGGTGATCGAGGACGGCCGGCTGTACGCGGCGATGCCGCCGCTGCACAAGCTCGTCACGAAGGGCCGCAACCCGGAGACGCACTTCACCTTCACCCAGCGGGAGATGGAGCAGAAGTTCGCCGAGCTGGAGAAGGCGGGCAAGAACATCGTCACGCCGGTGCCGCGGTTCAAGGGTCTCGGCGAGATGGACGCCGACGAGCTGTGGGAGACCACGATGAACCCGGCCACGCGCTCGGTGCGCCGCATCACCATGGACGACGCCGAGGCCGCGGAGGCGGCGCTGGAACTGCTGATGGGCGAGAAGGTCGAGCCCCGGCGGAACTGGCTGGTCGCCTCCTCCGACCGGGTCGACCGCGAAGCCATCGACGCCTGATTTTCGCTCAGCTACCAAGGAGTTTCCCCGTGGCACGCCGCAAGGGCAGCACCACCAAGGTCGATCCCAGCGCGTTCGACTCCCCCGGTGCGCACGTCTTCGACAACTCGCTGAAGACCGAGATCGAAGACTCCTACCTGGAGTACGCGTACTCGGTCATCCACTCGCGCGCCCTGCCGGACGCGCGGGACGGGCTCAAGCCGGTGCACCGCCGGATCCTGTATTCGATGAACGAGAACGGCTACCGGCCGACGCACGCGTACGTGAAGTCGTCGCGCGTGGTCGGCGACGTGATGGGCAAGTACCACCCCCACGGCGACGTCGCGATCTACGACGCGATGGTCCGGCTGGCGCAGGACTTCTCGCTGAACGTCCCGCTGATCGACGGCCACGGCAACTTCGGCTCGCCCGACGACGGCCCGGCCGCCTCGCGGTACACCGAAGCCCGCATGTCGCCGGAAGCGATGCAGCTGGTCGGCGAGCTGGGCGAGGACACCGTCGACTTCCGGCCGAACTACGACGGCTCGCTCGAAGAGCCGTCCGTGCTGCCGGCGGCGTTCCCGAACCTGCTGGTCAACGGCACGTCCGGGATCGCGGTCGGGATGGCGACCAACATGATCCCGCACAACCTCGGCGAGGTCATCGCCGCGGCGCGGTGGCTGATCACGCACCCGTCCGCGACGCTCGACAAGCTGATGGAGTTCGTCCCCGGCCCCGACCTCCCGACCGGCGGCAAGCTGCTGGGCCTCGACGAGGTCCGCCGCGCGTACGAGACCGGCCGCGGCGTGGTCCGGATGCGCGCGAGCGTCGAGACCGGACCGCTGGAAGGCAGCCGCGGGCGGCAGGCGATCACGGTCACCGAGCTGCCCTACGGCGTCGGCCCGGAGAAGGTGATCGAGAAGATCACCGACGAGGTCAACAAGTCCAAGCGGCTCACCGGCATCGCCGACGTCAAGGACCTCACCGACCGCGAGAACGGCACCCGGCTGGTCATCGAGTGCAAGGTCGGCGTCAACCCGCAGGCCCTGCTGGCCGACCTCTACCGGCTCACGCCGCTGGAGCAGTCGTTCGGCATCAACAACCTGGTGCTCGTCGACGGCCAGCCGCAGACGCTGGGCCTGAAGGAGCTCCTGGAGGTCTTCCTCCGGCACCGCTACGACGTCGTCACGCGGCGGACCAAGTACCGCCGCCGCAAGCGTGAAGAGCGGCTGCACCTGGTCGACGGCCTGCTGATCGCGCTGCTGAACATCGACAAGGTGATCCGGCTCATCCGCGAGAGCGAGAACGCGCAGGCCGCGAAGGACGGCCTGATGACACGCTTCAAGCTGTCGGAGATCCAGGCGACGTACATCCTGGACACGCCACTGCGCCGGCTGACCAAGTACGACCGCCTCGAACTCGAGGCGGAGCAGGAGCGGCTGCGCGAGGAAATCGCGGAGCTGACCAAGATCCTCGACGACGAGTCGGTGCTGAAGAAGCTCGTCTCGTCGGAGCTGGCGAAGATCGCGAAGGACTTCCCGACCGAGCGCCGCACCGCGCTGATCGACGGCGACCTGAAGGAGGTCCTGGCCGCATCGAAGCCGTCCGGGCCGCTGGAGGTCGCGGACGACCCGTGCCAGGTGATCCTCTCGGCGACCGGGCTGGTGGCGCGCACCGCGGCCGAGTCCGAAGAAGCGACCGAGACGCGCCGCCGCAACGGCCGCGTGAAGCACGACGCCGTGGCGGCGCTCGTCCACACGACCGCGCGCGGGCAGGTACTGCTGGTGACCAGCCGCGGCCGGGCGTTCAAGACGGACGTGCTGCCGCTGCCGGTGCTGCCCGAGCAGGCCGGCACGGTCTCGCTGCGCGGCGGCATGGCGGCGAAGGAACTGGTGCCGCTGGAGAAGGGCGAGACGGTCGTCGGGATCGCCCCGCTGGGTGAACAGGCGGCGGGCTCACCGGGCCTCGCGCTCGGCACCCGGGCCGGCGTCGTGAAGATCTGCGCGCCGGAGTGGCCGGTCCGCTCGGACGAGTTCGAGGTGATCAGCCTCAAGGACGGCGACGAGGTCGTCGGCGCCACGTGGCTGACGGACGGTTCGGAGACGCTGGCGTTCGTGTCGTCGGAGGCGTCGCTGCTCAAGTACGCGGCGTCCCTGGTCCGCCCGCAGGGCCTCAAGGGTGGCGGCATGGCGGGCATGAACCTGGGTGCGGGCGCGTCGGTGGTGTTCTTCGGCGCGGTCCGCACGGACGACGACGAGCACGGCGAGCCCCTGGTGATCACCGCGACCGGCCAGAGCGTGAAGGTGACGCCGTTCAGCGAGTACCCGGCCAAGGGCCGCGCCACGGGCGGAGTCAGGGCCCAGCGGTTCCTCAAGGGCGAGACGGCGCTGCGAGTGGCGTGGATCGGCCCACGCCCGGCAGGTGCGGCGCGCAACGGCGACCCGGTGGAACTCCCGGAGATCGACGTCCGCCGCGACGGCTCGGGTCACGCGCACCCGGGCCCGGACGTGGTCGGCCACCTCATCGAACGCGACTGACGGCGGTCCCCGAGGTGACCTTCACCCCGAAGGTCACCTCGGCTCGGCCATCGGGACGCCGAAGAGCAGGCACTTCGGCGGACTGCCCGGCGCCGCCCGCACCGCCCGGTCGCAGCGGCCGAGCGGGCAGCCGTACGTCGTCGCTGAGCCGGCGAACCAGGCCGGGGTCTCGTCGGCGAGCTCCCCGTGGCGGATCGTCTGATCCAGCTCCGCCGCGGTGAGGCGGGCGATGTCCGCCTCGAGCGCGTGCCATCCGGCGAGCGTGTCCTCACCGCCACGGGTGGCCGCCACGAGTTCGTCGAACCGATCCCGCAGGGCGAACCAGTTCGCGTCGCCGGCGATCCGCCGCCACCTCGTGCACACCGCGGCCCACGCCTGCTGCCGCCGGGCCTCCTCCGACATACGACCTCCGGGTGTTTTCGCCGGTGACAGGACCTCGGTAAGGTGGCCAGCGTACGCACCTCGCCGGGGAGGTACAGGTGGCCGACGCGGAAATCCTCGCACGGAACGTCGAACTCCCGCCCGGCCGAGGCGGCCTGATCCGGCACGCCCTGCAGCGAATCAGCCATTCCGCGGACGGCTGGCACGGCCCGGTCGAAACGATTGAAATCACGCGAGTGATCGACGTCGGCCGCAGCGGCGCGGTCGTCATCGAGGTCGCCTTGCGCGCCGGGGACGAATACCGGCAACGCGTCGTGAAGATCGGCCCGGCCGGTGAAATGGCCCGCGAGTACGCGAATTTCCGCCGCTTTCTGGCGCACTACCCGGCAGCGTTGTGCGCACCGATCCAGGAGGCGACACCGGGGGCCGTGGACGCGGCCGAACAGCGGGACGGCGAAGTCGAGGCCGTGGTGTACGCGCACGTCACCGCCTACGCGGGCCGGCCGAGAACGCCGGCGCCGACGCTCGAAGACCTCGTCCGGGCCGCCTTCGACGGGCAAGCCGGAGTCACCGAGGTCCGGCGGCTGATCGAGCGGTTGTTCACGAAGATGTCCGACCCTTTCCACAGCCGCCGGAAGGTGCGCACGCAACGCAGCCTCCGTGATCTCAACCCTTCGCTCGGACCCGACCTGGTGCTCGGCCCGGCGGAAGTGCAAGCCGAACCGATCTACGCGGAAAACGTCCTCGACGTCTCCCTCGGTTCCGGCGAATTCCCGGCCGGGCGGGAATTGCGCATAGCGGATTCGGGCGCGCGGGAAATCCGCGTCGAAACACCCGACGGCCGGCCGGTGCTCGCCGGCCACGTGATCCGGAGCCGGTTCGCCGAACAGCGGCGGAAACTCGACGGTGCCTTCACCGCCGTCGAACGGTCCGGCGAATCGGTCGTCGCCGACGGTGTGCCGACCGCCGACCCGGCCATCGGCCTGCGTCCCGTGCTCACGGATCCCCGGTTCGGCCGGGTCCGCGGGGTCGCGCACGGGGATCTCAACGCTCGCAACGTCATGTGCGTCGAGAACGAGCCGCTTTTGATCGACTTCGCCGAGACGGCCGGCGACCGCCCGGTGCTGTCGGACGCCGCGTGGCTGGAGGTCAGCCTGCTCCGTGACGTCTTCGCCGGGCTCTCCTACGGGGATCTCGTGCGCATCCAGCGTTGCCTCGCGCTCGCCTCCCGGTTCCGGCCGCTGGTGAACGACCTCACCGAACTGGAAGCGGCCTTCGCCGCGGAGCTCACGGGCAGCGCTCTCGTGGCCTTCCAGGTCCTCCACGAGATCAGGACGCAAGCCCAGCTCGCCTTCCCCGGCGACGACGCTTGGCTCGACTACCTCGCCCAGCTGCACCTGTCGGTCTATCGCACGGTCAAATGGGACAGCCAAACCCCACAAGCGCTCCAGGCGGTCCACGCGGCCGCCGCGGTGGCCGCGGAATGGCTGGCCACCGAGGATCCTTACGCCCACTGGGACGACCTGCTCGAGCCGGTGAACCGGTTGTCCCCGCTCGTCGATCTCACCCGGCCGGACGCCGTCACGGCGGTGACCGGCCTGCTGGCCACCGTGGACTCCCGGCACCCGGGCATCGACGCCCCCGGCGTCGACGAACTGCGGGACCGCTTCGTCCGGGCCCGGTATCTCGAACCCGCCCGCGAACTGGTCATCGAACTCTCGCGGGAACACGAGACCTTCCACGTCGCGCAACCCGTCCCGGTGGGGAGGACGGCGGTGCTGGCCGGCGGCCCCGGCGCCGGGAAGTCCCGGCTCCTGCGCGAGCTGGCTCACTCCGGCGCCCTCGACATCGCCCGGCCCGGTCCGCAGGCGCCGCCGCTGCGCATGCCTCTCCTGGTGACCGCCGCCGGCCTGCCGGAAGACCTGCCCCGCGAAACACTCGTGCTCGGCGCCGTTCACCTCCTGCTCGACGGCGTCGACGAGCTGCCCGGCGACGAACGGAACCGGATCGCCGCGTGGTCCCGGTCGCTGCTCGAGCGCTTCCCCCGGGTCCGGCTGACCGTGGCGGCACGCAACGGGGCCTGGGCCGCCGACGCGTTCGGAATCCCGGTGATCGAGCTGAGGTCCTGGGGTGACTGGGAAATCTCCCGGTTCCTCCAGCGGTTCGAACTGCCGGAGTCGACACGCGACGCGACGAAGAAGGAAATCCTGGACGTGCACCGCGCCGACGGCGTGGCGCCGCCGGGATTCGTCGCCATGATCGCCGAAGCCGTCACCACGGCGAGGCAACCGTTCGGCTACTCGTACCAAAAGTACTTCGGCGCCGGCCTGACCGAAGGCGAGCTGGCGGCACTCGGCTCGGTCGCCGCGGCCGCCGTGGACACCGACCGTCCGGTACGGCCCGGCGTCGACGTGAGCGCTTTCGTCGATCGCGGAATCCTCGAACCCACCGGGCCGAGCGTGCGGTTCCGGCGGCGGGCGGAACGGGACTTCTTCGCGGCGCGGGCGTTGAGCCGGGAAGCCGGCCTCGTCCCGGAGCGCGCCCGCTCGTTCGCCTGGCGCGACGTCTGCCTGTTCGCGGCACGGCTGCCCAGCACACCCGACGCGGTCGTCGACCGGATGGTGCGGAGCGTGGGCACCGCCGATCCCCGGTACGCGGCCCGGCTGCTGTCGTTCCGGCCGGCCATCGCCCCCGGCCACCTGCCGGCGTGGGAAACGCTGCTCGCCGATCCGGCCGCCGGGTCGTACGCACACCGCGTGGCGGCCGACGCGCTGCTGCTGACCGCGATCCCGGCCGCCCGGCAGGCGCTCGGCGACATCCTCCTCCGGGAGACGACTCCTGCTTCGACCCAGCTCGACATCCTCGACGTGCTCGGGCCCCATGTCGTCCCGAACGAGGCAGACGCGGCCTTCGGGCATTGGGTCCGCGGGGTTCTCGGCGCCCTCCTCACCGGTGACTACGCCGCCGGCGTCCGGGTCGCGGCCATCTCGGTGATCAAGGCCGGCCAGCTCCGCGGGCTCGAGGTGCTGCTGGCGGAACTGTTCTCTTCCGCCGAGCCCGCGGTCGCGGCGGCGGCGGACGACGTGCTGCGGTCGTTCAAGGTGCTGGTGCCGGACCGGCTGGCGGAAGCCCGGGCCGCGCTGACGCCGAGGCACCTCGCCGACCTCGAAGCCCGGCTTCCGGCGTTGTTCCGGGCCGAGGACATCCGGGAAGCCAACCGCCGGCGGGTCGAACTGCTCGAACGGCACGGAACCCGCGCCGAACTCCTGTGCCGGAGGTTCCGCTACGGCATCGCCTCCTCGGTCGGTGATCTCCTGGAGGAAGCCGGGCACGTCGACCGCGACCCCCGGGCGGCCTCGCGGCTGCCGGTTCCGGCCGATCTGCCGGAGGAGGAGGCGGTGGCACTGGCCCACCGGATCCTGCGCGACAGCCCGCAGGACCGGGACTCCCTGGTCTTCGCCGCCCGGGTGGACTCGCCGCCGCACCTCCTGCTGATCGCCGCCGCCGCGGTGTCCTCCCCCGCCTCGGTGGACCATGCGGCGAACCTCGTCGCCGAACTCGCCCCCATCGTGACGGCGGACCGGATCGAAGGCCTGGCCGCGCTCGGTCAAGCCATCGCCACCCAGGACCGGCGGCGCGGGTTCACCGTGACCAGGCAGGCGACCCGCGTCCTTCGCGACCGTGACATCGCGGAGCGGTGGCACTGGTCGTGGCGCACCATGCTGGCCCACACGAGCCCGGGCCCCCACGAACTGGACCGGCTCCTCGCCGACGGAGTGGACGGCGCGCTCGAGGAGCTGGCGAAGTACGGGCCCTCGTGGGACCTTCTGCTCCAGCCCGTACCGCCCCTCGGTGCGGCCGCCCGTGATTTCCTGCTCCGGAAAAGCCACGAAGACGAGAGCGAATGGGTACTCGCCGTCGCGGCCGCCAGACTGACGAATACACTTCCCCGAGTATTCGAGATCGCCGGAAAGCGCGATCTCGCTACAGTCGCCGAAAGAGTTTCCAGCGGCCGTTATGGAATCGTTGAATCGACGCCCCGGGCGCGGGTGCTCGCCGCACTGGGCGCTCTTGCCCGGGAAAGCGCCGAACCGGACACCGCCCACCGCCTGCTCGCCGCGTTCGACACCGCCGGGCTGCATCCGAGCGTCGAAGCCGGCCGGCTGGCCGGGCTGGCCTTCCTCGGCGACTGGGAACCGCTGCTCCTGGCCGTCCCCGGCGACGGAGGCCCGCTGGACACCGCCTCCCACCAGGCAATCGGCACCTGGGTGCCGGGACCGTGCACGCCGGCCGGGCTACGCGACCCGGGAGACGTCGCGGCACGATTGCTGCGGCTGCGGGCGGAGCCGGGAACGACCCCGGAACGCCGGTCACTCCTCGACGAGCTGATCCACGACGCGGAACAATCCCATGGGAACCTTTTGCCCCGCCCGCAATGATCGAACCCGGCGAGTTGTAACACTCGCGCCATTATCTGCGAGCTTGTGGGAGTGAATTCCGTTCACTCGGCACGGGAAGGGGGCGAGCTCGCCCGTGGTGGTCCGCGATCAGCTGCCGTCGGAACACGGATTGTTCGCCGCGTTGGCGCCGGCGACGGTGTCCGCGCTCGTCCGGATCGGCACCGAGCGGGTTTACCACCCGGGAAACATCCTGGTGCGCCAAGGGGAATCGACCACCTTCGTCGTCCTGCTGCTGGCGGGGTGGGTCAAGGTGACGGCGACGACCGCCGACGGCGGCCACGCCCTGCTGGCCGTCCGGAGCAGTGGCGACCTGGTCGGAGAGCTCGCCGGGCTGGACGGAGAGCCCCGGTCGGCCACGGTGACGGCCGTCGGCAGGCTGCGTGCCCGGGTGATCGGCCGCCCGGAGTTCCAGCGCTTCCTCATCCGGTACCCGGACGCGGGGCTGGCCGTCAGCCGGATGGTCGCCGCCAAGCTCAGGTGGTCCACCCAGCGCCGGATCGACTTCAGCGGCTACGACGTGCCGGGACGGCTGGCCCGCATCCTCGTCGCACTGGTCTCGGCCTACGGCACGCCGACGCCGCGCGGCTGGGAGGTCGGTTTCCCCATCACCCAGCCCGAGCTCGCGGCGCTGATCGGCGCCGCCGAGCCGACCGTGCACAAGTCGCTCACCGAGCTCCGGCGCCGGAACGTCCTCGACACCGGTTACCGGCGGATGACGATCCTCGATCTCCCCGCGTTGCGCGCGGCCGCCGGACTGGCACCGTGACGCCGGCGTGAGATGAGGCAATCCCGTGCCAGCACGGGGTTCCCCGGCGTGGAGCGCGGCACAGTGCTGCCGGTGGACGTCGAGGAATGGCCGGCCCGTTCCCTGCTCGGCAGGCTCAGCCGCGGGGCGCGGGAAGCGCTGCTCCGGCTCGGCACCCCGGTCGGTTACGAGGCGCACCAGCGCATCATCCGCCAGGGCGATTCGGCGCGGCACACCCTGCTCGTGCTCCGGGGCCTGGTCAAGATCGTCGTCGACACCGAGCGAGGCCGGGACGTCGTCCTCGCCGTCCGGGGCCGCGGTGACCTGCTGGGCGAGATGGCGACGCTGGAACGGCGCCCGCGGGCGGCGCACGTGATCACGTGCGTCCCGGTCCAGGGCCGGATCATCCACAGCCCGGATCTCGGCGACTTCCTCGAGCACAGCCCGGAAGCGTGCCTGGCGGTGGCCCGGGTGCTCAGCGAGCGGTTGCGCGGCTCCGACCGCCGCGGGATCGACTTCATGGTGTGCCCGGCGCCGGTCCGGGTCGCCCGCACGCTGCTGGAGGTCACGCAACGGTGGGGCGAAACCCCCGACGCCGACCGGCAATCCGGCATTCCGCTGTCGCAGAAGGACATCGCGTCCCTGGCCGGGACCGGGCTGAGCTCGGTGGAAAAGGCCTTCCGGCTGCTCGAAGAGGCGGGTGCGGTCGACCGGCGGTACCGGCGCGTGCTCGTCACCGATCTGCGCCGGCTGCGTCGATTCGGCGAACTTCCTGACGAGATCCCGTACTAGTACGGGGTCGGCCGTCGCGTTCTGTCACAAAGTAAGGGCCGTCCTCTTCCCGCCACCGCCGTTGGCAGGACTTCGCCGCAATGCGGTTGCCGCGCCGAAAGGGTTCTCGATGCCGACTCCCCGTGACAGGTTCCAGCAGATGCGCAGCGCAGTCAGCGGGCTTTCCGGACGCCGGGCCGGCCCGGCGTCCGGAGAGGACGTCTTCGCGCGGGCCTTCCCCGAAACCGTGCGGCTGACCGAGCGGTACCACTACGAGCAGGAGATTTCGCGCAACTCCTCCACCCAGCGCAGTGATCCGCCCAGCGGTGAGATCGAAATCGTCGTGCCGTTCGACGGTGCCGACCACTTCACCCGCCAGGCCTGCGACGACGTCGAGGCCGCGGTGCGCGGCAAGCACCCCGACGAGCCGGTCAGCGCGCTGATCGGGCACGTGGTGTTCAGCGGCCACCAGCAGACCGATCTGGGGGACCGCCTCGGCCTCGACGACACCTACGGATCGCTCCCGATCCGCGTCCCGGTCACCGGGGAGGGCAGCCCGGGTGGGCTGCCGGAGCTGAGCGGCGACCGGCACGCCTGCGTGATCAGCCACGAGTACGCGCCGAAGCCGAGCCTGCTGGAAGTGATCCCGATCAAGGTCCAGGCGGACCTGCTCGACCCGGACACCGTCGGCGACATCGGCACGATCACCCCGGACGGCCAGGGCGGGGTGGACTTCTCGAAACTGGGCCAGCAGCCGAACTTCGAGTCCTTCCTGTGCCTGCTCCTCGAGGTCAGGCTGATCCTGCCGTGGAAGGAGAAGCGGGACGAGCCGAGCCCGGTGATCGACCGGATCTCGCTCGACTGGCCGTCCATCACCTCCCTGCAGGCACTCACCCTCAAGCTGCCGAAAGGCCAGGCGCCGATCACCTACAACCCGGTCGAGCGCAGCATCGAGTGGCGGGACATCCCGATGCGGCGGGTCCGGGAGACCGCCGGCCGGGAGGACGAGCTCGAGTTCGTCAGCGAGGGGATGGCGCTGGTGATCGAACAGCCCGGTGAGCTGTACCAGCAGCCGAGCCTGGACGGCCGGGTGGAGGTGAAGATCCCGGGCTACCTGCTTTCGGGCATGCGGACCCGGCTGTTCGACGGCACGGGCCGCCGAGCCGAGAGCGACGGCCACGAAGAGGTCAGCTGGGTCGATTCGCGGATCCACCTGATCCTCGACGACGCCTTCGCGCGGCGCACCCTCAAACCGCACCAGCACCTGTACTTCGACGAGGTGATCCCCGAGGACGCGCGCGTCGCCGACATCGAGAACGCCCTGCGCACGAGGGGCTTCACCGTGCACTTCCGGCCGATCTCGGACGACGGGACGAGGCGGCAGTGGGCGGGCACGGCCGAGCGCCCGGAAGGGCCCGAGAAGATGCTGCTGCAGCTCTACGTCGAAGGGAGCCGGCACGAGACCGAACGGCAGATCCGCCGCGGCGGCCAGACTTTCACCACCACCTTCCCGAGTGGCGAGCTCAGGTTGTTCATGTACGGCGCGCTGCCGCGGACGAGCGGGGCGATCACCCGCGAGATGAACGCACTGCACGCCGTCATCCGGGACCGCTTCGCCCGCATCCGCGCCACGCACTGACCCGCCACGAGAGGGAGACGGACAGATGTCGATCAAGATCCGGTCGCGGGCCCCGCAGGCCCGGTGCCACCGCTGCGGGTCACCGGAAATAGCGGCACTGTGCCACCACTGTGGCCGCCCGCTGTGCAAGGAACACCGCTCGGGCCAGGTCGTCACCAGCGAGTTCGACGGCCTCGGGTTCCAGAAGGCCGAGCCACAGCACTGCGCCGACCACCTCCACGTCGTGAAGCCGTCGATCCGCAAGTACGTCTTCGTCGCGGCGGCCGTGGCCGGCCTGGGTGTGCTGCTGATGTTCGCTTCGGTGGCCGTCGGGCTGGTGCTGTTCCTGGGCGGTCTCGCCGGCGGCGGCCTGGCCTGGTTCGAGGACCACCGCCGGACCGCCGTGGCGTTCGCGAACCGCCCCAAGCTGCCGGTGGTGCCGAGCATCGATTCGGTCCACGTGCGGGAACTCGTGCAGGGCAACCTCGTGCTGGACGAGAAGGGCACCTACTACAGCTCGGTCACCCCGGTCGAGGGCGGCATCACGCTGGACATGACCTTCGGCCGCCCGGACCAGGACCGCCTGCGCGACTACCGCACGAAGTACCGGCTCGACCCCGCCCAGGACGTCGAGTTCTCGGCCGGGTACGCGGTCCTGCGCGGCCGGGCCGGGCTGGAGTTCGCCGACCGGGCGCTCACGCCGCCGGTGCTGCCGCTGACGGGCCTGGTCCACGAGCACGCGTTCCTCGCCTCACCGGAAAGCCGGGCCGGCGCGAAGTGGCAGCTCGACTTGAAGCACCGGCTCACCAGCGGCCTGGAGGTCGACGCCTTCCCGCTGTGGCTGACCCCGTCCCTGGTTCCCGAATCCGACCAGCGAGCCCTGCAGCTGGACCTGCAGTGGCTGGGCAACTGGCCGTCGGAGGAGGCGAGCCTGGAGGCGGACAAGGTCGAACGGCTGACCCTCTACGTCCCGACCTCCTGGGGCAACGTCGAGTTCCTCTCCGAGAGCGCGACCATCGGCGGTCAGGCCGACCCGGTCACCGGCGGCCGGATGATCGAGTGGAAGCAGCTGCCGCTGGGGGCTCGGACGGACCACCGGCTGACCCTCGCCGTCCGGTTCGAGGACCGGATCCAGCTCACCGACGTGATCACCGGCTCGCTCGTGGTTTCCTTCAAGGGAGCGCTGTCCGGGCTCGAAGGGGTCGACTTCTACCACCCGATGGGCGGGCGCCGGAAGGGCGGCCGCGACGGCGAGGTGAAGACCGAGGTCACCGCCGGCGTCTCGCTCAGCCTCAGTGGCGTGCGGTACCAGGACGTCCGCGTGGTGCCCGACCAGAAGAAGGACGATCTCCTGGTCCGCCCGGAAAGCCACGAGTACCCCGGGGTGATCCCGGACCACGAGACGCTGATCGCCCTGACGGACGCGATGAGCAACAGCGGCTACTACGTCAAGTGGGTCATCGGGCACGCGCCGCGCAACGGCGACCGGGCCAACGCGCTGAACCGGGCGTGGGACATCGGTGGCCGGCTCTACGAAGGCGTCTACCCGGTCGACTTCTACGTCGGGCTGGCCGGCGAAGAGATCTACGGCGGCGACATCCACGCGGAATCGGGCAACAGCAAGGTCCGGTTGTCGGTCAAGGGTGCCTTCGCCAGCTCGGAGATGGAGGAACGCATCGAGTCCGTCTGGTACGGGCTGCAGGACATCGTCTCCGACACGCTGAAAGAGCGGAAGCGGCCCGAACCGGCCGGGCGCGGCGGCGACCGCGGGCACCGGTCCCGCCATGCCGGGCCGAGGGACGACGACCGGGCGAAGGCGCTCCAGGAGCTTCGGCGGCGACGGCGTGACTTCCAGGCCGCCGTCGCGGAGGGCCGGATCTCGGAAGAGCTGTTCCGGCAGTTCGACGCGGAGATCGAACAAGAGATGGCCGAGCTGAACCGGGCGGACGGCCCGTGGGACGGGGAGAAGTGAAATGGCGTGGGAATGCAGTGACTGCAGCGAACGGGAAGACGACCAGGACGGCGTCGTGATCGACGCCGTCTGCCACCACTGCGGCAAACCGCTGTGCCGCAAGGACCAGATGGTCGTCGCGCTGGACGATGCCTTCGCCCCGGCGCGGCTCACGGATGTGGTGCCGCCCGAAGGGTTCGGTGTGGCCCCGGCGGGTTTCGCAGTGCACTGCAAAAGCTGCCTCACCGCGCACCACGGGCGGGCCACGCTGCTCGAAGGGCTGCCGAAATGATCAAGGCCGAGGTGCTGGCCGGCCGGCTGAACGTCGGCCGGCCGGCCGATATCACCGTCCGCCTGACCAACAACGGCGACGGAACCTGCACGAACATCGTCTTCACGCTCCGGCTGCCGCCCCAGGTCCCCGCGGTGCGGGGCAGCCGGGCCCTGGAGGCAGCACGGCTGGCGCCGGGTGAAAGCTGTACCGCGGTCGTCCGCGTCCGCCCACGGCAGGCCGGCAGCTGGGAAGCGACCAGCACCAACTTCTCCTTCCGCGACCACCGCGGGGCGGCGTTCCGGGTTTCGGACTTCAGTTCGCCGCTGGCGGTGGCCGCCGCCGTGGAGGACGTCAAAGTGCCGGCGCCGCAGTTCGACATCACGTTGTCGACGCCGGTGCTGGCCCACGGCGTCTGGGACACGCTGCGCGGGAGCGTGACCAACACCGGCCCGACCCCGATCAGCTGGGGCCGGCTGAGCCTGCAGGGACCGTTCGTGATGGACCCCACCGGGGTCTCCGCCGATCTCGGCTGCCTGCAGCCGGGCGAAAGCGAGTCGTTCGCGTTCCACGTGCTGGCCCGGGAAGCCGGCCGCGAAGTGCCGGTCCACCTCAGCGCGGTGTGCGTCGACGGCACGGCCCAGCGGACGGAGAACGCGAAGAAGCTCTCGGTGCAGGTCGGCGAGACGGTCACGGCGAACCCGGATCAGGTGCGGATCCTCTACCTGGCCGCGAATCCCTCCGACGCCGAGCACCTCAGGCTCGCGGCCGAGGTGCGGGACATCAAGCAGACCCTGCGGCTCGGGTTCGAGCGCGACCGCTTCGAACTGGCCGAGCACGGCGCGCTGCGGGCCAGGGACCTGACCCAGGCGCTGCTCGACTTCTCGCCGCGGATCGTCCACCTGTCCGGGCACGGGGCCGAGGACGGGCGGTTCGTCGCCGAGACCGAGGACGGGGGGCGGAGGCTGCTCTCCACCGCAGGGATCGCCGCGTTGTTCAAGGAGGTGTCCGACAGCGTCGAGTGCGTGATCGTCAACGCGTGCTATAGCGATGATCTGGCGCAGGCGCTGGCCGAGCACATCAGCTACGTGATCGGCATGCGCAGCTGGATCGGCGACCGGTCCGCCATGGACTTCAGCGTGGGTTTCTACCAGGCGCTGGTGGCCGGGCGGGCGATCGAACCGGCGTTCCGGTTCGGCCGGGCGGCGATGGTGGCCGGCGAGAGCAACGGGCGCGGCGCCGACGTGCCGGTCCTGTTCCGCAGGCTCTGACCGCTCAGCTTCGCGGCACGTAGACCCAGGCGCGTTCGGCGAAGTTCTTCTGCGGGATCACGACGTCGGCGGGCGCGAACTCGGCGGCGTCGAGCGAGCCGTACCCGTCGGCGATGATGTCGGTGTAGAGCACGTCGGAAACGATGAGCGCGAAATCCGCGTCGGGCTCGCGGGCCAGCGCGGCGCGGACCGGGGCGCTGTCCAGCAGGCGGTGCACGGCGATGGTCGCGCCGCCGAGCCAGCCGTTGACCCCCGCGGCGACGTGCCCGCGGTGCAGGGCGACGCGCAGCCGCAGCCGGGCGTGCGCGTTGAGGTCCGCGTTGGTCACGGCGAGCTCGGCCCGGATGGCCGAGACGAGCCGCGGGATCACGTCGGACTCGTCGACGCCCGCCGGCAGGATCGCGAACTGCCCGTCGCCGGACTCCTGCAGGTCGACGTCCGGTTCCCGCAGGCCCGCCTGCCGACGGGCGCGCGCGAGCACGGCGACGAGCCGCTGCTGGGTGCGGGCGGCCTCGCCGGTGCTGAACCTGCTGTAGGACTCGGTGTCCACGGCGACGCACAACCGGACGGCCGGTGGCCGCGGGCTCACCGGCCGGGGCGGGCTCACCGGCGGGGACGCCGTCCGGGACCAGCCTTCGGGCGGGCCCACCGCGAACCGCACGGGCGGGCAGCCGCCGTGGCTGCGCCGAGGACGTCCCCGGCCGGCCAGCACCGTGCCGTCCAGCCGGAGGAAGCCGGTCACCGCCGTCAGGTCCGCCGGCGCGCACAGCACCGCCCGTGCTTCCCCGGCCGGTTCGATCGGCTCGTGCCCGAGCGGATCGCCGAGCAGCCAGCCGCAGCCTTCGGGCAGCTCGCCGATCGCCATCGGCCGGTCCGCGCCCGCCGCTTCCCACACGCGGACGCGGGGGTCGTCGAACCCCGCGACCAGGTGCGCCGCCACGAAGGGCGCGCTCGCCGCGTCCACCGCGAACCCCGTGCGGAACTCCAGGAACGCCGTCCCGGGCGGCGGCTCGGAGGCGACGTCGGCGGCACTTGCCTGGGGTGGCTCGAACCGGACTTCGCCGAACCGCCGGCCGCCGGGGCCGGTGACCGGCACCGTGCCGGGGCCGGTCACCGGACCGGCGGGAGGTCCGCGGCGAGCCGCACCGGACCGGCGACGAACGCGCTCTGCGGCGCGATGAGCGCCCGGCCGAGGCGGCCGTGGGCGATGTCGCCGAAGTTCGCGCAGATCACCCCGGTGTGGCCGGCGTCGTGGCCGGCCGCGGCCAGCTCCCGGCGGAGCCGCACCGCGCCGGGGTCCAGCATCGCCAGGTCGTGGACCTCGAAACTCCGCAGCTGCAGGTACGGCTTCCCGGTCACCGCGTCCGGCCCTTCCAGCACGGTCCGCACCGGGGTGAAGGCGAGCGTGCGGGTGAGGGGCTCGAGCGCTCCCAGACCGACTTCGGACAGTTCTTCGCGCAGCTCCCGGCGCAGGCATTCCGCCGCGGTCTCGCGATAGGTGCCGGTGGCGAACCAGGCCTGGAACGAGCGCAGCGAACCGGCGGGCAGGATCCCGCGGAGGTCGGCCTTCATCTTCTCGGCGCCCGCGTTCGTGCGTTCGGGCCGGAAGCTCCAGGATTCGAGGAGCCCGGACGCGGGCGGGTGCACCTTGACGACCCCGCCCGGCGGCCCGTAGGAGCCGGGTCGTTTGGGCGAGTCGAACAGGACGTACCGATCGTCGTCGGTGACCCGCAGCAGGGCGCTGAAGGAGACGCGGACCGGGAGCTGCCGCCTGCCGGCCATGAACACCACCGCAGCCCCCTTCCGTCCCGCCGCATCCACGATGACACAACGGCACGGCGTCCGGCATCCGTCAGGAGGGTTAGGCGACCTTGAACGACTGAGCCGCGCTGCCGCTGCAGGTCGCCTGGACCAGCTGGACGCTGTCCGCGGTGGAAGAACCCGGTACGGTCAGGCACTTGCCGCTGTGGCGGGCGACGAAGTGGTAGTAGCCGCCGCCCTCGGAGACCGGCTGCCACTGCTGGTTGCCACCGCCGCTGTAGGACCACAGCTGCAAGCCGGCGTTGTCCGCGGTCGAGACGTCCGTGACGTCGATGACCTCGGCCGCGTTCGTGTGGTTGTTTATCCGGTCGTAGCCGCCGCTCGTCGGGGCGAACTGGTACTGCTGGGCCGTCGTGCCGTTGCAGGTGTACTGCTGGATCACCGTGCCGTCGGCGCTGCCGGCCGCGCGGGCGTCGACGCACTTGCCGGACGCCTTGTTCGTCACCGCGTACCAGGCCGACGGGTCGATCGTGCCCGGGTCGGTCGGCCCGGTCGAGCCGCCGCCGAGCCACTTCAGGCCGTCGAGCACGAACCGGTTCTGGTCGGCGCTCTCGAACGTCGACGACAGCGCCGTGTTCGTCTGGTAGTTCATCGCGTTGTGGCCGAAGTTGGCGTACAGCATCTTGTAGTTCTTGTTCGTCCACGCGATCGGGTAGTAGCCGCTGTACCAGGTCTGGTTCGGGTCGGTGCCGATCGGGAACGTCGAGGAGTCCATCGACGCCAGGATGGTGATGTTGCCGTTCTGGCGCAGGTCGTTCTGCCAGGCGTACCACTCCGACGTCGACGAGCGGATCGTCGCCGGCAGGTTCGCCGTCGACGGGTGCGTGCGGTTCTCGATCTTCAGCGTCTCCGGCGTCGGGCCCCACGTGTTCGACGTGAACCGGCCGGTGCCGAGGAAGTCGTTGTGGAACCAGTTCGCGTAGGACGGCGTCGAGCTGTCGTTGTAGGCCGTGACGTGGAAGCCGAAGAACCCGCCGCCGGCCTGCATGTAGCTCTGGAAGCCCTGGAACTGCGCGGCCGACTGCGGCTGGTCGTCGAAGAACAGCACGACGTCGGCGGTGGCCTTGGTGATGCTCGTCAGCCGGTTCCAGTCGGTCGTCGACGAGTAGGTGTAGCCGTTGGCCGCCGCCTGCTGCGCGAACCAGACGTTGGCCTCCTTCTCGAAGCTGATGTGTGCGGCGTCGTAAGTGCCGCTGTAGAACGCGAGCACCTTGAACGGCGTCGCGGCCTGCACGGGCGGGGCTCCCAGCGAAAGCCCCAGGCACGCGGCGAAGAAGGCCAGGATCCGGATCAGCGGACGGCGGAGTCTCATGTGCGAACCTTTCGGATGGGGACGGAGATCACCAGGGGCGGTGCGGGTACCGCAGGCCGAAGCCGAACGGGAACAGCGCGGGCTTGCCGTCACCGGCGTTGATCGGCTGCTGATCGGCGCTGCGCATCCAGGTCACCGGTGTCTCCGGGGCCGGCAGCAACCCCGCGGCCAGCGCGCCGATGCCGAGTCTCCGTCGAAAATTCACGCCTTGGATTAAGACACAACATCAGGCAGCTGGTCCAGACCTCTGCGGGAACTCGGGTGCCGCTCACCGGGACCCCGGTAGGCTGGCGATCGATGCCGGACACACCGGAAGGAAAGGGCTGGCTGCCGCCCGGGTTCCACCTCGGCACCCACCGCCACGCCGACGGCCAGCTGGTGTACGCGGCCACCGGCGGCTTCGCCACGACCACCGCGCTCGGGACCTGGGTCGCGCCGGCCGACCGGGTCACCTGGACGCCACCCGGGTTCGACCACTCCCACCGCTGCTACGGCCGGACCGACTTCCGGCTCGTCGTCATCCCGGCCGACCTGTGCGGCGAGCTCGCCGCCCACCCCTGCGTGTTCGGGGTGAGCCCGCTCCTGCGCGAGGCGCTCCTGGCGCTGACCGGCCCGAAGGAGAGCCGGCCCGGCGCCCACCGGCGGCTGCGCGCCGTCGTGATCGACGAGCTCGCCGGGCCGCCCGAACAGGCCCTGCACCTGCCCGAACCCCGCGACGACCGGCTGCGCGCCGTCACCGATCTCCTGCACGCCGAGCCCGCGCGGGCCACGACGCTGGCCGAACTGGGCCGGGCGGCCGGGGCGAGCGAACGCACCCTCAACCGCCTCTTCCAGGCCGAACTCGGCATGAGCTTCCTCCGCTGGCGGACCATCCTGCGCGTCCACCACGCCCTGGTCCACCTGACCGAGGGCCGGTCCGTCACCGACACCGCGATGGCGTGCGGGTGGTCCAACCCGTCGAGCTTCATCGACGCCTTCACCGAGGTCGTCGGCCTGACGCCGGGCCGGTACCAGGCCGGGCTGCGGTAAATTGGCGGGTTTCCGGTACCCGCTGTCCGGTCACCGGTTGGTGGCGAACACTGCCGGGTCCACAGTGGAGCCATGGCCGAACACACCACCGTCATCGTCATCGGAGCCGGGGTCGCCGGGCTCACCCTCGGGAACATCCTGCTGCGCAACGGAATCGACTGCGTCGTCCTCGAGAAGTACCCCCGGGAGCACGTCGAACAGCGCCAGCGAGCCGGGACCCTCGACAGCCGCGGCGTCCGGATGTTCCGCGAGCAGGGGCTCGAAGAGGTGCTGGCCCACGACGCTTCGACCGAGGTCGAGGGCGGCTTCTTCCTCGACGGCGAGGAGCTGCCGATCGACTTCGCCGACGACGCCGGCGACAGCCTCTTCCTGCCCCAGCAGGTCCTCGTCCGCAACCTCACGGACGTCTTCCTGCGCGCCGGCGGCGACCTCCGGTTCGAGGCCGACGGCATCACCCTGGGGAACCTCGAGCACCCCGTCGTGCGGTACGGGGACCGGGTCCTCACCGCCGACTTCGTCGCCGGCTGCGACGGCGACCGCGGGGTCAGCCGGACCGCCTTCCCGGCCGGCGTCCTCACCCGGTACTCGCGCGAATACGGCTACGCCTGGCTGAGCGTCCTGGCCGAGGTGCCCACGAACCCCAGCGGCATGGCGATCCACGCCCGCGGCCTCGCGGGGATGATCCCCCGCGGCGCGCACGCCAGCCGGCTCTACCTCCAGTGCGCGCTCGACGACGACCTCGCGCGCTGGCCGGACGAGCGCGTCTGGAGCGAGCTGGAGGCCCGGTTCGGCCGGCCGGTCGCGCCCGGCCGGATCGCCGACAAGCGGCTGGTGCCGCTGCGGAACGTGGTCCACAGCCCGATGCAGCACGGCCGGCTCCACCTGCTCGGGGACGCGGCGCACATCGTTCCGCCGATGAGCGCCAAGGGAATCCACCTCGCCCTCTTCGACGCCGAGGTCTTCGCGCGCGGCATCCTCCGGCAGGTGAAGGAGGACGATCCGAGCGTGCTCGAGAGCTATTCCGAAACGTGCCTGAGCCATGTCTGGAACTACCAGGCGTTCGCGGCGTGGATCACCGACCTCATGCACGACGCCGGTGACGCCTCCTACGCGGGGGAGTTCCGCAAGCGGGTCGCCCGCGCGGAACTGGAGCGTCAGTTCACCTCGCCCGCCGCGGGCCGCCTCTTCGCCGAGTTCACGGCCGGGGTCGCCTAACGATCCGAGCGCAGCGAGGCCGGGTCGAACGACTCCCAGTACGCGTCCTCGTCCTCGGGAGAAGGCGCGGGAGAACGCTCGGCCGCCAGGGGCGTCGCCGCACCCAGCCGCTCGGCCCGCAGCCGCTGGAACTCTTCGACCGTCATGCCCGGGTCGTCGTCCTCGGCCCGCGCCGGCGCCGGCACTCCCGTCATCCGCTCGATCAGGTACGTCATGTCCTCGCCGAGCAGCAGGGCGACCTTGTTGTAGCCGTCCTGGGTCGCCTCGCGCATGGCCGCCTGGGCGATCTCCACCACCAGCGTGCCCAGGCGGTCGCCGAGGTTCACCGCCGTCGGGGCCAGCCACAGGCGCAGCAGCTTGCCGCGGGCGTCGACGGTGACCTCGACCTGGCCGTCGATGTCGTGGGCCGTGCCGGACGCCGACGCCAGCAGCGAGTCCACCTTCGCCATCGCCTCTTCGCGGGCCCGGGCCTGGGCGATCAGCTGACGCGTCGTGATCACCGCGGTCCCTCTCCGTACGCGTAGGTCTCGGCGTCCGGGTCGTCGTCCGGAATCGGTTCGTAGCCGAGGGTCTCCAGCTGTGAAGCGTCCACAACGGACGACAGCGCGTGGTACATCCGGTCACCCGCGCGCCGGGTCGCGCGCTGGGCCAGCTCGAAGATCCGGTCGGCGAGCACCGCCGACCCGTGCCGCAGCGCCGAGCGGTGGATGGTGAGCCCCGTCAGCAATCCGCCGGGTGCCACCTGGACTTCGATGCCGTCGGACGACGCCTTGCCCACCACCGGACCGGACCGGGCCAGGCGCGCCGAGACCTCCTCGCCCGCCCGCGAGGCCTGCTCGGCGATGCGGGCGGAAGCCAGCTCGATGTCGATGTCCGCCAAAGGAATCACCCCGTCGGGCGGTAGAAGCCGATGAACGACTGTCCCGCGTTCGTGGTGCGGATCTTGCTGATCTGCACCGGGTCGCCCGCCTCGATCATCTGGCCGTCGCCGATCACCATCGCCACGTGCCCGGACCAGACGACCAGATCGCCCGGCAGCAGCTGGTCGATCGACGGCACCTCGGCCCCGACCGTCTGCTGCGCCGCCGTCCGCGGCAGCTGCAGCCCCGCGTCCTGGTACGACGTCATCGTCAGCCCGCTGCAGTCGAGGCCGACTCCCCGCGCGGTGCCGCCCCAGACGTACGGCACGCCGAGCTGCGACAACGCCGCCCGCACGGCCTTCGCCGCGGTCTCGTTCGGCGCCATGACCTGCTTGCCGCCGGGCAGGTTGATCGCGACGCCGGAACCGGGCTGCGGCGGGATCGCGACCGGCAACCGCGGCTTGTGCACGGTGCCACCGCCGCCGCCGCCTCCCCCGCCACCGCCGTGGGAACCCTCGGAGCCGCCGCCGGAGTAGCCGCTGTCGCTGTTGAACGACGAACCGACCTTCGTCGCGGAAGCGGCCGAAGACGCCGACGTCGCCTGCTCCCCGCCGAGCTGGTTGCCGATGTCGGTGAGCTGGTTGATCGTCTGCTCGCTGAACGTCGCGGCCTGCCCGGTCAGCTGCCCGATCTTCGTCTGCAGCTTCAGCAGGATGTCGCGCGACGCGGCCGCGCGGCTTTCCAGCGGCTGGATGGTCTTCACCGCTTCCAGCGCCTTCATCGACGCCGAGATCTCCTTGATGATCTGGTCGCGGACCTGGTCGTTCTTGATCTCGCCGACGTGCAGCGTCTCGGCCGCTTCGGTGACGGCCTTCTCGATCTCGGCGCTCTCGTCGAGGAGGTCCTGGACCTCCTTCTCCAGGCTCTGCGACGTCGCGGTGGCGCGGTCGGTCGTCGAGCCCGAACTCGCCGAGGCCAGCGAAACGCGCTGCTCCGACGCGACGTCACGGGTGCGGCCCACCGACGTCTGCAGGGCGACGTGGGCGTCCCGCGCGCCGGTGATCGCGACCGGGTCGTGGCGCAGCTTCTGCGCGAACTGGTTCGTGGTGTCCAGGCCGTGCCGGACGAGCAGGTCGGTGTGCTCGGTCACGCGTCGCCGCCGAGTCTGCGGAGGACGTCGCCGTGCTCGGCTTCGACGGCCGCGTAGTTGCGGTCGGTCTGCCGGGCGGCTTCGCCGACCTGCCGCCAGCCGCCGCCGACGCGGTGCATCTTCTCCCGCAGCGCCCGCATCCGGCCGCTGTAGGCCCCGGAGAAGCCGGACTCGCCGCCCATTTCCGAGAAGCCGTGGCCGCCGAGCGTCACGTGCGGGCCGACGTGCTTTTCGGCCGCACCCTTGACGTCTTCACCGAGCGGGTCGACTTCGCGCGCGTAGCGCGTGTACGCGCCGTCGTCGACGTGAAACCCCGAATGCGAACCGTCCACTGGCCCTCCCTGTCACCGGGGGTGCGACGTGCGCGCGGCACCCCCGGTTCCCTGTGACATCCGGGCTCCGCCCGGGCCGGGGGCTCCGCCACCCGGACCCCCGAAGAGATGTCGTGCGGGATCAGCCTAGTCGACGGTCCGTACCCGGGTGGGCGAATTGCCCGGAGTCAGCCGGTGACCTTCTTGAGCCAGTTCGGATCCTGCCAGGACACGATCGCGCCGTTCGCGGTGACCGTCGGCGTGCCGAAGCCGCTCTGCCCGCCGCCGAAGTCCTGCGCCAGCTTCGGGTCGTTCTCGATCTGCTGGAACGCCGTGTTGATCTGCTGGTCGTAGGTGCCGGCGTTGACCGTCTGGGCGAACGCCGGGTCGGTGATGCCGACGTTCTTGCCGAGCTCGATCAGCTGCGTCTTGTCGTAGCCGCGCTTGCCCTCTTCGGGCTGGTTGGCGAACAGCGCGTCGTGGAACTGGAGGAACTTGCCGGCGTCGGCCGCGGCCAGCGCCGCGTTCGCCGAGTCGAGCGAGTAGCCCGGCGGGCTCGATTTCTGGTTGAGCAGCGGCACCATGTGGTAGCGGACCTGCAGCTTGCCGTCGTTGATCGCCTGCTCGATGTCGGTCTTGTACTGCTTCTCGAACTCCCCGCAGATCGGGCAGAGGAAGTCCGCGTAGACGTCGATCGAGGCCTTGGCGCCGGGCTTGCCCACGGTGACGACCACGCCGTCACGCTTCTGGGTGACATCGCCCGTCAGCGCGCTCGTCGTCTCGCCGGGGTTGATGATCTTTCCCTCGGTCTTGTTCCGGTCCGCGATCGTCCAGATCACGCCGCCGATGACCAGCGCGGCCACGACGACCACGGCGCCGATCCCGATGATCCACTTCCGCCGGTCGCCGGATGCCCCCCTGGCCTGCGCGACCACCTTCGGGCCGGCCTGTGCCGCCTGACGACGCTTCCGAGCGGTCCGCTCAGCTCCACCCACTGTGTATCAGTTCCCTTCCGCGATACCCGAGTAGTCGGGCTCGGGCTCCCCCCGGTTCCCGCGACCTCGCGCCAGCCAGCCGTCGACCGACAGCCAGGTGCGCGGCCGCGCCAGCAGCCACGCGGCCAGCAGCGCGAACCCCGTGTCGCGGAGGATCTCCTGCGGGTACTCCGTCTGCCCCGCCGCCACCCGGCCGCCGCCGCCGAAGCACCCGCAGTCGATGCTCAGGCCGCGGGCCCACGACTGGGCGATCCCGGCGATGAGCACGAGCAGCAGCCCCAGCGCGGCACCGGCGGCCCACCGGGTCGCCAGGCCCGCGAGCAGGAACAGCCCGAGCACGAGTTCGACGAGCGGCAGCGCGATGGCCACCACGTTCGCGAGCGCGTCCGGCAGCACGTCGTACGCCTGCACGGCGATCAGCGTCTGCCCGGGATCCGCCAGCTTGAGCGCACCGGAAACGAGCCAGACGGCCGCCAGCCCGAGCCGGGCGAGCGTGCCGACGGTGTTCAGCACGGGTTGGGACGGTCGCACCACGCACTTAGGCTAACGGGAGGACCTGAGAACTTCGTGAAGCAGGACGGCGGCGGAGGGAGCGGCTGGATGCGGTGGCGCGCGCTCCTCGGCTCGACGTTGCTCCTGGTCACGGCGTCGGCGTGCGGGCCGGGCCACGTCTCGCCCACCGATTCGGTGGTCGCCCGGGCGAGTGCCTCGGATCACCTGACCATCGGCATCCGGTTCGACGCGCCGGGGCTCTCGGAGCACACCGTGGACGGCCGGTTCGTCGGGTTCGACGTCGATGTCGCCACTTTCGTCGCTTCGGAACTCGGCGTCCCGGCGAACGACATCACCTGGCGCGAGACGACGTCGGCGACGCGCGAGACGGATCTCACCTCCGGCGCGGTCGACCTGGTCGTGGCGACGTACTCGATCACCGACAAGCGCAAGCAGCTCGTGTCGTTCGCCGGGCCGTACTTCACCACGGGCCAGGACCTGCTGGTGCGGCGGACGTCGGCCGACATCAGCGGCCCGGAGGCGCTCAACGGGCGGCGGCTGTGCTCGGTCACCGGCTCGACGCCGGCCCAGCAGGTGAAGGACAGGTTCGCCCAGGCCGTCCAGCTGGTCGAGTACCCGCGGTACTCCGACTGCGTGACCGCGCTGCTCGCCGGGCAGATCGACGCGGTCACCACGGACGCGGTCATCCTGGCCGGCTACGTCGCGCGCGACCCCGAGCTGCTGAAGCTCGTCGGGAAGCCGTTCTCGAAGGAGAACTACGGCATCGGCCTGCGCAAGGGCGACACCCAGGGTGTGTCCGCGGTCGACGACGCGATCCGGAAGATGGTCTCCTCCGGCGAATGGCTGCGCTCGCTCAACGCGAACATCGGCCCGTCCGGCTACCAGCTGCCCCCACCTCCCGAGGTCACCCAGAAGTGAAGCTCCCCGACCTGCCGGTCCGGTCCGTGCTGCCCGACGTCGTCGCCGCGCTCGACGCGCACGGCGCCGCGGTGCTCGTCGCGCCGCCCGGCACGGGGAAGACGACGCTGGTCCCGCTCGCGCTGGCTTCCACCGGGGGCCGCGTGGTCGTCGCCGAGCCGCGGCGGCTGGCGGCGCGGGCCGCGGCGGCGCGGATGGCCGCGTTGCTGGGTGAACCGGTCGGCGAGACGGTCGGCTACGCCGTGCGCGGCGACCGCAAGGTGTCCGCGCGGACCCGGATCGAGGTCGTGACGTCGGGGCTGCTGGTGCGGCGCGTCCAGGGCGACCCGGAGCTGCCCGGCGTCTCGACGGTCCTGCTCGACGAGTGCCACGAGCGGCACCTGGACGCGGACCTGCTGCTCGCGCTGCTCCTCGACGTCCGCGCCGGGCTGCGCGAGGACCTCCGGCTGCTGGCGACGTCGGCGACGGTCGCGTCCGGCCGGCTCGCGGCCCTGCTCGGCGACGCCCCCGTCGTCACGGCATCGGCGCGGACCTACCCGGTGGAGTTCTCCTACGTCCCCCCTGCGCGCGGCGAGCGCGTCGAGGCGTGCGTCGCGAGGACGGTGCGGACGGCGTTGTCCTCGGGCGACGGCGATGTCCTCGCCTTCCTGCCCGGCGCCGGGGAGATCGCCCGGACAGCGGGACTGTTGCGACTGTCCGAATTGGACACTGTAGACGTCTTGCCGCTGCACGGGAGGCTGTCGGCGGCGCACCAGGACGACGCGCTGCGGCCGCGTGACCGGCGCCGGGTGGTGCTGGCGACGGCGGTGGCCGAGTCGAGCCTGACGGTGCCGGGCGTGCGCGCGGTGGTGGATTCGGGGCTGGCGCGCGTGCCGCGGGTCGACCACCGGCGCGGGCTGCCCGGCCTGGCCACGGTCCGGGTGTCGGCGGCGGTGGCCGCGCAACGCGCGGGCCGCGCGGGCCGCGAGGCGCCCGGGCGGGCGTACCGCTGCTGGGCGGAGCACGAGCAGGCGACGTTGCCGGCGTACCCCGAGCCGGAGATCCGCACGGCCGAACTGGCCCGGCTGGCGTTGGAGCTGGCGTGCTGGTCGACCCCCGACGGCAGCGGCCTGACCTGGTGGGACCCGCCGGGCGAGGGCGCGCTGGCGGCGGGGCGGGCGTTGCTGGCGACGCTCGGCGCGACGGACGCTTCGGGCGCGGTCACCCCGCGCGGACGACGCATGGCCGAGCTGGGCCTGCACCCGCGGCTGGCCCGCGCCCTGCTGGACGGTGCGGCGGAAGTCGGCGCCCGCAACGCGGCGGAAGTGGTGGCGCTGCTGGACACGGGCGGCACGCTGACCGACGTGGAGGCGGAGCTGCGCCGCCTGCGCTCGGCGGGAGACGAGGCCGCCCGCCGCTGGAAACGCGAAGTACGGCGCTTGGAATCCTTGATCTCCGGCCACCGTGCCGGAGCAAGCGCCGTGAAGGCCTCCTTACCGGCTCTTACAGCCGGTAAGGAGGCCTTCACGGACCATCGGGGCGGCGCAGGGGACCGTCGGCCGGATCCCGCGCTGGTCGTCGCCCTCGCGCACCCCGAACGGCTCGCCCGGCGCCGTCCGGGCGGTGCTCCCGTCTACCTCATGGCCGGCGGCACCGCGGCCGAACTCCCGCCCGGCAGCGGCCTCGACGCCGGGTGGCTGGCGATCGCCGAAGCCACCCGCGATCCCGGCCGCGCGCACGGCACCATCCGCCTCGCCGCGGCCGCCGACGAACGCCTGGCCACCCGGGCCGCACCCACCCTTCTGTCCGAAGTGGACGAAGTCACCTGGGACGGCGACGTCGTCGCGCGGCGCGTCCGCAGGCTCGGCGCCATCACCCTGTCCGAGAAGCCCCTCAAGGACGCCGACGTCCGCGGAGCTCTCGTGACCGGCCTCCGCGAGAACGGCCTCGGCCTCCTCAAGTGGAGCGAAACCGCGACCCGCCTCCGGGAGCGCATGGCGTTCCTCCACCGCGCGCTCGGCGAACCGTGGCCCGCGGTGGACGACGCGACCTTGCTGTCCGATGTGGACAAATGGCTGGATCTCGGCGACGCCCGCCGCAAAGCCGATCTCGCGAACATCGACGCGGGCACGGCGTTGAAGGCCCTCCTCCCCTGGCCGGAAGCCGCCAAGCTGGACGACCTCGCCCCCGACCGGCTCGAAGTCCCGTCGGGCTCCCGCATCCGCGTCGACTACCGCGGCGACCGGCCGGTCCTGGCCGTGAAACTCCAGGAAACCTTCGGCTGGACCGAAACCCCGGTGATCGCCGGCGTCCCGGTGGTGCTGCACCTGCTCTCCCCCGCCGGCCGTCCGGCGGCGATCACCGCCGACCTCGGGTCCTTCTGGACGAGTGGCTACCCGGCGGTGCGGGCCGATCTGCGCGGCCGCTACCCGAAGCACCCGTGGCCGGAGGACCCCGCCACCGCCGTCCCGACCCGGCACACCCGCCGCCGCGGCTGACCCGGATCACCGGTCTGTATCGAAACGGTTCCCTTCGGTAACGTGGAGCACCCCCCGCGCGACTTCGATGGGCGGCACGGGGCCGGGGGCACCCGGGCAGAGGGAGGTACGGTGGCGACGGCGAAGTCGGGCGGGCGCGGGGTGGGCCGGTGACCCGGGTTTTCCTCAGCTACGCCGAAGAGGACGCCGGCGTGGCCCGCCGGGTCGCCGAACGGCTCCGCGCCTCGGGCGCCGAAGTCTTCCGCTGGGAGGATCCCGAACACCGGGCCGAGCGGTTCATCGAACGGATCCAGGCCGAAATCGAAAAGGCCGACGTCTTCGTGGCGCTGATTTCCCCGGTCGCCCTCGGCTCGACGTGGTGCGGGCGGGAACGCGAAATCGCCTTCCACCGCGAAACCCAGCTGAAACGGCAGTTCGTCTACGTGTTCGAGGTCGCCCCGACGAAGTTCGACGGGACCGGGCTCCTGCGCACCTACGCCTGGGTCGACCTGAAGGAACCGGTCGACGAGCAGAAGCTGGCCCGCGCGCTGGCCGTGCTGGAACGGGAACGGCCGGCACCGGCCGAAGGCGGGACCAACGGGACACCGCCGAACGTCTTCCGCAACCGCACCGACGAGCTCACGCGCATCCGCACCACCCTCGGCACGACCGGCACGGACGACTTCTGGCTGGTCGTCTCCCCGCCGCGGATGGGGAAGTCGTGGTTCCTGCACCGGCTGCTCTGGGAGCTCAAGGAAGGCGACTGGCGCGCCCGGCTGATCGACCTGCGCAACCTCACCAGCGACCACCGCGCCGACTGGGCCAAGGTGCTGTGCCAGCTCCTGGACGTCGCCGAACCCGACGGCGCCTTCACCGAAGAAGACCGTTACCGGGCCGCGGCGGTCGTGAGCAACCGCTCGTGCCGGCAGCTCTTCCTGCTCGACAGCGCCGAACTTCTGGAACAGCCGGCCGCGCACCGGCTGCGCCGGGAGCTGACCGAGATCTACAAGCTCGTCGGCGACAGCGGCAACGAGCAGACCCGGATGAGCGTGGTGGTCGGGACGCGGCGGCAGGACGAATGGCAGGGCTTCCGCAGTTCGGGCGGCTCGTCGGTGCTGTTCCAGGTGCTCCCGCTGACCGAGTTCACCGTCAGCGTCGTCCGGCAGGCCCTGCACGAGTTCAAGCGGACCTTCGGCTCCGACCGGCTGAACCGCTGGGCCGAAGGGCTCCACCAGCTGAGCGAGGGCCTGCCCGCCCTGCTGGTCAAGGGCCTGCGGTGGGCGGAGGAGACGGCGTTCACGCGGCTCACCGACTGCGAAACCGGTAACCCGGCCGTCTTCGACACCGTCGCCCGCCCGTACATCAGCGAAGACCTGCTGGCCGCCGACAGCCTCCTCCCGTTCGGCGGGGAACAGCTCTCCGCCCGCAAGAAGGCGCTCGAACTGACGTTGCGGGCGATCGTCCCCTACCGCATCTTCACGCAGTCGCACCTGCGCCACCACATCGAGCACGACGTCGAACTCGCGGACGCGCTGCACGCCGCCGGCTGGGACGAGACCGGGCTGTGGGAGGCGATGAGCCGGACCGCGCTGCTGGCGAGCCCGTCGGAAGAGCTGTGGCAGGTCCTCAACCCGCCCATCCGGCGGCTGCTGTACCGGTACTACCACCCGGACACCCCGGCGCGGCGCCGCGTGCACGTGTCGGCCCGTGAGTTCTACGAGAAGTGGGCGGTGACGCCCGCCGGCGTCGAGCAGGGCGTGGTGCTGATCGAATGCCTGTGGCACGAAGCCACGAAGCTCCGCCTGGAAGAGCACCGGGACCTGCGGCCGAAGCTGCTGGCCGCGACGGTCGAACTGTCGGCCGCGTTCGGCAGGCCGGAACGGTTCGGCCCGGCCGAGTTCAGCCGGTACGTCACCCAGAAGCTCGGCGCCGACGGCGAGTTCGCCGCACTCCTGCGCTCCGAGGAAGGCCTGTTCGACGACGTCGTCCACACGCTCGGCGAGACCATCTCCGGAGGTGGCTGATGCAGCCGATGCCCGTCACCGACTACGTGCCGCGCCGGGAGGAAGCCGAGCTCCTGGCCGAGGTGGCCCGCATACGGTCCACCCGCCGCAGCGGCGTCCTGCTGATCTACGGCGTCGGCGGGGTGGGGAAGACGAAGATGGTCCGCGCGCTGGCCGGACGCGGGGGCCCGGACCGGCACACGCACTGGATCACGCCGATCGACATCGACGACTCCGAGTTCTGGCTGCTGGAGAACCTGCAGCGGGTGGTCGCCGAAGAGCTGGACCCCGGCTCGGACTTCTTCGGCCCCTTCTTGACCTACCTGTCCCAGCTGCCGCAGTACTCGGCCCGCCGGATCGGCCGGGACACCATCGCCAGCCACCACCGGCGCATGCGCGAGCTGTTCGTCGAGTGCTACACGGACTTCGTCGAGAAGACCGGCGCGACCGTGGTGGTCACCCTCGACACCGTCGAGACGATCCGCAGCACCTACCTGCTGATCACCCTCACCCAGTGGATGCGCCGGCTCCCGGCCACCCTGTTCGTCCTGTCGGGACGGCCGGCGACCGGCTGGAACGGGCGCGACCCCATCCGCGAGCACCTCGACGACCCCCGCAACCCGCTCCCGGTGACGGAGATGGAGCTGCACGGCTTCGGCCACGACGACGCCGTCGGCTTCCTCGACGCGAGCGTGCTCGGCGACTCGCTCACCGGCGAGCAGAAGGAACGGCTGGCCGAGCTGACCGCGGGGCACCCGCTCTGGCTCGCGCTCGCCGTCGACTACCTGCAGCGACGCGATCCGCCGCCGGAAATGGCCGACGAGGGGCCGTGCGACGGGCCGCTGCGCGAGAACTTCCGGCGCCGCCTGGTCACCCCCTACCGCAGCGCGAACTTCTGGTCGGAGGCGATCAAACGCCTCGCGGTCGTCCGCCACAGCATCGACCAGCGGGTGTGGGGCCGCCTGATGGACGACCAGGAGTTGCCCGAAGGCGTCGAGGACTGGGACCAGGCGTGGACGGAACTGTGCCGCCGTCCCTGGATCCGCCGCCGGGCCAACGCCCGGTACGTCACCCTGCACGACGCGCTCGCCGAAGAGCTGTGCCTGCGGCTGATCCCGCTGCACGACCTGGACGAGACGTGGCGCCACCAGATGTGGCGGAAGGCGTTCGACGCCTACGAAAGCCTGGGCGGCGCCGAGTACGAGGCCGTGGTGAGCGAGCTTTCCACCGTCTTCGACACCGGCGAGGACCCCGACAACGCCGTGTTCCGCCGGGTCGCGGAGCTGGACATCCGGAAACGCGAGTTCGATCAGCTCCGCACCGCCGCGCTGTACTACCGGCTGCTGAGCGACTTCGAAGGCGGCACCGAGCTGTTCCTCGAGACGTTCAGCACCGCCGCCGCCCAGCACGACCTGCACTTCCAGGAGCTGGCGTGCCACGAGCTCGAGCGGTTCCTGCCGCCGGCTTCGGAAACGGCGTTGCTGGAGGACGCCGTCGGGGTCGTCATCGAGCGGTTCCGCTCATGGCTGGCCACGACGCCGCTGCGGTACCTCGACATCGGGATCAGGATCGCGCAGTTCCTCACCAACAACGCCCAGCCCAGGGCCGCGTTGTCGCTGCTCGACCGGCTGCCGGAGGAGCAGGCCGACCCGGACCTGCGGTACCGGCTGGCGAACGAGCGGGGCAACGCCTGGATGGGCATCCCGGGCGAGGTCGAGCTGGCCAAGCACCACTTCGACCTGGCGCTGGAGTACGCCGGCGACCTGCCGTCACCGGAACGGGAGCACCGGCGGGCCCAGGCGTACAAGGAACTCGGGTACTACACCAGGAACCTCGGCCGGTGGCAGCAGGCCGACGAGTACTACCAGGCGGCCTACGAGGTCATCGCCGCCGTCGTCGGCCCCGGCCGTCCGCGCGCCGACCGTGAAGAACTGGCCTCCATCCAGGCCAACTGGGCGTACCTGCGCGCGCTGCACGGTCAGTACGACGACGCCCGCAACCTGATCGAGAGCGCGATCGCCGTGCGGCGGCGGCTGGGTTCGGACCACCAGCTCGCCGTTTCCTACAGCGTCTCGGGCGAGATCTACCGCTACGAACGCAAGTTCACCCTGGCGTGGCAATCCTATGCCCAGGCGGAGACGTGCTTCTCGACTCTGCGTAACTGGCCGTGGATCGGGATGATCCTGCAGGAGCAGGCGATCTGCCTCTTCCAGGCGCACCAGTCCGGGTACGAGCTGCTGTCCGATCCGGTCACGCAGGCCAAGCAGATCATCCTGCGCTCCCTGGAGATCTGCCGCGACTACGCGATCAGGTGGTACCCGTCCGCGCTCAACCGCGCCGGGCGGATCTTCGGCGACGAAGACCCCGACCTGGGCCTCGACTACCTCGACAAGTCGGTCGCCGAGGCCACGAGGGTCGCCGACGGGTGGTTCGTTTCGGCCAGCCTGATCGAGTACATGGAGCTCGTCTACGAAGTCTGGACCCGCACCCGGGAACCGCGCTACCGTGCCCTCATCAGGTCGCGGGTGGCCGACATCGAGCGCGCGATCGAAGAATACGACTACACCGATCTCGAGGCCCGCTGGGACCTGCTCCAGGGCCACCTGATCCTGCACGACAATCTCGACGGCACCGCGTCGGAGACATTGGACGACGCTTTGACGCACTATTCCGTGGGCTTCCGCATCCTCGCGGATCGCCGGGTCGGCTCGCACGGCGCCGCCGCCATCGCGAGCGAGTTCGAAAGATTCCACCAGCTCTTCTCGCTGCTGAACACCGAAACGCAAGCCCGGTGGTACGCGAGGCTGCGGGAGGACTGGTCGACCAAGAGCCGCTCGACCTCCTTGCTGGCGAGGCTGGAGCAACTGTACTAAGACCACCCGCGTGTTCCGGGGCGTCCGGCCAGTGAGAGGGTTCTGCGATGCATTCCAGCGACCAGCGCGCTGTGGCACTGTCCGGTTCGGACATTCCGGGAGCGCACGAGCTGCTCGTCCACAGCTGCGAGGACTGCGCCTGCCCGCCGAGCGGCGGAAGTGCCGTGCGGACGGCCGCCGAGCCGCCCGGCGGCCCGCTCGTGCGCGCGCGGGAGATCGTGGAATGCCCGGTGGACGACGAGCACACCGCGTTGTTCAATCCGGACGGGAACGGCGGGGTGCTGATCGTCAACCGGCGGGGCCGCGCCCTTCTCGACCTTTTCGCCACGCCCCTGGAGATCGACCGGATCGCGGCGGCGGGATTCGGCGACGAATCGGCGGCCGCGGCGGTGCGTCACCTTTTCGGGCACGACCTGCTGCACCCGGCGGGCGCGCCCCCGGATCCCCGGTTCGCCGAAAGCCGGCAGCTGACGGCCTGGCTGCACGTCACGAACAAGTGCAACCTGAAGTGCCCGTACTGCTACGTCAGCAAGTCCGACGACGCCATGAGCCGGGACACCGGCCGGGATTCCGTCGACGCGCTGGTCCGCTCGGCGGTCCGGAACGGTTTCTCCGCGCTGCGCCTCAAATACGCCGGCGGCGAAGCGAGCCTCAACGCCGACGTCCTGCTGGATCTGCACCAGTACGCGCAGGAGCAGTGTGACGCGGCCGGCCTGACGCTGAGCGCGGTCCTGCTGAGCAACGGCGTCGCGATCGGCAGGCGGCTGGCGGCGGCGCTGACCGAGCACGGGATCGGCGTGATGATCTCGCTCGACGGCATCGGCGAGGCCCACGACGCCCAGCGGCCCACGGTCGGCGGGCGGGGGTCGTCGCACCTCGTGCTCCGCACCGTCGGCCGGTTGCTCGAGGCCGGCGTCCGGCCGCACATCTCGATCACCATCACGAGCCGCAACGTGGACGCGGTCGGCCCGGTCGTCCGGTTCGCCCTCGAACGGGACCTGACCTTCAGCTTCAACTTCTTCCGGGACAACGACTGCTCGGCGGCCGTGGCCGACCTCCAGTACGAAGAGAAGGCGATGCTCGAGGGCCTCGAAGCGGCCTTCGCGGAGATCGAAGAGAACCTGCCCCGGTGGAGCGTCCTGGGGTGCGTGCTGGACCGGGGCCAGCTGCTCGCGCCCCGCCGTCGCGCCTGCGGCGTCGGCGACGACTACGTCGTGATCGACCAGCGCGGCGGGATCGCCAAGTGCCACATGGAGATCGGCGACACGCTCGGCGACGTCCGCACGGTGGACCCGGTGCTGGCCGTCCGCGACGACTCGCGCGGGATCCGGAACCTGCTCGTCGAGGACAAGCAGGGCTGCCGCGACTGCACGTGGCGCCACTGGTGTTCCGGCGGCTGCGCGGCGGCGACCTTCCGCGCCACCGGCCGGTTCGACGTCCGTTCGCCGAACTGCGCCATCTACCGGACCATCTACCCCCAAGCCGTGCGGCTGGAGGGGTTGCGGCTGCTGCGGTACGCGGTGACCTGACCCCTGCCGAAAGTCGGGGGCGGCCCGCGACCGTCGTCCGATGCCCCCGGTGCCCCGGAAACCGCAGACTCCCGGAGACAGGCGAAACCGGGAGGAACAATGATCACGCTTCGAAGACTCACGAAGCGCTACGGGGCGAAGACCGTCGTCGACGCGCTCACGTGCGACGTCACACCGGGCCAGGTGACCGGGTTTCTCGGGCCCAACGGCGCCGGGAAGTCGACGACCATGCGGATGACGGTCGGGCTCGACCACCCGCAGGACGGCGAGGCCCTGGTCGGCGGCCGGCGCTACGGCGAGCTGCGGCACCCGCTGCGCGAGGTCGGCGCGCTGCTCGACGCGAAGGCCCTGCACCCCGGCCGCAGTGCCGGGAAGCACCTGCTGGCCATGGCACGCAGCAACGGGATCGCGACGAGCCGCGTCGAGGAGGTGCTCGCGACCGTCGGGCTCTCCGACGTCGCGGGCAAGCGGGCCGGCCAGTTTTCGCTCGGCATGGGGCAGCGGCTGGGCATCGCGGGCGCGCTGTTGGGCGACCCGGGGGTGCTGCTGTTCGACGAGCCGGTCAACGGCCTCGACCCGGACGGCGTCCGCTGGGTGCGGCAGCTGATGCGCTCCCTGGCGGCCGAGGGACGCACGGTGTTCGTCTCGAGCCACCTGATGAGCGAGATGCAGCTGACGGCGGACCACCTGATCGTCATCGGCAAGGGCAGGCTGCTGGCCGACGCACCGGTGGCGGAGTTCATCGCGGGCAATTCCCGCACGACGGTCTCGGTGCGGGTCCCGGCCGACGGCGAACGTTCCGCATTGGACACGCGGTTGCGCGCGGAGGGCGGACTGACGCACCCGGGTGAGCCGGGCGAGCTGCTGGTGGACGGCCTCGAAGTCACCCGCGTCGGCGACCTGGTGCACGAACTGGGCATCCGCGTGCACGGCCTCACCGAGCGGACGGCGTCGCTCGAGCAGGCGTACATGGAACTGACGGCTTCTTCGGTGGAATACGGGGTTTCGGCATGACCGCATCGGTGGAAACGCGGGGCGGCCTGTCCGGAGCGGTGGCCGCGGAGTGGACGAAGTTCTGGTCGGTCCGGGCAACGTGGTGGTGCGTGGTCACGGGGACGGCGTTGATGCTGGGCTACAGCACGCTGTCGGGCATCGCGCAGCGCTACGACGGCGAGCGGCTGGGCGCCCACACGATCGCCCTGGGCGGCGGCTTCTACCTGGCCCAGTTCGCGGTGATCGCACTGGCAACGCTGTTCGTGACAAGCGAGTACGCGAGCGGCGGCATCCGGTCGACGCTGCTGTGGACACCGGTGCGGTCAAGGGTCGTCGCGGCGAAGGCGGCGGTGCTGCTGCCGGTGCTGTTCGCGTACGGCGTGTTGCTCGCGTGTGCCGGAATGGCACTGGCAGCAGCGGTGAAGGACGGCCACGGCCTGCCGACGTCTCTGGACGCGGGCTTCACGACGGCGTCCGGCATGGGCGGCTACTTCGCGCTGCTGGGCCTGCTGTGCACGGGAATCGGCTGGGCGTTGCGCAGCGCGGCGGGAACGCTGGTGTCGGTGATCGTGCTGCTGGTACCGCTGCCGCTGATCGTGGCATCGCTGGGGTGGCCCGAGGCGATGCCGTATTTCCCGGGGATCGCGGGCGTCAACGCGATGGTCGAGGCCGGCCGGCCGAATCCGATCACGATGACAGTGGCGCCTTACGCGCCCTGGGTGGGGCTGGTGATCTGCGCGGCCTGGGCGTTGGCGGCCCTGCTGGCAGGTGCGGCGGTGTTGCGCCGCCGCGACGCCTGACGCCCCCGCCACTCCCAGGCAGGGGGCTCCGGCAAAGTCGCACCCGGACTCCGGACACGCAGGTCCGCTCGCCATGTGTGATGGCCGCTGCGATGTCCTGAACGACTCGTTCAGGACGTCCGACGACAGGAACGAGTCGTTCAGGACATCGAGCAAGCCCGGCCCAACTGCACCCCACCCAGCCCCCTCCCGCAACCCCGGTACTGCCGTCCGTAGTCACAATCCGGCTTCGGGGTGGTGGGCCACTGAACTGCGTCTCAACCGGTCAACCCCGCCTCGTAGGCAGTGATCGCCGCCTGAACCCGGTTCTTCACCCCGAGCCGGGTCAGGATCGTGCTCACGTGCGCCTTGACCGTCCCCTCCACGACGAACATCCTCGCCGCAATATCCGCATTGGACAGTCCAGAACCCAGCAGCGCCAGCACTTCCCGCTCCCGCGGCGTCAACGCGGCAATCCGCTCCCGGGCCGCCGCGGCACGCGCCAGCTGTCCCCCGGACAGCCGGGCGATCACCCGCTGCGCCACCTTCGGCGAGAGGAACGCGGCCCCGTCGGCGACCGCGTGGATACCCGCCAGCAGCTCACGCGGATCCCCCGACTTCAGCAGGAACCCACCCGCACCCAGCCCCAGGGCACGCTCGATGTAGTCGTCCTCGCCGAACGTCGTCAGCATGATCACGCCGGTGGCCGGCAGCAGCCGCCGGATCTCCGCCGCCGCGCCCAAACCGTCCAGCCCCGGCATCCGGATGTCCAGCAGCACCACGTCCGGATGCGTGGCCAGCACCTGCGAGACGGCCGAACGGCCGTCGGCGGCCTCGGCGACGACCTCGATCCCCGGATCCGCCGCGAGGATCGCCGCCACCCCCGCCCGCATCATCGCTTCGTCGTCGGCCAGCACGACCCTGATCACGGTGCCCCCTCGGCGAACCTGTCCTTGGCGACCAGCTTGCCATCGGCGAAGCAGAGCCGGTACGCGGCATAGTCGCTGTCGAGCCACGACCGCCCGGTGCCGTAGTACTCGCACGCGACCCCGGGCACCGGCGGCCGCGGCGGCTCGCCCCGCACCGGGCGCGCGATGCGCTGGCGCTCGGGCAGCTGCGGCGCCACCTCGGCCCGCGGCTGCCCGATCCACAGCCCGTCGTAGACCGGCCCGGGCAGCTCCGAAGAGTTCCACTGGTAGAGGAACGCGATCCCGGCGACGGCGAGGACCACCGCGAACAACGCCAGCGGGACGGCGACGGCCTGGATCAGGCTGCGCCGCACGTCGCGCCGCGCCAGCTCGAGGGCCCGGGCCGAGGCCGACGGCTCGACGTCGTCGTCGGAAACAGCGGCCGGCTGGACCGGCGCGGCACCGTGCGGCAGCGTCGCGGTGACGGCGAACCCGCCGGCCTCGGGCCCGGCCCGCAGCGTCCCGCCGGCGAGCCGGACGCGCTCACGCAGGCCGATCAGCCCGACGTGCCCGGACGCGGCCCCGGGCAGCGGCCCGGCGGGCGGTGGCGCGTTGACCACGCTGACGTCGGTCCGCGCGCCGGTACTGCTCACCCGGACCGTCACGGCCGCTCCCGGCGCGTGCTTCGCCACGTTCGTCAAGGCTTCCTGCACCACGCGGTAGGCGGCACGAGCCACCATCGGCGGCGCCGCGTCGGAGTCCACTGTGGACCCGATGAGCAGCCCGGAGGCCCGCGCGCGGGCGATCAGCTCGCCGAGGTCGCCCTGCACCGGTTCCACCGGCGCGGCGTCCTCGCGCAGCACGCCGATGATCTCGCGCAGCCGCTCGGTGGCGGCCGCGGCACTGGTCCGCAGCTGCGCGGCGGCGTCGCGCTGGACGTCGTCGAGGCCACCCGCGACCTCCAGGGCGGCGGCGCGGACGGCGATCAGGCTCAGCTCGTGCCCCAGCGAGTCGTGCATGTCGCTGGCGATCCGCGCCCGCTCGCGCAGCCGGGCCTGTTCGGCGACGAGCCGCTGCCTGCTCTCCATCTCCTCGGCCCGGCGCCAGCCGGTTCGCGCGAGCTCGCCGCGCACGCGGACGTACCGGCCGAGCAGCCACGGCGACAGCCCGGCGAAGACGAGGATCGCCACCATCTCCGCCCAGTCGCCCAGGCCGTCGGAGCCGAAGACGAGCGCGATCGGGAGCGCCAGCACCACGAAGACCGTCCCGAGCAGGATCCCGGGACGGGCGCGCGGCATCCGCAGCCCGGCCTGGTAGCTCATCGCGACCAGCACGAAGATCACCCACACGGGCAAGTGATCGCCGTAGGAGAACGGCACGGCGAGCGCACCGGCCAGCGCGATACCGAGCGAGACGGCGGGGTACCGCCGGGCCGTCGCGACCGCCCCGGCCACGACCACGAGACCGACGACCAGCTCCCCGTAGAACCGCGTCTCCAGCGTGCCCGCGGCGACGACGAACGCCAGGAACAGCCCGAGAGCGACGTCCAGCACCACCCGCCACCTGCGCTTCGTCACCTCTCGCACAGTTGGAGAAGCTACAAGCCGTGCCGGCGGGCGACCACTGCCGAAAGTCAACCCTTCAGCGTGTCCAGGAACGCCAAGGTCTGCGGCCAGGACAGCGCGAACGCGCCGGCGTTGACCTCCGCGCCGTGCCGCGAGGAGTCGCTGAAGCCGTGCTCGGCGCCGGGGAAGTGCTGGGTGAACGTCGCACCCCGCGGCCGCGACTGCAGTGCCGTCTGCAGGCGCCCGAACGTCTCGTGCGAGACGACGACGTCGGCCTCCGGGTAGGCGACGAGCACCGGTGCGGTGATCTGTGTCGACAAATCGACGGCGTTCAGTTCGTGGTTCGGCGGTGCCGGGTCCCGGACGGTCGGGTGGTAGGCGACGACGCCGGAAAGCCGCTGGTCCCGCGCGGCGAGCAGGAGGGCGAACCGGCCGCCGAGGCACCACCCCATGACCCCTGCCGAAGCGCAGCCGAGGTCGCCGAGCAGGTGGTCGAGCAACGCCGTCTGCTCGGCGAGCGCGGTCTCGTCGCGCAGGTCGCCGAGCTTCGCGCCGAGGTCTTCGCGGGAGGTGTTGTCGGTGCTGGCGCCGTGGAAGACGTCCCAGGCCAGCGCGGTGATCCCCCGTCCGGCCAGCTCGTCGGCCCAGGCCCGGACCTGCGTGCCGATCCCGGTGATCATGGGCAGCAGCAGCATCCCGGACACCGACCCGCCGGACGGGCGGGCCAGGTAAGCGGAGAGTTCGCCGACACGGACGGTGGACGTCTCGATGCTCATATCCGCACGGTAGCGGCCCCGGTGTTGCATGATGATCCACCATGGCCGAGCGCACACTCGCCGATCAGTTGGGCGGCTACCTCCCCGAAGGCATCGAGGCCCTCGAAGAGCACGAGCGGCAGGACCTCGCGGACGCCCTGCGCGACGCACGCAGGCGGCAGGCGAAAGCGCTCGCCGAAGCGGGCGAGGAAGGGCTCAAGTACGTCCCCGCACTGCTGCGCGGCGCGGTCCGGAAGGCAGTGGGCCTGTGACGGAGAACTACGCGGCCGAGGCGGAGATCCTCAAGCTGGCCCGCGTCCTCGACGTCGAGCCGGAGCGGCTGGGCTACCTCGCCCGCGTCGACGCCGACGACCTCCAGGCCTTCCGCGAGCAGGTCACCGACACGCTGTTCGACGCGAACGCCGCCGCGCTGCAGCGGATGGCGCTGGCCGCGCGGGTGGTGCCCGTCGGGGTGCTCGCCAAGATCGCCGAGAAGGTGTTCGGCCCGCTGCTGTGCGCGCGGATCGCCGGGCTGGTCGACGTCTCGCGCGGGGTCGACGTCGCCAAGCGGCTCCACCCGCGGTTCCTCGCCGACGTCGCCGCGGAGCTCGACCCGCGGCGCGCGAGCGCGATCATCACCCGCATCCCGCTGGACACCGTGCTCGCGGTGGCGGCCGAGCTGACTCGCCAGGAGGACTGGATCACGCTCGGCCGGTTCGTCGGGCACCTGCCGGACCCGACCGTCCGGCAGGCCCTCGCACAGATCGACGACCCGTCGCTGCTGCGGATCGCGTTCGTGCTCGACGACAAGCACCGCATCGACCACGTCGTCGGCCTGCTCCCGGCCCACCGGCTCGGCCGGCTGGTCACCGCCGCGAGCGCCGACGAAGACCTCTGGACGCCGGCGCTCGACCTGCTGACCCACCTCGGCGAGGCGCGGCGCGCCACGCTGAAACCGATGCTCGCCGGCCTGCCCGGCGGCTTCCGGGAACGCGTTCAGGCGACGATCAGGTAGATCCCGTAGCCCACGATCGCCGCGCAGGCGGCGAAGCAGACGACCGCGCCGGCCAGCGGTCCCGTGCCGGAGGCACCGGACTCGCGGGCCGATTCGCGCTGGGAGAGCCCGACCACCCCGAAGGAGAACAGGCTCGCCAGCACGACGACCGAAGCCAGGGCGACGACGAAGACGATCCCGAGGGAACCCCAATTGATGTGCACGGCGCTCCTCAGGCGTTGACCGGCTGCGGCACGGCGGATTCGGACGCGTTGACGGAATCGGCGTCGACCGGGTTCCGCTTCGAGGCGAGGTAGATGCCGAGCGCGACGACGACCCCGGCCAGGCCGACCAGCACGGTGCCCCAGGTCCCGAGCGTCGAGACCTCGGCGGCGACCGCGCCGACGATGGCGGCGGCGGGCAGCGTCAGCGCCCAGGCGAGCACCATCTTGCCCGCGACGCCCCAGCGGACCTCGGCGAGCTTGCGGCCCAGGCCGGAGCCGATGATGCCGCCCGAGCAGACATGCGTGGTCGACAGCGCGAAGCCGAGGTGCGCCGACGTCAGGATGACCGCCGCGGCGCTGGTTTCGGCCGCGAAACCCTGCGGCGTCCGGATTTCCGTGAGCTTCTTGCCCATGGTCTGGATGATCCGCCAGCCGCCGAGGTAGGTGCCGAGCGCGATCGCGGTGCCCGCGGTCAGGATCACCCAGAGCGGCGGGCCCGAGTTCGGCGCGAGCGAGCCGGACGCGATCAGCGTCAGCGTGATGACGCCCATGGTCTTCTGCGCGTCGTTCGTGCCGTGCGCGAGCGACACCAGCGACGCGGAGGCGATCTGGCCGGCCTTGAAGGTCCGGCCCACCGTGTCCTGCTTCGCCCGGGCGGTGATCCGGTAGACGAGGAAGGTGCCCAGCGTCGCGACGATCCCGGCGACGATCGGCGAGGCGAGAGCCGGGATGAGGACCTTCTCGACGACCTTCCCGAAGTGGACGGCGTCCGAGCCCGAAGCGATCCAGGTGGCTCCGATCAGCCCGCCGAACAGCGCGTGCGACGAGCTCGACGGCAACCCGATCAGCCAGGTCACGAGGTTCCACACGATGGCACCGACGAGCCCGGCGAAGATGATCACCGGCGTCACCTTGGTGTCGTCGACGATCCCGCCGGAGATCGTCTTCGCGACCTCGACCGAGAGGAACGCGCCGGCGAGGTTCAGCAAGGCGGACACAGCGACGGCGACTCGCGGCTTGAGCGCCCCGGTGGCGATGGAGGTGGCCATCGCGTTGGCGGTGTCGTGGAAGCCGTTGGTGAAGTCGAAGGCCAGCGCGGCGACGATCACCACCAGCACGATCAGCGAGAAGTCCATGGGCCGCTCTCTTCCGTAGCTGTTGGTTGGCAACGCTACTGATCGACTTCGGCCAGACCGATCCCTGAGGCGTGACGGCTTCCTGAACTCTCGATGAACCGGGGTGCGAAAACCGGGCGAACGGCACGCGACGTCAGCGCACGCGCTCCCCGGCGCGCCACACCATGTTCGTCAGCGGCACCCCGGGCCGGTACGCCAGGTGCGTCACCGAAGGCGCGTCGAGGACGTGGACGTCCGCCCGCGCACCGGGCCGCAGCACGCCGACGTCGTCGCGGCGCAACGCCTTCGCGCCGCCCGCCGTCGCGGCCCAGACGGCCTCCTCGATCGTCATCCGCATCTGCAGCACCGCCGTCGCCACGCAGAACGCCATCGACGTCGTGTACGAGCTGCCCGGGTTGGCGTTGCTGGCCAGCGCGACGGTCGCGCCCGCGTCGAGCAGCCGCCGTGCCGGGGCCAGGGGCTGGCGGGTCGACAGGTCGCACGCGGGCAGCAGCGTCGCCACGGTGTCCGACGCCGAGAGGGCTTCGACGTCCGCGTCCGACAGGTGCGTGCAGTGGTCGACGCTCGCCGCGCCGAGTTCCACCGCCAGCCGGACGCCGGGGCCTTCGCCGAGCTGGTTGCCGTGGACGCGCAGGCCGAGTCCGCGCTCGGCGGCGGCCTTCAGGACCCGTGCCGACTGGGCCTCGTCGAACGCGCCGGTCTCGCAGAACACGTCCGCCCAGCGGACGCTTCCCGCTACGGCGTCGAGCATCTCCCCGCACACCAAGTCCACATAGGACTCCGCGTCGGCACCCGGCGGCACCAGGTGGGCGCCGAGGAACGTGACCTCGTCAGCCACCTCCCCGGCGATCCGGGCGCTCCGGGCTTCGTCCGCGACGGTCAGCCCGTAGCCCGTCTTCGTCTCCAGGCAGGTCGTCCCTTGCCGCGCCGCTTCGCCGACGTGGCGACGCAGGTTCGCCGCCAGCTGCTCGTCGGACGCCTCCCGCGTCGCGCCGACGGTGATCGCGATACCGCCTGCCGTGTAAGGCTTTCCCGCCATCCGCGCCTCGAACTCGGCGGTGCGGTCACCGGCGAAGACGAGGTGCGTGTGGCTGTCGACCCAGCCCGGCAGCACCGCGCGGCCGCCGACGTCGACGCGCTCGTCGGCGGCCGGCGCTTGGCTCGCCGGGCCCACCCAGGCGACCTTTTCCCCCTCGACGATCAGGGCCGCGCCGGTCAGCCGGCCCAAGCCGGGGTCGTTGGTGGTGAGTTCCCCGATGCCCGCGATCAGGACTGCCACAGTGCCTCGATCTCCTTCGCCAGGACGGTTTCCGGTCGTTCGATCAGCTGATGCACACCTTCCCGCACCACCTCGCGGCCGGCGACGACGACGTGCCGGACGTCGGCCGCGGACGCCGCGAACACGACCCCGGACGGCTCGATCCCCGCGGTCCGCAGCGAGTCCAGGGCCACGGTGACGAAGTCCGCGCCCGCCCCCTCGGCGAGCGCGCCGACCTCGTCCCACCCGATCGCCGCGTGGTCCGTGCCCGCTTCCAGGAGCTCCCCGGCGCTGAACCGGCCGCGTTCCTCACTGGCCAGCCGGTCGTCCAGCTCCAGCGCGCGGGTCTCCTCGAAGGCGTCGACGACGGCGTTGCTGTCGCTGCCGACACTCAGCCGCGTCCCGGCGTCCCGCAGGGCGCGGGCCGGGCCGATGCCGTCGCCGAGGTCACGTTCCGTGGTCGGGCAGAAGCACGCCCGCGCGCCACTCAGCCGTTCGATGTCCGACGTCGTCAGGTGCGTGGCGTGCACGGCGACCAGGCGCTCGGTCAGCACCCCGCGGTCGTCCAGCAGCTCGGTGGGGGTGCGGCCGTAGGCGGCCTGGCACTGCTCGTTCTCGGCCCGTTGCTCCGACAGGTGAATGTGGACGATCTGCGCACTGTCCACAAGCGACAGCTGATCCGCCGGCACGGCCCGCACCGAATGGATCGCCGCGCCGACCCGGAACAGCTCGTCTTCCTTCAGCGCGGCCACCCGTTGCGCCCACGCCGAAGCCGAGCCGTCCGAGAACCGCCGCTGGACTTCGTCGGGCTCGACGCCGATCCCGCCCGCCAGGTAGCACGTGTCCAGGAGCGTCAGCCGGATCCCGGCGTCGGCCGCCGCCTGCCGCAGGGCCGCCCCCATCGCGTTCGGGTCGGCGTACGGCTTCCCGCCGGGCGCGTGGTGCAGGTAGTGGAACTCGCCGACGCTCGTGTACCCGCCGAGCACCATCTCGGCGTAGACCCCGCGGGCCAGCCGGTAATACGTCTCGGGGTCGAGCCGGGACGCCAGCGCGTACATCCGCTCGCGCCACGTCCAGAACGTGCCGCGCTCGTGGTGCGTCCGGCCCCGCAGCGCCCGGTGGAAGGCGTGCGAGTGCCCGTTCGCGAAGCCCGGCAGGGTCAGGCCGCCGAGGATCGTGCCCGTTCGCGGCGAATCCGGCGTCACCGACGTGATCCGGCCGTCGGCGACGTCGATCCGCACGCCGGACGCGATTCCGCCCGGCAGCCAGGCCTGTTCGCACCAGAAAACTGTCGGTGCCGGGCGATAGGCTGGAAACGGGGGGCGCCCCCGCGGGCTGAAGGTCATCGCGCCAGCCGCTCCAGGACCGTGGCCAGCGCCGCGGCACCGGCTTCGACGTCCTCGGCCTCCGCGAACTCCTCCGGCGAGTGACTGATGCCGGTCGGGTTGCGCACGTAGAGCATCCCGGCCGGGACGAATCCGGCGAGGATCGCCGCATCGTGCCCGGCGCCGGTCGGCAGCTCCGGCGGCGCGCCGAGCCACCCACCGAGGTCACGCCGGAGGGTGTCGTCGAACACGACATCGTCCGAATAGGACTCGCGCGTCACGGTCACCCGGCAGCCCTCTTCCGCGGCGTCGGCTTCCGCCGCGCGGGCGATGTCCTCGACCAGCGCCGGGGTCGCGGTTCCGGGCACCCGCGCGTCGAGCCACAGGTCCACAGTGGACGCGATGACATTGGTGCCACCGGGCGTGGGCACCAGGCGGCCGACGGTCGCCCGCGCGTCGGGCACCGCGCGGGCCAGTCGCCGGACGGCGGTGACCGTCGCGGCAGCGGGCAGCATCGGATCGGCCCGGTCGGCCAGCAGCGTCGCCCCGGCGTGGTTTCCCTGGCCGCTGAAGGAGAACCGCCACCGTCCGTGAGCGATAACCGTGCTCCCGACGGCCACCGGCGAGCCGAGGTCGGTCAGCCCACGTCCCTGCTCGACGTGCAGCTCGAGGAACTTCCCGACCAACCCGAGCCGTCCGGGATCGGCGCCGATCAGGCCGGGATCGAAGCCGGCCTTCGCGGCGGCTTCGGCGAACGTCACGCCGTCGGCGTCCCGCAGCCCGCGCGCCTTGTCGGCGTCGATCGTGCCGGTGAGCAGCCGCGAGCCGAGGCACGGGACGCCGAACCGGCCGCCCTCCTCCTCGGCGAACACGACGACGGCGAACGGCTTCCCGGGCCGGAACCCACGCGCTTGCAGGGTTTCCACCGCGGCCAGCGCGCTCGCGACGCCGAGCGGGCCGTCGAAGGCCCCGCCGCCGGGGACCGAGTCGAGGTGGCTGCCGGTGACGACGGCGTCCGGCCCCGGCGGCCCCCACCAGGCCCAGATGTTGCCGTTGTGGTCGGTGTCGACGTCGAGCCCGAGACCCAGCGCGCGCTCACCGAACCACGCGCGCAGGTCCTGCTCGGGCAAGTCGAAGGCGTGCCGCGAGTAGCCGCCGCGCTTCGGGTCGCGCCCGACGTCGTCAATCTCGGCGAGGAGCCCGGAGGCACTCACTCGGCGTCCCGCATCGGGACCCGCACGCCGCGCTCGCCGGCGACCTCGGCCGCGCGGTCGTAACCCGCGTCGACGTGCCGGATGACGCCCATGCCCGGGTCGTTGGTGAGCACGCGCTCCAGCTTCTGCGCGGCCAGCGGCGTCCCGTCGGCGACGCTGACCTGGCCGGCGTGGATGGACCGGCCCATGCCGACGCCGCCGCCGTGGTGGATCGAGACCCAGCTCGCGCCGGACGACGTGTTGACCAGCGCGTTGAGCAGTGGCCAGTCGGCGATCGCGTCGGAGCCGTCGGCCATCCCCTCGGTCTCGCGGTACGGCGAGGCGACGCTGCCGGAGTCGAGGTGGTCGCGGCCGATGACGACCGGCGCCTTCAGTTCGCCGCTGGCGACCATCTCGTTGAACCGCAGGCCCGCCAGGTGGCGCTCGCCGTAACCGAGCCAGCAGATTCGCGCCGGAAGTCCTTGGAACGCCACGCGTTCCCCGGCCATCTTGATCCAACGGGCGAGGGATTCGTTCTCCGGGAACAGTTCCAGCATCGCTCGGTCGGTCGCGGCGATGTCCTCGGGGTCACCGGAGAGCGCGGCCCAGCGGAACGGGCCGTTGCCCTCGCAGAACAGCGGCCGGATGTAGGCGGGCACGAAACCCGGGAAGTCGAACGCGCGCTCGCAGCCGCCGAGCTTGGCCTCGCCGCGCAGGGAGTTGCCGTAGTCGAAGACCTCGGCCCCGCGGTCGAGGAAGCCGAGCATGGCCTCGACGTGGTCGGCCATCGACTCGCGCGAGCGGTCGGTGAACTCGTCGGGCTTCTTGGCCGCGTAGTCGTGCCAGTCGTCGACGCTGACGCCCTTGGGCAGGTACGAAAGCGGGTCGTGCGCCGACGTCTGGTCGGTGACGATGTCAACCTCGACGTTCCGCCGCAGCAGCTCCGGCAGCACCTCGGCGGCGTTGCCGACGACGCCGACCGACAGCGCGCGCTTCTCCTGCTTGGCCTTGGTGACGCGGGCGATGGCGTCGTCGAGGTCGTCGGCCACCTCGTCGAGGTAGCGCGTCTCCACGCGGCGGTGCGCACGCTGCGGATCACACTCGATGACCAGCGCGACGCCGTCGTTCATCGTCACGGCGAGCGGCTGCGCGCCACCCATGCCGCCGAGGCCGGCGGTCACGGTGAGCGTGCCCTTCAAAGACCCGCCGAACTTCTTCTTCGCCACCGCGGCGAACGTCTCGTAAGTGCCCTGGAGGATGCCCTGCGTGCCGATGTAGATCCACGAGCCCGCGGTCATCTGCCCGTACATGGTCAGGCCCTGCTGCTCGAGGCGGCGGAACTCCGGCCAGGTCGCCCAGTCGCCGACCAGGTTCGAGTTCGCGATGAGCACGCGCGGCGCCCACTCGTGCGTGCGGAACACGCCGACCGGCTTGCCGGACTGCACCAGCAGCGTCTCGTCGACGTCCAAAGTGGTCAGTTCACGCGTGATCGCGTCGAAGCTGGCCCAGTTGCGGGCGGCCTTGCCGGTGCCGCCGTAGACGACGAGGTCCTCGGGCCGCTCGGCGACTTCCGCGTCGAGGTTGTTGTGGAACATCCGCAGCGCGGCTTCGGTCTGCCACGACTTGGCGGTGAGCTGGGTGCCGCGGGCGGCACGGACGACGCGGGACATTCTCAGACCTCCAGACGGGCGGCGTCGAGGACGGCGCCGGAGCGGACGAGTTCTTCGGCGGCCGCGATCTCCGGCGCCAGGTGGCGATCCGGGCCGGGGCCGTTCACTTGGGTACGCAGGAGATCCCGGACGCGGCCGGTGACCGGCGACGGCTCCAGCGGCGCGCGGAAGTCCAGCGCGCGGGCCGCCGTCAGCAGCTCGATGGCGAGGACGGTGGTCAGGCCGGCGACGGCCTTGCGCAGCTTCCGCGCGGCCGACCACCCCATCGAGACGTGGTCCTCCTGCATGGCGCTGCTCGGAATCGAATCCACGGACGCCGGGACGGCGAGCCGCTTGAGTTCGCTGACCACGGCGGCCTGCGTGTACTGGGCGATCATGTGCCCGGAGTCGACGCCGGGGTCGTCGGCGAGGAACGGCGGCAGGCCGTGCGAACGCGCCTTGTCGAGCATCCGGTCGGTGCGCCGCTCGGCGATGCTGGCGACGTCGGCGATCGGGATGGCCAGGAAGTCGAGCACGTACGCGACGGGAGCGCCGTGGAAGTTGCCGTTGGACTCGACGCGGCCGTCGGCGAGGACGACCGGATTGTCCACAGCGGACATCAGCTCGCGCTCGCCGACGAGCTCGGCGTGGGCGAGGCTGTCGCGCGCGGCGCCGTGGACCTGCGGGGCACAGCGCAGCGAGTAGGCGTCCTGGACGCGGTTGCAGTCCGGGCCGCGGTGGCTCTCGACGATCTTCGAGCCCTGCAGCGCCTGCCACATCCGGGCCGCCGACTTCGCCTGCCCGGGGTGCGGCCGGAGAGCCTGCAGGTCGGCGGCGAAGGCGCGGTCGGTGCCGAGCAGGGCCTCGACGCTCATCGCGGCGGTGAGGTCGGCGATGTCGAAGAGCCGGTGCAGGTCGGCGGCGGCGAGCAGGAGCATGCCGAGCATGCCGTCGGTGCCGTTGGTGAGGGCCAGGCCCTCCTTCTCGGCGAGCACGACCGGCTCGATGCCGGCGCGCTTCAGTGCTTCTTCCGCTTTCATGACTTCGCCGCGGTACGTCACTTCGCCCTCGCCCATGAGCGCGAGCGCGACGGCGGCGAGAGGCGCGAGGTCGCCGGAGCAGCCGAGCGAGCCGTACTCGTGGACGACCGGGGTGATGTCGGCGTTGAGCAGGGCCGCAAGCGTTTGCGCGGTGCCCGGCCGGACGCCGGTGTAACCGCTGGCGAGGGTCCGCAGCCGCAGCAGCATCAGCGCGCGGACGACCTCGGCCTCGACGGCGGGCCCGGCGCCGGCGGCGTGCGAGCGGATCAGGCTGCGCTGCAGCGCGGTCCGGCTCTCGACCGGGATGTGACGGGTGGCGAGCGCGCCGAAGCCGGTCGAGACGCCGTAGGTCGGCGTGACGGCGTGGGCGAGGTTCTCGATGTGCTGACGCGTCGCGGCGAGGTTCTTCTCGGCCGCGTCGCTGAGCCCGACGGGCGCGTGGCCGCGGACGACGTCGACGACCTGGGCGGCGGTCAGGGGCTCCGGGCCCAGGAGCACTTTTTCCGGCATGGGCCCATTGCACCCCTTCGGAACCGCTGGTGGGATGCCTGAACGAGTGGTTCTGTCTGGTATCCCAGACTCGGCTACGCTGGTCCCGAGCACCCCAATGTGGCGTTGGTTGCGTTGGACGCACCGAACGCCACATTGGGTGCGTTGGACGCACCCAACGCCACATTGGGGCGTTTGGGCCCGACGGAGGTGAGCCGTGGGCGAGAGCAGTGAGGTTCCGGCGCTGCGCCGCGGGCTGGCCGTGCTGCGCCTGCTGGCGACGCGTCCCGGCCCGGTGACGGCGGCGGCGATCGCCCGGGAGGCGGGTCTGCCCCGGTCGACGACGTATCACCTCCTCAACGAGCTGGAGGCCGCCGGTTTCGTCGTGCACCTGCCCGCGGAACGCCGCTACGGCCTCGGCATCGCGGCGTTCGAGCTGGGCTCGGCGTACCTGCGGCACGACCCGCTCGAACGGCTGGCCGGGCCGTTGCTGCGCAAGCTCGTCGACCGGGCCGGGCACACCGCGCACCTGGGCGTCCTGCACGGCAACGAGTCGCTGTACCTGATCAAGGAACGCCCGGCGCGCCCGGAGACGCTGGTGACCGAGGTCGGCGTCCGCCTGCCGGCGCAGCTGACGGCGTCCGGCCGCGCGATCCTGCGCCACCTGCCCCCGCCGCACGTCCGGGCGCTGTTCCCGTCGGCGTCGGCGTTCGTCCTCCGCACCGGCCGCGGCCCCCGCACGCTGGCCGAGCTGCGCCGAACGCTCACGGCGGAGCGCCGTCTGGGCTGGTCGGTCGAAGACGGCCACGTCACGGACGGCTTCGCGTCGGTGGCCTGCCCGGTGTTCGACCACGGCGCCCGCCCCCTGGCGGCGATCAGCGTGACCTTGCGCCACCACTGCGCGGCGGAGCCGTGCGAGGAGACGTGGCCGGAGCTGGCGGCGGAGGTCGCGGCGACGGCCGCCGAGCTGACCACGCGCATCGGCGGCCACCCGGGCTGACGGCGCTGGTGCGATCGGGGCAACTCCTCACCGAGGGGCTCGATTCCGTTCCGGTGCGTGCTTACCGTGGCTGGACAGCGGTTTCCAGGGGGCACCGGTGCGGAACGGACTGCGCTTGGGGCTGGCCCGGCGTTGGGCGTTGTGGCGGCAGGGCCCGCGGGTGGTGGCGTACTGCCTGGCGAGCGAGGTCGCCGCGGCGGTGCTCGCCCTCCGGACGGCCCCGCCGCCGGTGGACCGGCGGACGCTGCTGGTGCTGGGCGCGTTGCTGGTGCTCGGGACGGCCCAGGCGGAAGTCGGGCGGCAGGTGGAGCGCAACCAGCGCCGGAGGTCGGGCCCTCCGCACATCAACATGACATCGGCGTGGACGTTCGCCGGGGTCCTGCTGCTCCCCCCGGCGCTGCTGGCGATCCTGGTCGGCGGCCTGTACCTGCACCTGGCGACGCGCAGCTGGTACCACCTGCCGCGGGTGCCGGCGTCACGGACGGTGAGCAACGCGGCGATAATCCTGCTCTCCTGCTACGCGGCCCAGGCCTCACTGCGCCTGACCGGCATCGAGGACATCCGGTCGGCACCGGCACACGGCTGGGCGGGCACGTTCACCGTGGTGGCGGCGGGACTGACGTTCTTCGTGGTGAACGCTTTGCTGGTCCTGCCGGCCCGCCGCCGGATCGGCCGGACACCGGTGGAGTTGTTCGGCACCTGGTCGGACAACGGCCTGGAGCTGGCGACGTTGTGCCTGGGAGCGGTGAACGCGCTGGCGCTGGTGACGTTGCCGGGCCTGGCGGCGCTGGTGTTGCCCCCGGTGGTGCTGCTGCACCGGACGGTCCTGGTGAAGCAGCTGGAGGTGGCGGTACGCAGGGACGAGAAAACGGGCCTCTACAACACGACCGGCTGGCACGCGCTGGCGGAGCGAACCCTGGCGGAGGCCGAGCGCCACAACGGAACGTTCGGCTTGCTGATGCTGGACCTGGACCATTTCAAGCAGGTCAACGACACCTACGGCCACCTGGCAGGCGACGCGGTGCTGCGCGCGGTGGCGCAGGCGATCACCTCATCGGTCCGAGGCCGGGACGACGCGGTAGGCCGCTTCGGCGGCGAGGAGTTCGTAGTACTGCTCCCCGGCATCGACCAGCTGGACGTAGGCCCCCTGGCAGAGCGAATCCGCAGGGCGGTGAGCACCCTGACCGTCCCAACAGGACAGTCGGCGATCACGGGCCTGTCGACCTCGATAGGAATAGCGGTCTACCCGAGAGCGGGAACATCCCTGCAGCGCCTGCTGGACGCAGCGGACACGGCGCTCTACCACGCAAAGGCGACGGGCCGGAACAAGGTGGTGCACGTAACGGACCTGGTCTGAGGATCAGACGGGTTCAGACGGGTTCAGACGGCCCGCTGCCGCCGCCCGACATCGAGCCCGAGCATGGCGAGAAGCTCGGCACAGTCGCGGACATCGGAGGAGTGACTGGCCACGGTGAGAAGAGCCCGATCATTTTGTTCGGCAAGCCGTTCGGCCTCCTCAGCCCGAATAACCCCCATACGGCTGTCATCGTCATGGGCAGCGGAGCTGCCTTGCGGGCGGGCCAAGGTCATCTGGCACCTACTTCCAACCCCGCGGAAGCGGAGCAATGGGTCGGGACCCCAGCATGACACTAACAAGAATTTCACCCACAAGTGACCCCCACCACAGCACAAAGAGCCCAGCCAACCACTCTGAGTAGCCTGGCGAAGCTGGGCGGGGCTGGTTCGCCTTGACCGGCAAGCTCACAGCTCAGGGGCCCACCACCCCGACGCCAGATTGTGACGACGGCCGGCAGCACCGCGTCAAGGCGGGAAAGCGTGCCTTGACCCGGCACTGCCGGCCGTGTGCAGGCTTCGGATCGGGGCGGTGGGAGGGGTCTGGGTGGAGCACCAGTCATGCTCCAGCGTGCGGTTCACGCGGAGAGGCATCTCCAAGGGGGCCGCTACGACTTCTCCGCGGACGGACCTGCGCTGCCCTGAACGACTCGTTCCTGTCGCCTGATGTCCTGAACGAGTCGTTCCTGTCATCGGAGGTCCCGAACGAGTCGTTCAGGACACCAAACCACCACCACCCCGCACCAGACCGACTCGCCGGCACCCCGAGCGCGGGGTCCGGGGCGAAGCCCCGGAAGAAGGGCGAAGCCCGAAGGGGGCAAGGGGCGAAGCCCCAACCAGTCGCAGGGGCGAAGCCCCGAGACAAGGGGACCGGGGCGAAGCCTCGGGCGGGGGTCCAGGGGGCGAAGCCCGCCTGGCGGGGGTCTGGGGGTTCGACCCCCAGATAAACACCCGAGAACGAAGAGAAGGCCCAGCCCCGAAGGGGCGTGGGCCTTCTCGAAGTGGAGGTGCCGGGAATTGAACCCGGGTCCTCTGGCGTATCGACAGGGCTTCTCCGTGCGCAGTTCGCTTCGTCTCTGCTTGGCTCCCTCAGTCATGCGAACAAGCTGAGGTGACGAGCCCAGCCACTGTTTGCTTCACGGCTGTTCCCCGTGGCCGGGACAGTCGCTGAGCCTCCTAGCTGATGCCGGCTACCGGGTCGGAGGCGTCCCCGGGCCGACAGACTAGAACTTCGCTCAGGCGGCGAGTTCGTAGTCGCGCTGGTACTTGACCTTGGCGCTTATTGGTTTGCGATGACGCTTACGGTGGTCTCTCGCCTGCACCGGCACGCTTCCCCTGACTCAACGTCCAAAGTCGAAACCGTTCACCCCCTTGTCGGGATCACAACCTCTCCATCATAACGCGTGCCGCCACCGTTTTGATCCCGGTGGGGTAGGGCCAGCCCTACCGGGGGGATGCCCGCGCACCCCATGTCCCCGGGCGCGCCGAACGGCGATGCTGGAGTCCGGTTGAAGGGAGCCTGGTCATGGTGGGTGAAAGGCGGGATCCGCCGTTCGGTGGGTCGCTGGTGTTCTTGCTGATGAACCTGCCGCTCGGGGTGCTCGCGTTCGGGGTGCTGACGTCGTTCACGGCGGCCGGGCTGGGGACGGCGGTGGTGTGGGTGGGTGTGGGCCTGCTCGCGGTCGTCGTTCTCGCGGTGCGGGGGGCCGCGCGGATGGAGCGTGCGCGGGTCTACGCGCTGCTGGACCGGTATGTCGATCTTCCTTACCTGCCGTTGCCGGCCGGTAAGCAGAGCCTGCGGTGGAAGGCGCGGCTGAAGGATCCGTCGACGTGGCGGGACCTGGCTTACTTCTTCCTCCTCTTCCCGTTGGGCCTTGTCGAGTTCGTGCTGGTCACGGCGTTCTGGTCGACGAGCCTGGCGCTGGCGGCGCTGCCGGTCTCCTACCGGTGGCTTCCGGGCGGTGCGTACTACTTCCCGTCGGAGGATCTGCGGTGGCTGACCGTGGATTCGGCGGTGGAGGCGCTACCGTGGGCGGCGCTGGGGGTGTTGTTCATCGCTTTGTCGGTCGCGCTGACGAAGGCGCTGGCGGGGATGCACGCCCGGGTGGCGAACGCGCTGCTGGGGCCGACCGTGGCGCAGCGCCGTCGGATGGAGCGCTGGTGGGAAGACGTCGAAGAGCAGAACCTGGTGGCGGGATGAGCGAGGCACAGCGGCTGGAGCATGCGCGGCCGCACCCGGCTCGCACGATCGTGTACATGATCGTGAGTTTCGTCTTCCGGCTCCTGCAGTTCGTGCTGATCGTCACCGGGATCGCCGTGGGGGTGTCGACGGCGGTGATCTGGGTCGGCTTCCCGATCCTGCTCGCGACGACGAGCTTCATCCGCTGGTCGGGCGACCGGGAGCGCGAGTGGCTGGGCATGATGCTGCGGGTGCCGTTGCCGCCGGTGGAGCGGCGTCCGTACGACGGCCTGCCGCTGCTGCGGCGGTGGGTCGTGCGGTTGAGCGACACGACGACGTGGCGGGACCTGGCCTACCTGATGGCCGCGTTCCCGCTGGCGTGTGCCGAGCTCGGGATCGCGCTGGCGTCGATCGTGCTGCTGCCGATGGCGATCTGGGTGACGCCGTGGCTGGGCTGGCTGCACGGGGAGCTGGGGCTCGCGCTGCTGGGTCCGGATCGCACGAAGCGGCTGGAGCAGAAGGCCGAACGGCTGCAGGCTTCGCGGGCTCGGGGCGTCGACGCGGCGGAGGCGGAACGGCGCCGCATCGAGCGTGACCTCCACGACGGTGCTCAGCAGCGGCTCGTGGCGGTCGCGATGAGCCTGGGGCGGGCGAAGTCGAAGTTCGACCAGGACCCGGAGGCGGTGCGGGAGCTGATCGCCGAGGCGCATTCGGACGCGAAGCTGGCGGTGTCGGAGCTGCGGGACCTCGCGCGCGGGATCTACCCGGCCGTGCTCGGTGACCGGGGGCTGGACGCGGCGCTGTCGGCGCAGGCGGCGAAGTCGCCGATTCCGGTGGACGTCTCGGTGGACGTCGACCCGCGGCCGCCGGCGGCGGTGGAGACGACGGCGTACTTCATCGTCGGCGAGACCCTGACGAACATCGCGAAGCACTCCGGCGCGACCGAAGCGACCGTGAAGGTGTGGCGGACCGACGACCACGTCGTCGTCGAGATCACCGACAACGGTCACGGCGGCGCCGAGGTGCGCCCCGGCGGCGGGCTGGCCGGCCTGGCCGACCGCGCCGCGACGATCGACGGCGTCATCACCGTGGTCAGCCCCGTCGGCGGGCCGACCGTGATCCGGGCTGACCTCCCCTGCCAGTGGTGAATAGGCTGGACCCCGTTCATCCACGAGCTTGGGGGCCGGATGCGGGTAGTCATCGCCGAGGACGCCGTGCTGTTGCGGGCCGGGGTGACCCGCCTGCTCGCCGACGAGGGCATCGAGACGGCCGCGGCCGTCGACAACGGGGACGACCTGCTCGGCGCGGTCAAGGAACACCGCCCTGACCTGGCCATCGTGGACGTCCGGATGCCCCCGACGTTCACCGACGAGGGGCTGCGCGCGGCGCTGGCGGCGCGCAAGGAGGTCCCGGGGCTGCCGGTGCTGGTGCTTTCGCAGTACGTCGAGGAGTCGTACGCGGTGGAGCTGCTCTCGGGCGGCGCCGGCGGGGTCGGCTACCTGCTGAAGGAGCGCGTGGCGGACGTCGCGGACTTCCTCGACGCCGTCCGCCGGGTGGCCAACGGCGGCACGGCGATCGACCCGGACGTCATCGCCCAGCTGATGGCCCGCGGCCGCCGCAACCCCTTGGACGCGTTGACGGCCCGCGAGTCGGAAGTGCTGGGCCTGATGGCCCAGGGCTTGTCGAACACGGCGATCGCGAACTCACTCGTGGTCTCCCACGGCGCGGTCGAGAAGCACATCGGCAACATCTTCTCGAAGCTCGGCCTGGAAGCGAGCGCGGAGGAACACCGCCGCGTCCGCGCCGTGCTGACCTACCTCGGCCGCTGAGCAGAACTCTCCGTCACCGAAGTTCCCGTAGAGTGGACAAAGGGTCACCCGTTCCGCGGGCGGCACCCCCCTGATCGCTCACCTACCATGAGCGAACCCGCCGGAGAGGAGCGCAGATGTCCGACGGATCTCGGTGCGTCCGCTTCTTCGGCGGACCGCTCGACGGCCGCGTCCAGGAGCTCGGCGACGCCGAACCGGTGCCCGGCACCGTCATCCGGCACATCCACCTGCACGGCGGCCCGAAGATCGAGACGCGCTACGAACTCGGCCTCACCGAGACGGGCTGGGAATACCGCGTCGCGGCGACGCAGCACGAACCCGAGCCGGACGGCCTGAGGTAGGGAGAACCCCCGTATCCGCCGGGGGTGGACAGGACCCCCAAGACGCCGGTCAGCACCGCTGTTTTCGCAGGTCGAAGCGACCAGGCTGAACGGCATGCAGACAAGCCAGGGGGTCGCGAGCGGCGGCCGGGACAGGTTTCTCGACGTCGTCCGGGCGGGGGCCATCCTCGCCGTCATCGCCCAGCACTGGATCATGCCGGTGCTGTCCTATTCCGACGGCCGCCTCGCGACCGGCAACGCCCTCGCGACGCCCGGCTGGTGGATCGTCACGTGGCTCAGCCAGGTCATGCCGCTGGTCTTCTTCGCCGGGGGTGCGGCGAACCTGATCTCGTTCCGCCGCGCGGACACCACGCGGAAGTGGCTCGCCGGCCGCATCCGGCGCCTGATGGTGCCGGTGCTGCCGCTGGTGGCCGTCTGGCTGGTCATGCCGGACTTCCTCCGCGGCCTCGGCGTGCCACCCCAGCCGGTGCAGGTCGCGAGCGCGATCGCCGCGCAGCTGCTGTGGTTCCTCGCGGTGTACGTCCTCGTCGTGCTGCTCACGCCGGTCATGGTCGCCGCGCACCGGCGCTGGGGGCTGAAGGTGCCGCTGGTCATGGCCGTCGCGGGAGTGCTCGTCGACGTCGCCCGCTTCAACGACTTCGGTTACGTCGGCTACCTCAACGCCGTGTTCGTCTGGGTCGCGGTGCACCAGCTGGGCTTCCACTACGTCGAAGGCCGCCTCGGCACGCTGACCCGCCGCGGCGCGCTGACGCTGTCCGCCGCCGGCTTCGGCATCACCGCGCTGCTGGTCGCGTTCGGGCCATACCCGGCCAGCATGATCGGCATGCCGGGCGCGCCGGTGTCGAACATGAGCCCGCCGACCGTGCTGCTGGCCTTCCTCGCCGTCGGCCAGATCGGCCTGCTGCTGGCCTTCCGCCCGCAGCTCAACGCGCTCGCGGCGCGTCCCGTCGCCGGCGACGCCCTCGGCTGGCTCGGCGCGCGGTTCATGAGCGTCTACCTCTGGCACATGCCGGCGCTGATCGTGGTCGCGGGGGTCACGGTGTACGGCCTCGGCTACCAGACGCCCGAGCCGGGCACGGTGTTCTGGTTCGTCATGGCGCCGGCGTGGTTCGCGGTGTGCGGGCTGGTCCTGCTGGGCCTGCTGCGGTTGTTCGCCCACTTCGAGATGCGGCGCGACACCGCCGCGGTGACGGTGCGGATGCCGCAGCTGGTCGTCGCCGGCCTGATGATCTCCGGCGGCCTGCTCGGCCTGGCGGCCCACGGGTTCGCCCCGCTCTCGGACGGCATCGCGGGCGGCCCGCTGCCGTGGGTGGCCCTGGCGACGGCCGGATTCTTCCTGGCGGGCAAGCAGATCCCGGTGGTCGAGCTGCTGGGCCGCGCGGTCACCGTGAGCGAACGCGCCGCACTCCGGCGGTGAATGTCCGTGAAGGCCTCCTTCCCGGCCATAAGAGCCGGGAAGGAGGCCTTCACGGACATTCGGCGGGTCAGCTGAGCAGGCGCAGCGGGGTGTCGTGCAGGACCGCGCGCAGGAACGGCTCCTCCAGGCGATCGTCGGCCGCCCAGCCGGCGATCGCCTGCAACTGCGTCGCGTACGAGTACGGGATGTTCGGGAAGTCCGTGCCGAGCACCACGCGATCGGCGAACCCGGCCAGCCGCGCGGTCCAGTCCGGCGGCAGCGGCGACATCGCCTCGGCGAACGGCACCCCGACCATCGTGGTGTCCAGGTGCACCCGCGGGTACTTCGCCATCAGGTCGAACGCCGTCCCGAACTCCGGCATCGCCGCGTGCGCGAGCACCGCCGTCAGGTTCGGGTGCCGCGCCAGGACCTCTTCGAACACCGACAACCCGGTGAAGTCACCCCGCAACGGACCGTGTCCACAGTGGACGACGACCGGGACGCCGGCGTCGGCCAGCGCACCCCACACCGGTTTCAGCAGGTCGTCACGCGGGTCGTATGCGCCGACCTGCACGTGCGCTTTGAACACCCGGGCACCGGCCCGCAGCGCACCGTCCACAGCGGACCCAGCGCCAGGCTCCGGGTAGAACGTGCCGGTCGGCACGGCGTCCGGGACCCTCGCGGCGAACTTGAGCGCCCACGAGGTCAGCCACTCCGCCATCCCCGGCTTGTGCGGGTAGACCAGTGGCGCGAACTTCAGGACGCCGAGCGATCGCAGCGTGGCCAGCCGGTCCTCTTCGGACGTCCGGTAGAACACCGGCCACGCCGTGCCGTAGTGCGTCGAGGCCCGGTCGAAGTACGCCCAGACCTTGTCCATCACCGGCTTCGGCAGGAAGTGGACGTGCAGGTCCACCAGACCCGGCAGGCCCAGCGACGCCGTCCACCGCGCGACGTCGGCGTCGTCGGCCGGGCCGGGCGTCACTCCGTGAACCGGCCCTTCAGCGCGCGGCCCATCGCCTTGCTGATGTCCCGCTGCGCGTCCCGCTTGGCCAGCGCCTGCCGCTTGTCGTAGGCCTTCTTGCCCTTCGCCAGGGCGATCTCGACCTTGACCTTGCCGTCCTTGAAGTACATCGACAGCGGCACCAGCGAGAGGCCGCTCTCCTTGGTCTTGCCGATGAGCTTCTCGATCTCCCGCCGGTGCAGCAGCAGCTTCCGGGTCCGCCGCGGCATGTGGTTGGTCCACGTGCCCTGCGTGTACTCCGGGATGTGCACGTTGCGGAGCCAGACTTCGCCGTCGTCGACCGTCGCGAACGCGTCCGCCAGCGACGCCTTGCCCTCGCGCAGGCTCTTGACCTCGGTGCCGACGAGCACGAGACCGCACTCGTAGGTGTCGAGGATTGAGTAATCGTGCCGCGCCTTGCGGTTCGACACGATCACCTTCTGGCCACGTTCCTTGGGCATACGACCACTCTACGTGATTCTCAGGGCGGCAAGCAGCCGGTTAAACCTAGTGCCGGACGTACAGCCGCAGCGTGACGTACCCGGTGATGGCGGAGATCACCACGGACACCGCCAGCAGGATCGGCGCGACCGGGAACAGCAGCTCCAGCATGGTGATCTTCGGGAACACGTCCCCGGTGAACACCGAGTCCAGGAAGCCGGCCTTCGTGATGATCAGCATGATGATCCCGAGGACCGCACCGACCACGCCGGCGACCACCGCCTCCAGGAGGAACGGCAGCTGTGTGTACCACCGCGTCGCGCCGACCAGCCGCATGATGCCGACCTCGGTGCGGCGGGTGAACGCGGACACCTGGATCGTGTTGGCGATCAGCAGCAGCGCGGCGATGGCCATGATGAGCGCGGCGCCGAAGGCCATGTTGCGGACGCCGTTGAAGGCGTTGAACACGCGGTCGAGGAACTTCTTCTGGTCGTCGACCTTCCGCACGCCCGGCTTGGTCGCGTACTCCTGCACGATCGCGTCGCTGCGGTCCGGGTCCTTCAGCTTCACGTGCAGCGACGCGGGCAGCGACTCGGGACCGGTGAGCGCGATCAGCTCCGGCTGGCTCTCGAAGATCTTCTTGAAGCGGGCGAAGGCCTGGTCGCGGTTCTCGAACACGACCGACTCGACGCCGTTGTTGCTCTGCAGGTCCGAGCGCAGCGACTGGCACAGCGCCTGGGTGCAGTTCTTGTCGTTCGCGCTGATGTCGTCGGTGAGGTAGACCGAAACCTCGACGTCGGCGAGGAAGTTGGCCTTCATCTTGTCGATCGTCCGGACGGCCAGGAGGCCGCCGCCGAGCATGGCGAGCGACACGGCCGTGGTCAGCATCATCGCGATGGTCATCGTGACGTTCCGGCGCAGGCCGGTGACTACCTCACTGAAGACGAAACTGGCGCGCATGGCGGGTGCAGGTCCTTGGGGTCGGGGGCTTGGCGGGCGGGGCGGTCAGCGACCGATGCCGTAGACGCCGCGGGCGTCGTCGCGGATCACCCGGCCGAGCTGCAGCTCGACGACTCGGCGCCGCATGGAGTCCACGATGGAGTGATCGTGGGTGGCCATCAGGACGGTCGTGCCGGTGCGGTTGATCCGCTCCAGCAGCAGCATGATGTCCTGGCTGGTGTCGGGGTCCAGGTTCCCCGTCGGTTCGTCGGCGAGCAGCACCAGCGGGCGGTTCACGAACGCGCGCGCGATCGCGACGCGCTGCTGCTCACCACCGGAGAGCTCGTTGGGCAGCCGGTCGGCCTTGCCGTCGAGGCCGACGAGCTCCAGCACCTCGGGGACGACCTTCTTGATGGTCGGGCCGGGCTTGCCGATGACTTCGAGGGCGAACGCGACGTTCTCCGCGACGGTCTTGTTGGCCAGCAGCCGGAAGTCCTGGAACACGCAGCCGATGGTCTGCCGCAGGCGGGGGACCCGGCGGCGGGCCAGCTTGGCGACGTCGAAGTTGGACACCATCACGCGGCCCTTGGTCGGCGTCTCTTCGCGCAGCAGGAGCCGGAGGAAGGTCGACTTCCCCGATCCCGAGGGACCGATGAGGAAGACGAACTCACCCTTTTCGATGTCGACGGACACCCGCTCGAGCGCGGGCCGCGTCGAGGTCTTGTAGACCTTGGAAACCTCTTCGAGCCGGATCACGATTCGGCATACTACCCACCGGTCTCGTGAAGCCCCGGTTGCCCGGTCCACCCGGGTGGAGCAGCGGGTGTTTGCGTACGGTGAGCGGTCGGGCAAACACCCGCTGCGCCGATCAGCCGCTCTGCTTGCGCCAGCGGATGCCGGCGTCGAGGAAGCCGTCGATGTCGCCGTCGAGCACCGCGGTCGGGTTGCCGACCTCGAACTCGGTCCGCAGGTCCTTCACCATCTGGTACGGGTGCAGCACGTAGGAGCGCATCTGGTTGCCCCAGCTCGAGCCGCCGTCCTTGAGCGCGTCCATCTCCTTGCGCTCTTCCTCCTTCTTGCGCTGCAGCAGCCGCGCCTGGAGGACCTTCATCGCGGCCGCCTTGTTCTGCAGCTGCGACTTCTCGTTCTGGCAGGAGACGACGATGTTCGTCGGGATGTGCGTGATGCGCACCGCACTGTCGGTCGTGTTGACGCTCTGCCCACCGGGGCCCGACGAGCGGTAGACGTCGACCCGGATGTCCTTTTCCGGGATGTCGACGTGGTCGACCTCTTCGACCTCGGGCAGCACCTCGACGTGCGCGAACGACGTCTGGCGGCGGCTCTGGTTGTCGAACGGCGAGATCCGGACGAGCCGGTGGGTGCCCTGCTCGACCGAGAGGGTGCCGTAGACGTAGGGGGCGCTGACCTTGAACGTCGCCGACTTGATGCCCGCCTCTTCGGCGTAGGAGATGTCGTAGACGTCGGTCGGGTAGCCGTGGCGCTCCGCCCAGCGCAGGTACATGCGCAGCAGCATCTCGGCGAAGTCGGCCGCGTCGACGCCGCCGGCCTCGGAGCGGATCGTGACGACGGCGTTGCGGTCGTCGTACTCGCCCGAGAGCAGGGTGCGGACCTCGAGGCCGTCGATGGCCTTGCCGAGGTCGGCGAGCTCGGTCTCGGCCTCGCCCATGCTGCCGGAGTCGCCCTCGGCCTCGGCGAGCTCGTACAGCACGCCCAGGTCGTCGAGCCGCTGGCGCAGGTCGGAGACCCGGCGCAGCTCGCCCTGCCGGTGGGACAGCTGGCTGGTGACCTTCTGCGCCGCCTCCGGGTCGTCCCAGAGGGTGGGGCTCGAGGCCTGCTGCTCCAGGTCGGCCACCTGGGCACGCAGCGCATCCAGGTCCATCACCGACTCGATCTGCGTCAGCTTGCCGGCCAGGTCCTTCAGTGCCGCGTCGAACTCATCACTCACGTTTGTCAAGGTTACGGCAAAACCCACGACCGGTTGCGAGGACCGGTCGTGGGTGCGCGAACCTCAGGCCGCGGGGATGGCGTCGAGCAGCTTCAGCGCGGCCTTGGCCTGCGCCTGGGCGAACTCGGCGACGGCCTTCTCGTACGGCCCGTCGGCCGCCTTGGTGGCCGCCCGCGCGTCGTCGAGCTGCTGGCTGTAGCTGGCCCGGGCGGAGTCGAGCAGCGACTGGCGCTGCTTCGCCGTCAGCGAGCCGGCGTGCACGAGCCGCAGGATGAGCGGGCTTCGCAGGTGGTCGGGGCCGGCTTCGGACGTCAGCCAGGCCTTGAAGGCCTTCTTGCCGGCGGCGGTGATCAGGTACTGCTGGCTGGAGCGCGGGCCCTGCTTGCCGAGCCGGACGAGGCCTTCCTTGGACAGCGCCGGGAGCTCCCGGTACACCTGGCTGCGGGTGACGCTGAAGAAGGCACCGAACCGCTCTCCGGCTCCGGCGACGAGCTGCCCGCCGGTGGCGGGACCGTCGTGGAGCAGACCGAGCAGGGCGGCGGCTGTTGCATTCAATTCGGACACGTCCTCTACATTCCCACTTATCGACCGCTGTGTCCACAGTGGTCTGCAGATCTGTCCATTGTGGCTAGTGAGATCCCCTCGTTCGGCCCAACGCGACCGGGTCCACTGTGGACCCTGGATACGCTGTGCAACCACCGGGGTCACGCCTTGGTCCGAAAAGCCGCACACGCACCGCCGCGGCACCGTCCAGGCAGGTGACTTCGGCAGGCGGCCTTCCCCGGCTTGGCGGACACCGAACACGCACCGCAACCACCCGCAAACAACGGCCGAATCACGGGATTCGTAGAAAATGGCGCCCGGAACGGGGAATCCGAAGGGATGAAGGCCGCTTGACAGGCGTTTGAGAGTTCGACTTCATCGCAACGCGAAAGAGGCCGGTGTCCGCAAATTCTGCGAACACCGGCCTCTGCCGTGGTAGCGGGGACAGGATTTGAACCTGCGACCTCTGGGTTATGAGCCCAGCGAGCTACCGAGCTGCTCCACCCCGCGCCGTTGTGGTACTTGAAGAAGATTACACGGTGCTTCCATCGCGTTTACACCGGGGTCCCCGAACCCGGCTGACCAGGGGTTTCGAGCCAGCCGCGGACTCCACTGAGGACCATCGCCAGGCCGTCCTCGAACCGTACGTCGGCGTCCCCGAGCACGGCCTCACCCGCCGTCTCGCGGTACCGCTCGTCGAACTCCCCCGGCATCGGACGGACGGCCTGCTCCTCGATCACGTAACCGATGACGAAGCAGTACACGGTGAAGGTCGCGCGACTGGCCCGCCCCTCGTCCAGCCCGGCCTCGATGCTCCGGCGCAGCGGATGCTCCCCGACCAGGCTCAGGTCGGCGAGATAGGTCCCGGAGAAGACCTTCCCGCCGTCGCGGTAGGCCAGCATCATGCGGCGCAGCGCCCGCGCCCGGTGCGCGACGACGTCCCATTCCCCCAGCGACGCGGGCGTCGCCCGCTCCTCGGCGGAGTCGCGGTACATCTGCGTCGCCATCTCGTCGAGCAGCTCCTGCTTGTTCTTCAAGTGCCAGTAGAGCGCCGGCGCTTTGACGCCGAGATCGGCGGCGATCAGCCGGAGCGTGAGGCCGTTCAGTCCGACTTCGTTGAGCAGCTTGAGCCCGGATCGCGCGATGTCCTGCCTGCTCAGAGCCATTTTTCACCGATCACTCAGTTCACCGGGTTGACAGTTTAACGATGTTAAGGGCATCCTCGGAACAGGTCAATTTAACGTTGTTAAGGAGCTGGGGATGGAAGAGCTGACGGCGGAGGTGGTCGTCGCCGGAGCGGGGCCGACGGGCTTGATGCTGGCGAACGAGCTGGCACTGGCCGGAGTGGACGTTCAGTTGCTCGAGCGGATGCACGAGCGAACGGGCCTGTCGAAGGCCCTGAACCTCCAGCCCCGCACCGCGGAGATCCTGGACCTACGGGGCCTGCTGGGCCGGGCGGAGAACAGGTCGTTCGCGACAGTCGCGGACGGACACTTCGCGGTGATCCCGGTGAGCTACACGGGCTGGAACACCCGCCACCCCTACCAGCTGGGCATCCCCCAGGCGGAGGTGGAGGCAACGCTGGAGGAGCGGCTGGCCGAGCAGGGCGTCCGAGTGAGGCGAGGCCACGAGCTGACCGCGTTCTCGCAGGACGCCGCGGGGGTGACGGTCACCGCGGGCGACCTCCGAGTGCGAGCGGCCTACCTGGTGGGCTGCGACGGAGGACGCAGCGCGGTACGCAAGGCGTTGAACATCCCGTTCGAAGGAACGGAAGGAAGGGGCCACGGCGTCTCGGCGGACGTGCTGTTCGAGGCGCCCCCGCCGGAAGCTCCGACGAAGTGGCGCTCGATGGACAAAATGGTGACATCGCGGAGCCCGGGCAAGTTCGTGGGCGTGATCCCCTTGAACGAACCGAACCTGTACCGCGTAAGTTTCGGCGACCGCCTGCACCGCCCGGAAAACCTCCGGGCGAAGGTCACCGACGACGAAGTCCGCGCAGCGGTCGAAGAGCGCTTCGGCCCTGAGGCGAAGATCGCGGAGATCCGCTGGGCATCCCGGTTCTCGGACGACAGCCGCCTGGCGGCGAAGTACCGGGTAGACCGGGTCTTCCTGGCAGGCGACGCCGCGCACATCCACTTCCCGGCGGGAGGCCAGGGCTTGAACCTGGGCGTCCAGGACGCGATGAACCTGGGCTGGAAGCTGGCGGCAGAGCTGAGGAACCAAGCTCCGCCACATCTCCTGGACACGTACGAGTCCGAGCGCCGTGAGGTGGCCAAGCAGGTCCTGGACAACGTCGCGGCGCAGAACGCTCTGATCCCGCTGACGAAGGACCAGTTGGCCCTACGAGCCCTCTTCAGAGACTTGGCAGAGCTGCCGGAGGTCCAGCATCACTTGTCAGGATTGGTCTCCGGGTTGAGCATCAAGTACGGAACTGGGGAAACCCATCCGGCAGCGGGGGCCCGGCTACCGGACTTCCCCGTAGGCGACGGCTTCGCGAGCGACCGATTCCACAAAGGAAAGTTCGTTCTGCTGACGAAAACTCCAGCCGAACCTCCGCATCCGGAGGTGGAGGTCGTGGAGGTTTCGGAACTCCCCTGGCCGGATCTGGAGAAGATCTTGGTACGCCCGGACGGTTACGTGGCCTCGACCGGCTCAACCTCAGGCTGGCTTTCCGCCGGCTCGGGGACCCACCACCCCGAAGCCCGATTATGACTACGGCCGGCAGTGCCGCGTCAAGGCGGGAAAGCGTGCCTTGACCCGGCACTGCCGTCCGTGTTTCGGCTTCGTATCGGGGCGGCGGGGGAGGTCTGGGTGGAGTGCCGGTCCCGCTTCAGCGTGCGGTCCACCCCGGCGCAACCGCACCGGGCCCAGTTGCCTGAGGGGCACCCTCATGAACTCGAGCAGGTGCGGAAGCCCACTGCCCTCCCTGGGGCAACCACGCGCAGGGGGGTCCAGGGGCGGCGAAGCCCCCTGGCGGGGGTCTGGGGGTTCGACCCCCAGGGCAAATGCGAAGGAGGGCCGGCCCGCCGATTTGGCGAGCACAGCCCTCCCAACCTCTGTAGCGGGGACAGGATTTGAACCTGCGACCTCTGGGTTATGAGCCCAGCGAGCTACCGAGCTGCTCCACCCCGCGTCGTGGTACCTACCTTACGCCCTGGTTTCTCGGGGGTGCAAAGCAGGTGCCGCGAGGGTAAGCGAGGTCACCTTCCCGGTGGGGTGCTGGGGGGTGCGCTGGTGCCGGGGGCGGCGGTCTTGGCGGCTTCGTAGGCCCTGGCGGCCGCGTCCAGTGCGGCGAGTGCGGCGCCTTGGTCGGTGAAGTTGCCGGATTGCTGGGCGGCTTTGAGTTTGGCGATGGCGGCTTGGATGTCGGCCACCGCCTTGTCGAGGGCCGCGTTGCCGCCGCCGGTGTTGGGTGGTGTCGTCGTCGGGCTGGTGGGGGTGGTCGGTGGTGTCGTCGTCGGCTGCCCCGCTTGGGGTGGCGTGGTCGTGGCCTCGCCGGTGCCGGCGCCGAAGACCTGGTCCAGGGCTTCCTGGAGGGTCGCGCCGTAGCCGACCTTGGGTCCGTAGGAGACGAGGACGCGGGCCAGCTGCGGGTAGCTGTTCTGGTTTCGCTGCCGGATGTAGACGGGTTCGACGTAGAGGAAGCCGTCGGCGACCGGGAGTGTGATCAGGTTGCCGTAGATGGGGGTGACGTTGGGGTTGTTGAACAGGGTGCGGTCCTGGGCGACGCGGGAGTCGCTCTGGAACCGGTTCTGGACTTGGACCGGGCCGTCGACCTGGGTGGCTCCGGTCGCCGCGCTGGGTAGCTGGAGGACGCGGATCTTTCCGTAGTCGCCGGGGTCGGACGAGACGGACATCCAGGACGCGAGGTACTGGCGCTGGAGGCCGGTGAGGGAGCTGGTCAGCTGGAACGTCGACTTGGTCTGGCCGGGGGTGTTGGCCAGGACGTAGTAGCCGGGCTGGTTGGCGGCGCCGGCCGCGGCCGGGTTGGAGCCGCCTTCGGCGGTCGGGTCCTGCGGGACGCTCCAGAACGCCTGCTGGGAGTAGAACTCCTGCGGGTTGCTGACGTGGTAGCGGGACAGCAGCTCACGCTGGATCTTGAAGAGGTCCTCGGGGTAGCGGAAGTGGGAACGCAGGTCCGGGGAGATCTCGGAGCTGGGCTTCACGAGTCCGGGGAAGACCTTCTCCCAGGCGTTGAGGACGGGTTCCTTGTCGTCGATCGAGTACAGGGTGACGGTGCCGTTGAAGGCGTCGACCGTGGCCTTGACCGAGTTGCGGATGTAGTTGATGGAGCTGTTGGCCTGCCGGGCGACGCCGTTGAGGGAGTCGTTGGTGGCCGCGCCGAGCTGGGTCTGCTGGGCGTACGGGAAGTTGTTGAGCGTGGTGTAGCCGTCGACGATCCACTGGATCTTGCCGTCGACGACCGCCGGGTACGGGTCGCCGTCGAGGGTCAGCCACGGGGCGACCTTGCTGACGCGGTCGCGCGGGTCGCGGTTGTACATGATCTTCGAGTTGTCGCCGATGGCGTCGGAGAACAGGATGTTCCGTTCGCCGTACTCGGCGGCGAAGGCCAGGCGGTTGAACCAGTTGTCGATGGGGACGCCGCCGGTGCCCTTGTAGGTGTAGCGGTCGGTCGTCGTGTCGTATTCACCGGGCGCGTTGCCGGAGGTGCCGCCGACGATGGCGTAGTCGGATTCCGCGGCGGACAGCTCGCCGTAGTAGATGCGGGGTTCCTTGACCTCGATGCCGGGCTGGCCGGGCGCGGGCGCGCCGGCGCCGGTCGGGTTCTGGGTGTCGCTGGTGGTGGCGATCGGGTAGCCGCCGTCGGAGTTGGCGTCCTTGACCGCGCGGTCGATGGTGTTGGCGGGAGCGACGACGAAGCCGTTGCCGTGGGTGTAGACGAGGTGCTTGTTGATCCAGCTGGTCTGGTTGCCGGTCAGGCCCTCGGTCTTGATCTCCTTGGCGGCGACGATGTAGTCCTGCGTCACGCCGCCGACGGTGTAGCGGTCGATGTCGAGCTTGGCCGGGAAGCCGTAGAAGTTCTCGCGGCCGACGCGCTGGGTGAAGGTGTCGGAGAGGATGTTCGGGTCGAGCAGCCGGATGTTCGACATCGTCCCGTTGTCGGCCTTGATCTGGTCCGGCGTGGCGGACGAGCTGCCGGTGTAGGGCTGGTACTGGACGTCGGTGAGGCCGTAGGCGCGGCGGGTGGCGTCCATGTTGCGCTGGATGGACGTCGCTTCCTTCTCGTTCGCGTTCGGCTTGACCGAGAACTGGTCGAGGATGGCGGGCCACGCGACGCCGACGAGGATGCTGGAGAGGATCAGCAGCACCAGGGCGATGGCCGGGAGCTGCAGGTTGCGCAGGAAGGCGCCGGCGAAGAACGCGATCGCGCAGATCACCGAGATGCACAGCAGGATCAGCTTGGCCGGCAGGACCGCGTTGAGGTCGGTGTAGGTGGCGCCGACGAACAGCGGCATGCCGCGGTCGGACAGCAGCAGGTTGTACCGGTCGAAGAAGTACTCGATCGCCTTCAGCAGCACGAACAGGCCGACGGTGATGGCGAGCTGCGCGCGGGTCGGGCCGGCGAGCTGGCCGCCCTTGCCGGCCAGCCGGATGCCGCCGAAGACGTAGTGCGAGATCAGCGCGCCGAAGAAGGAGATGACGACGGTGATGAACAGCCAGCCGAGGAGCCAGTTGTAGAAGGGCAGGTCGAAGGCGTAGAAGCCGACGTCGTTGCCGAACTCGGGGTCGGTCTGGCCGAACGAGGTGCCGTTGAGGAACAGCTGCACGACCTGCCAGTCGCCCTGGGCGGACAGCCCGGCGATGAGGCCGGTGAGCACCGGGATGCCGATGCCGAAGAGGCGGATGCGGGCGACGATCGCGGAGCGGTAGCGCGCCAGCGGGTCGTCGGCGCCGGAGATCGGCACGAACACCGGGCGCGTCCGGTAGGCGATCATCAGGCTCACCGCCAGCGCGCCGCCGACGAGCAGGCCGACGGCGAAGAACAGGATGATCCGGGTCACCACCTGGGTGGTGAACACCGACCGCGCGCCGACTTCGCCGAACCACAGCCAGTCGACGTACGTGTCGAGGAGGCGGGCCCCGAGCAACAGCGCCAGCACGATCACCGCGGCGATGATGAGGAGGATCCGGCTCCGCCGGGACAGCTTCGGCAGGCTCACCGGGGGCCGAGTCGCCACGGCACACGCTCCTGTCTTCGTGAACACTTGAGCAGGGGCGCGTGCGCCCCCTGATTCCCTAACTCTACGGATGCCCGGTGGAGTTCCCGGGACCCGCCCAAACCGGACTCGCGGCGTCGCCGCGCAGGTCGACCTGACACGATGTGCGCATGGCAGCGAACGAAGCGCGACAGGCCGGCGTGGCCGCGCTCGCCCGTGAGATCGAGGACTTCATGGCCGCGAGTGGCTGGGACCAGCCGCCGCAGCTGTTCGCGCTGGTGCCGACAGCGGCGCTGCTGGACGAGCAGCCGGAGCTGGCCGGGCAGCTCGACCGGGCGAACCCGCTGACCCCGGTGGCCCAGGAAGCGCTGCCGGAGGGCGACCTGGCCGAGGCGCTGGGCCGGATCGCCTGGCCGGACCTGGTCATCGGGTGCGCGCTGGCCCAGGAGATCATCGTGCTCCCGCCGGGCTCGGAGTCGGAGCTGCCGGACGTCGCCGAGGCGGACGCGGAGAGCCTGCGCCGCGCGGCCGCCGACCACCCGCAGCGGACGGAGGCCCGCCTGGTGGCCGCCGTCCTGCGCGACGGCGAAGGCGCCTGCGTGATGCGGCTGCGCGGCATCGGGACGGCCGAAGGAACGGACGAGTCGATCGACGAGATCGTGGAAAGCCCCGACCTGGCCCCGAACCTGGTCGAAGCGCTCAAAGCGACACTTCTTCCCTAGCAGGACGCGGTCGGGCGCCCCGCCTTGAGGTTGGCCAGCTGGGCGAGCGCGTCGTCCAGTGTGGACACCTTGATGAGGTTGAGCCCGGCGGGCGCGGCGGTCTTGGCTTCGGCGCAGTTGTGCTCCGGCACCAGGAAGTCGGTGGCGCCGGCCTCGCGGGCGCCGACGACCTTGAACGAGATCCCGCCGATCGGGTCGACCTCGCCGGTCTCGGTGATCTCGCCGGTGCCGGCGATGTGCCGCCCGCCCGCGAGGTCGCCGGGCTGCAGCCGGTCGATGATGGCGAGGGTGAACATCAGCCCGGCCGACGGGCCGCCGACGTCCTGCAGGGAGATGTTCACGGTGAACGGCGCGTCGGCGCGGTCGACCGCGGTGAGGCCGATGAAGCCCTCCTTGCGGTCGGGGCGCGAGGCGAGCGTGAGCGGCACTGTCCGCTCGGGCTGGCCGTCGGACTGGAAGGTGATCTGGACGGTCTGGCCGGGCTGGGTGCCGGTCAGCGCGGCCCGCACGTCCGCGGCCTCGACGATCTTCTTGCCGTTGACCGTGATCAGCCGGTCGCCCGGGGCGAGCACGTGGTCGGCCGGGCTGCCGGAGACGATCTGCTTGGCCAGCACCTTGATCGGGTAGCCGAGCTTGCGCAGGGCGGCGACCTGGGCGTTCGTCTGCGAGTCCTGCAGCTGCTGGATGTTCTCCTGCTTGACCTGCTCGTTCGTCTCGCCGGGCTTGAAGTACTCCTCGCGCGGCGCGAGCGCGAACCGGCCGCTGGCCCAGAAGCCGAGGCCCTGGAACAGGGTGACGCCGTCGTGCAGGGAGACGGTCGTCATCCGCAGCTCGCCGGTGGTCTGCTGGGTCTCGTGCCCGGTGACCTGGATGACCGGGTTGCCCGCCGCGTCGCGACCGAGCGTGTCGTAGGTGGGGCCGGGGCTGATCGCCACGAACGGCACCGGCACGACCGAGCCGAGCACCACGAAGATCAGGAACAGCGAGCCGCTGACCACCAGTGTCCAGCCGCGGCGGGTCATCCGCCGGGCCTCGCCGGCCGGCTCCGCCGCCGGTTCCGGGGCGCTCTTCGCGGGGGCGGTCTCCTCGGAGGACTTGGTCACGACCGACAGCGTACGGTGACCGCGTTCGCTTCCCGGTGAAGGCCACGCGCACGGGTCCGGTTGACGCGCTCGACGGCCGCCGACCCGCGTACGGTGGACACATGAGCAAACCCCCGTTCGGCTTCGGACCTTCCGATCCCGACAAACGAGGTGAGAACGACCCCTCGGAAGGCGGGCAGCAGTCCGGCGCCGAGGCCTTCAACCAGCTCGGGCAGATGCTGAGCCAGCTGGGCCAGATGCTCAGCCAGGCCGGCAGCTCCAGCGGGCCGGTGAACTACGACCTCGCCAAGCAGATCGCCCTGCAGACGCTGGGCAGTGCCGGCAACACCGGCGAGAGCAAGCTGGGCTTCCGCGGCGGCGACGACGCGAACGCGGCGGTGCGTGACGCGGCCCACCTGGCGGAGCTGTGGCTCGACGCGGCGACGGTGTTCCCGGCGGGTGCGACGTCGACGGTCGCGTGGTCGCCGCGCTCCTGGGTGGAGAAGACGCTCCCGACGTGGCAGCGGCTGTGCGACCCGGTGGCCCGGCGCGTCTCGGGCGCCTGGATGGAGGCACTGCCCGAGGAGGCCAAGCAGGCCGCGGGCCCGCTGCTGCAGATGATGGGGCAGATGGGCGGGATGGCCTTCGGCTCCCAGCTCGGCAACGCACTGGCGCAGCTCGCGCAGGAGATGCTGACGGCGTCCGAGATCGGCCTGCCGCTGGCCCCGGCCGGGACGTCGGCGCTGCTTCCGGCGAACATAGAGAAGTTCGCCGAGGGCCTGGAGCTGCCGAACAGCGAGATCCTGGTGTTCCTGGCCGCGCGCGAAGCCGCGCACCAGCGCCTGTTCACGCACGTGCCGTGGCTGCGGCAGCGGCTGCTGGCGACGGTCGAGGAGTTCGCCCACGGCATCACGGTCGACACGTCGGCGCTGGAGTCGCTGGCCGGCCGGATCGACCCGGCGAACCCGGCGAGCATCGAAGAGGCGATGTCGTCCGGGCTGCTGGAGCCCCAGACGACGGACGAGCAGAAGGCGGCGCTGAACCGCCTGGAGACGCTGCTCGCCCTGGTCGAGGGCTGGGTCGACGTGGTGGTGTCGGAAGCGGTCGGCGACCGGCTGCCGGGAGCGGACGCGCTGCGCGAGACGCTGCGCCGCCGAAGGGCGACGGGCGGCCCGGCGGAGCAGACGTTCGCCACGCTGGTGGGCCTGGAGCTGCGCCCCCGCCGGATGAGGGCGGCCTCGGCGCTGTGGAAGCTGGTGGGCGACCGCCACGGCCTGGAAAAGCGCGACGGCCTGTGGTCCCACCCGGACCTGATGCCGACGGCGGAGGACCTGGACGAACCGATCGACTTCGCCGACCGAGTGGGCACGACCGACTCGCTCGACGACCTCGACCCGATAGCCGAGCTGGAACGCACGGAGCGTTCAGAACGCGACTCACCCCCGGAAGACGACACCAAGAACTGAAGCAGCACCCAGAGCCGGGCGCCCCGCAACCGCGAGGCGCCCGTCTCCATCTCCACCCCGTGATGCCCCTCCAATCACAAGTGATGTCCCTCCAGTCACACGTGATGCCCCTCCGAGCACGCGAACCGACCCTCCAGGTACGCGAGTCAGCCCGTCGAGCCGCTCGAGCCGCACCGCACTGCGCGACTTCGCGGCGTACTGCAAACAGCGTGACACCGGCACGACGATCCGCGAGCTGCAGCGCCTGGAGTGGGAGCGGGTGGACGAGCACCTGCTGGAGGTCCGGGTTTCAGCGGACGCGTTCTGTCACTCGATGGTCCGCAGCCTGGTCGGCGTGCTCCTCCTGGTGGGCGACGGCCGCCGCACCGACGCCTGGCCCGGGAAAGTCCTTCAGAGCGGCATTCGCGACAGCGCGGTCGCCCCCGCCCACGGCCTCACCCTCACCGCCGTCGACTACCCACCGGACGCCGAACTCGCCGCCCGGGCGGAGCAGACCCGCAACGTCCGGACGCCGGGTAGCCGATCCCCGATGTCCTGAACGACTCGTTCAGGACGTCAGGCGCCATGAACGAGTCGTTCAGGACGTGCGTCAGTCGCCGCGGCGGACTGGGCCCAGGAGCTGCTGCTCCTGAGACGCGAAGCGACCGGGGTGGCCCGCACCAGCGGACCACCCCGGTCACCATCACCCGCTCAGTCCTCGAGGGAGATCCCCCACCCGGCGGCGGCCGACAGCCCTTCGAGGTACCCCATCGCCCGTTCGGTCTTCGGGTACCGCCGCACGAGCGCCCAGAACGCGGCGTCGTGGCCGGGCTCGCGCAGGTGTGCCAGCTCGTGCACCAGCACGTAGTCCAGCACCCACGGAGGGACCTTCCGCAGCCGGTCGCTGACCCGGATGGTCGCGTCGACCGGCGTGCAGGACGCCCACCGCGTGCGCATCGGCGGCACCCAGCGGACGCTCGCCGGCACCGCGGCGCCGTCCAGGTACTTGCCCGACAGCAGCGCGCAGCGCGTCAGCAGGGTTTCGTCCGACGTCTTCGGGGACGCCGGGCGACGGGGTTCGGAGCGCTGCAGTTTGCGCTCCATCTCGGCGACCCAGTGTTTCTCCTCCGCCCTGGTCATCCGCGCGGGGATGAGCACGACGAGCGTGTCGTCTTTCCAATACGCGGTGACCGTCCGGTGCCGGCGCTGGCTGCGCCGCACTTCGACCTTGTGTCCAGGTGTGTCCGACGGGGGGTTCGTCTCCCCCCGGCCTCTCAGTGAAGGCGTCCGTGCTTCGACCACCCGACCACGGTAAGGCCAGACACCGACAATCCCGAGTGCGTTGAGGTCACAGACCCGAGTTGTCCACAGCCGATCTCAGTTGTGGACAACTCGGCCGTTCCACGGCCTTCGCGGGCCTTCCCGTCGCCGCCGGATGCGATCCTGCGGGCATGTTCCTCTCCACCGCGGACATGCCTCCGGTGCTGCTGCCCACCCACCCCGCCCTGCTCCCGGGCCTGACGGTGCTGGACCGCGGCCCGCGCGAAATCCAGATCGGGCTCGACCCGCGCCACGGCGTGATCGTCGAAAACCTGCCCCCGAACCTCGTCCGGCAGGTGCGCGCGCTCGACGGCAGCCAGCCCGTCGAGCGGCTCCTGCTCGCCGAGAGCGAACACAGCGACCAGCTCCGGACGCTGCTGCGGCAGCTCACCGCCCTCGGCCTGGTCACCGACGCCGGACGGCCCGAAAGCCCGGGTCCGCGCGGTGAGACCGGATTCTGGTCGCTGCGCGCCCGGCACCACCAGGCAGCGTTGGCGGACCGGCGGCGCGCCGCCGCGGTCTCGGTGCACGGTGACGGCCGCCTGGCGGTCGCCACCGCCGTCCTGCTGGCCAACGCGGGCGTCGGGCACGTCGACCTGCGGGTGCCCGGCGTGGTGACCGAGCACGACCTCGGCTCGGGCTTCACCGACGCCGACGTCGGTCGGCCCCGGCGGGAGGCACTCGCCGCCCTGCTCCGGCGGGTCGGTCCCGAGGTCCGCGTCACGCGCCTGCACGACCGCCATCCGGATCTGGCCCTGCTCACCGACGCCGTCGTGCCCGCTCCCGAAGTCGTCGCCGACCTGGTGGACGACGGCGTCCCGCACCTGCTCGTGCGCGTCCGCGACGGGACGGGCATCGTAGGGCCGCTGGTCGTGCCGGGCCGCAGCTCGTGCCTGCGCTGCGCCGACCTGCACCGGACGGACCTCGACCCGTGCTGGCCGCGCGTCGCCGGGCAGCTCGCGGGCCGGCACCAGCGGCCCGACCTCGGCGCGGTCCACGCCTGCGCGTCGCTGGCCGTCGCCCAGGCCATGCGGCTGCTCTCGCCCGCCGAACGCCCGCCACCGGCGTGGAACGCCACCCTCGAAATCGACGCCTTCGACGGCCGCATCCGCCACCGCGGCTGGCCGCCGCATCCCCGCTGCGGCTGCGGCGCCCGGGCCGTACTCCAGGAGACGTAGGCCACCAAGACGCCGCGAGCAGGCTGCGCGCCGCCGAGGACGCAGGGCAGAATCGCCGGTGTGACCGACTTCCGCGACCCGGCCGATCGTGACACCGCGATGCCGCGCAAGGGTGCCGCCCGTACCGCCAAGCTCGCCAGTCTCCCGCTCGGCATCGCCGGCCGGGCGGTCGGCGGGTGGGGCAAGAGGCTCGCGGGCCAAAGCGCGGAGCAGGTGAGCGCGACGCTGTCGGCCAAGGCCGCCGAGCAGCTGTTCGAGGTGCTCGGCACGCTCAAGGGCGGGGCGATGAAGTTCGGCCAGGCGCTGAGCGTGTTCGAGGCGGCGGTGCCGGACGACATGGCGAAGCCGTACCGCGAAGCGCTGACGAAGCTGCAGGCCGCCGCGCCGCCGATGCCGGCCCGGCAGACCCACCGGGTGCTCGCCGAGCAGCTGGGCCGCACCTGGACCAGCCGGTTCGCGTCGTTCGACGACGAGCCGGCGGCGGCCGCGAGCATCGGCCAGGTGCACCGCGCGGTCTGGCACGACGGCCGCGAGGTCGCCGTCAAGGTGCAGTACCCGGGCGCCGACGAGGCGTTGCGCAGCGACCTCCGGCAGCTGCAGCGGTTCAGCAGGCTGTTCCAGGCGTTCGTGCCCGGCACCGAGGTCAAGCCGCTCCTCGCCGAGCTCGCGGAACGGATGAACGAGGAGCTCGACTACCAGGCCGAAGCCCAGAACCAGCGTGCCTTCGCGAAGGCCTTCGACGGCGACCCCGGCATCCTGGTGCCGCGGGTGGTGGCCAGCGCGCCGAAGGTCGTCGTCACCGAATGGGCGAACGGCATGCCCTTGTCGAAGGTGATCGCCGACGGCGACCGCGAGACCCGGAACCTCGCGGGCCGGCTGCTGGCGGAGTTCCACTACTCCTCCCCCGAACGCGTCCACCTGCTGCACTCGGACCCACACCCGGGCAACTTCATGATCACGGCCGACGACAGGCTGTGCGTCATCGACTTCGGCGGCGTCGCCCGGCTGCCCGAGGGCATCCCCCGCCACCTGGGCGAGATGACGCGGCTGGCCCTCGACGGCGAGTCCGCCGGGCTGATGCGCCTGCTGCGGGAGAACCGGTTCATCCGCCTCGACAGCGACCTGACCGCGGACGAGGTGCTGGCCTACCTCGCGCCCTTCACCGAGCCGCTGGCCGAGCCGACGTTCCACTTCACGCGCCGCTGGATGCAGAAGCAGGCGGGCCGGGTGGGCGACAGCCGCGGCAACGACTTCCGGGTCGGCCGGCTGCTCAACCTGCCGCCCGAGTACCTGATGATCCACCGGGTGACGGCGGGGTCCACGGGCATCCTCTGCCAGCTCGACGCGGAGATCCCGGCCCGCGGCATCGTGGAGCGCTGGCAGCCCGGTTTCGCCGGCTGAGTTGTCCACAGGCGGGGCCGCGAAGGGACGGTTTCCGCCGAGTTGTCCACAGCCTCGGGGGACGGGGTTCCACCCGGTTGGCCGAGCAGCCATGCTCGAACCATGACCGCTACTCAACGCACCGATCCACTGTCCCTCAGTAATCCCGGCACCTGCGAGGTGATGAGTCTCGAACAGCTGCGCAAGGCCGGGGTGTCCGACCGAAGAACCCGGCGGCTCTGCGGCCCCGGCGGGCCGTGGCGCCGCCTGCACCCCGGTGTCGTCCTGCTCCGCAACAGCACCCCGACCCGGCGGCAGCTGCTGCACGCCGCGCTCGGCCGGTACGGCGCGGAGGCGGTGATCACCGGCGCCGACGCACTGCAGGCGCACGGCGTGAAGTGCCCGGCCGACGGCGAGATCCAGCTGCTGGTGCCCGGCCACTGCCGGGTGGCTGCCTGCGCAGGCGTCCGCGTGGCACGCACGGCCCGGTTGCCCGGCCCGCTGGTGGTCGACGGGCTGCCGTTCGCGCCGCCGGCCCGGGCGACGCTCGACCTGGCCCGGTCGGCGGCCGACCCGGCCCGGATCCGGCACCTGCTGACGCTGCCGCTCTACTGGGGCCTGTGCGACCGGCGGGAGCTGCTGGCGGAGCTGGCCGACGGCCCGCAGCGCGGTACGGCGGCGGTCCGGAAGGTGCTCCGGACCATCGACGAGCGGCCGATCCAGGCCCACGGCCTGGCGACGCGCGTCCTCGACGTCGCCCGGCTCCCGCCGCCGGTCTGGGACGTCACGATCTGCGACCGGCGCGGCCGCCGCATCGGCGAGGCGGACGCGTGGTGGGACGAGATCGGGCTGGCCTGGCAGTACCGCTGCGGCCCGGGCCCCGGCGGCGGCTTCAGCCACCTCGCGCTGGCGGCCACGGGAATCGTCCTGGTGCGCTGCACGGTCCGGCAGCTGCGTCAGGTCCCCCGGGAGGTGGCGCTGGAGCTGGCCCGGGCGTTCGGCGAGGCATCACGGACACCCCGCCCGCGAGTCCGCGCGGTCCCGATGACGCCCATCGGCGACGCGGCCTGAGCACGACCGCAAAGGAGCATCGGATGATCACCAGTATTCGTCGGGCAGCTTGCCCTCGATGTCACGCACGTGCTGCCGCGCGCAGTCCGGGCACAGCCACCGAAGCGTGCCCCGTTCGCGGGTGGACACCCAGGCGAGCGCCGTAGCCGGGTCGTCGTTCGGGCCGCGGGTGCGGCCGCAGCGGGTACACGCCGGCGGCTCCGGGGCGCTCACCGCAACCGTCCACAGTGGAATGCCTTGGCGCCGAACAGGAAGAGATCGTCGCGGCGGCCGAGGAAGTCCGGGCTCCGCGGATCGGTGAGCGAGGCGAGCACGGCACGATCGTCGGCGTCGAGCCACTCCCCGGCCGAGTCGGCGAGCCAGCCGACGCGGTGCACGACGTACTCGCGCAGCAGGTTCGAGCCGGGCATCGGGTGGTCGATGAGCGTGCCGAACGACTCGACGTCCTCGAGCCCGGCTTCGCGGAGCGCGCGCGGCCAGCCGTAGGGCATGGCGACGCTGCCCGCGACCCGGGCCCGCATCCGTGCGAACCACTCGCCTCGCGCGGCGAGCAGCCGCTGTTCCAGCCCCGGCCGTCCGACCCCGAGATCCCAAGGGAGGCACCGTATTTCGAGTCCGCCTTCGGCGATGGCGAGCATTCCGCCCGGCCGCAGGAGGCCGGCGAGCGTGCGCAGCGCGGCCTGCTGATCACCGACGTGGTGCACGACGCCGGAAGCCCACCCGAGGTCGGCGCCGGGCACCTGCCGGGCCAGTTCCGGGTCGGCGAGGTCCGCGGCGATGCCCACGACCTCGACAGCACCGGCGGCCGCCTCGGTGACGGCCCGCTCCGCCTCGGCCAGCAGCTCCGGCGTGGCATCGACGAGCACCACGGTGCCCCCGCCGCGACGGGCCAGCTCGCGCGCGAAAAGCACGCTCATTCCCCCGGCCCCGCACCCGACGTCGACGATGGTGGGCCGTTCGGCCACGCCGGCGACGAGCCGCCGGGCGACGGGCGCCAGCGCCTCGGCGTCGAGGGCGTCGGCCATGCGCAGCTGGGCGAGGCGATCCGCCCAGTCGATGTCGTCATGGGTGTGTGCGGGCACCAGCCCATTCAACACCAGCCGCCTCGCCGCGGCCCGCCACCGACCAGCACGAAGGCCCCCGCCGCCCGAAGGCGGCAGGGGCCCTGCGCTCAGTCCTGGTTCTGGTACCGCTCCGCCCGTCGAGCGGCCCATCGGGCTACTCGCGTCCAGCGGCGTACCGCACGCGCGCTACCTCGGGCCCGCTGGGCGCGGATCCCCTCCTCCAGGTCCCGTATTCGAGCCCTGGACAGTTCTTCGTAAAGCAACATCTCGCTGATCTCCTCGATCTCGGTCTTCGTCAACTGCAGTTGCGGACAGATCCGCGCTTCGTAGTCCTTCGCGGTGACCGGTTCGACGCTCATGCGGCGGCGCTCCGGTGATCGCCGCCGGCCTTGGCCGCGGCGGGCTCGACGGCGGCGTTCTTGCGCGGACGGCCACGGGGCCGCTTGCGCGCGATCACGACACCGCGCTCGAAGATCTCGCCACCCCAGACGCCCCACGGCTCACGCCGGGCCAGCGCACCGGCCAGGCAGGCCTCGCGCACCGGGCAGTCGGCGCACTGCGCCTTGGCGCGCTCGAGCTCGGCCGGGGACTCCGCGAACCACAGGTCCGCGTCGCCGGAACGGCAGGGCAGCGCCACGTCGGGGACGGCGATCGGGTCGAGCAGGTCGGCGAATATTGCCTCACCCGAGGTGTAGGCGATGGCCGAAGACATGGGGGTTCCTCCTTGTGTCGTACGGGTTTTCGGTTGGGAGATGGAGCTGGGCAACGCTGGTTCCTCTTGGGTTGTGCAGCCAAAAACACGAAGGCCGCGGATCCGGGTTTTCCGGTTCCGCGGCCTTCGTGAGCCTCGTGTCCTGACTAGGTCAGGAACTTCGCTCCCGTATCGACAACGGAACACGGAACTGCTTGATGGTCGGCAGATCGGCCTGCGGGTACGCGGCGAGAACGCCCTGCGTCCCGAAGACGGCGACACCGGTGGCCCCACGCCGCTCGACGCGACGCATGCCACGGATCTCGTGCGCGCTCACGGACACACCGGTGCCCGGGCGCGAAGCGACCGCGGCTTCCGCGGCACAGGACAGACGGGTGCCCGGGTTCGTGAGCGTCACGTTGATGGTCATTTCACCGGCACCTCCTTCTGTACTCTGCACACACGGCCGCCGAGCGGCGCTGCAACGTGGATCCCCAGCCGAGCCCTTCGGGCTCGGTACTGGCAGGTTATTGCCCCCCACCACACCGGGGCAACTCAATTAACGGGAAAATCCTCGAAGTTACGAAGATCGCCCCTGAGCAGCGGGTTCGCCGCGTCGATCATGGCCGCGACGCGGTCAAGTCAGCATCGGCGCACGCCGGCCGCGCACGCGCCGACGCCGCCCGGGAAGCGTCCGCCCCGCAGGCTGCCCGAAAGGACGGCCCGATCGGGCACCGCGGACCGCCGCGCGACCCAGCGGCCGACCGCCGCGCGACCCACCCCGCACACGCAGACCATCCGGGCGCCGCGCGACGCCACCGACCGCCGTCAGGACTCCGCCGACGACCGGACCACGCCGAGGATCTCCGCTCCAAATCGTTCGAGCTTGGTCGCGCCGATCCCCGAGATCGACACCAGCGCTCCTTCATCCGCCGGGCGCTGCTCGGCGATCGCCATCAGCGTCGCGTCCGTGAACACCACGAACGCCGGCACCTTCAGCTCGCGGGCCCGGTCGCCGCGCCAGGACTTCAGGCGCTCCAGCAGGGCCTCGTCCACCGTGGACGGGCAGCGGCCGCAGCGGCCCAGCTTGATGTCGATCGTCTCCAGCAGCGGGCCGCCGCACACCCGGCAGCGCGTCTTGACCGGCGTCGACGGCTTCTGCTGTGACCGGGCCACCCTGGCGGCCGGGTGGTCCTCCGGGACCAGGCCGTAGAGGAACCGGCTGCGCCGCCGGTTGCGCCGCGCGCCCGGGGTGCGGGCCAGCGCCCACGACAGCCACAGGTGCTCGCGGGCCCGGGTGACGCCCACGTAGAACAGCCGCCGCTCCTCCTCGATCGCCGCCTCGTCGTCGCCGGCGTGCAGGATCGGCATCGTTCCCTCGGCCAAGCCCACCAGGAACACCGCGTCCCACTCCAGGCCCTTCGCCGCGTGCAGCGAGGCCAGCGTCACGCCCTCGACGGTCGGCGGGTGCTGGGCCGCCGCTCGCTGGTCGAGCTCGGCGCAGAAGCGCGGCAGGTCGGCGTCGGCAACCGTCGCAGCGAGCTCCTCGGCCAGTTCGACGATCGCCAGCAGCGCGTCCCACCGCTCCTTCGCCGCGCCGCCGGCGGGCGGCGACTCGGTGAGGCCGACCCGCGCGAGCACCGAACGCACCGTCGTGACCAGGTCGGAGCTGCCGTCGCCGCTCGCCGCGCGCAGCGCGGACATCGCCTGCCGGACCTCCGTCCGGTTGAAGAACCGCTCGCCGCCGCGGACGAGGTACGGGATGCCCGCCTCGGCCAGCGCCGACTCGTACGCCTCGGACTGCGCGTTCACCCGGTAGAGGATCGCGATCTCGCTCGCCGAGACGCCGCCGTCCAGCAGCTCGCGGACCCGCCGGGCGACGGCCTCGGCCTCGACCGCCTCGTCGTCGAACTCGGCGAAGCGGGGCTCCGGCCCCGGCGGCCGCTGGCCGATCAGCTTCAGCCGCGAACCCGCCGGACGCCCCCGCGCGGCGCCGATCACCCGGTTCGCCAGCGCGACGACCTCGGGGGTCGACCGGTAGTCACGCTCGAGCCGCACGACGGTGGCGTCCGGGTAGCGCCGCGTGAACTCGAGCAGCGGCCGCGGCGACGCGCCGCCGAAGGAGTAGATCGTCTGGTTGGCGTCGCCGACGACGGTCAGGTCGTCGCGGCCGCCGAGCCACGCGTCGAGCAGGCGTTGCTGCAGCGGCGTGACGTCCTGGTACTCGTCGACGACGAAGCAGCGGTAGCGGTCGCGGAACTCCTCGGCGACGGCGCCGTGCTCTTCGAGCACCGCCGTCGTGTGCAGCAGGAGGTCGTCGAAGTCGAGGACCTGCGCGGCGTTCTTCAGCTCTTCGTAGGTCCGGTAGACCTGGGCGACCTGCGCCGCCGGGGCCGGGATGTCGCGCTGGGCGCGGGCGGTGACGGCCGGGTAGTCGTCCGGGCTGACCAGCGACGCCTTCGCCCACTCGATCTCGCTCGCGAGGTCGCGCAGGACCTCGACCTCGGTGCCGAGCTTGGCGCGGTTCGCGGCCTGGCCGACGAACCGCAGCTTGTTCTCCAGCAGGTCCCACGGCCGGTCGCCGACCACGCGCGGCCAGAAGTACCGGAGCTGACGGCGGGCGGCGGCGTGGAACGTCAGCGCCTGGGCCGCGTCGACGCCGAGGCCGCGCAGCCGCGTCCGCATCTCCCCCGCGGCGCGCGTCGTGAACGTGACGGCGAGCACCTGACCGGCGGAAACGTGCCCGGACCGGACGAGGTGGGCGATCCGGTGGGTGATCGTGCGGGTCTTGCCCGTGCCGGCTCCGGCGAGCACGCAGACCGGCCCTCGCGGGGCGCTGGCGGCGGCGCGCTGCTCGGGGTCGAGGCCATCGAGCAGACGGTTCAGGCTCCTGGGTGAAAGTACGCCGGTCACGTCCGGCATCCTCGCAGAGGGGGACGGGGAATCGGGGCAGGGGCACGCGGCCGTATCCTGGTCATATGGCGGGACAGCAGGACAAGGAAGCGGCCAAGCAGGCCAAGAAGGAGAAGCGCGCGGCGAGCAAGGCACGCCGTGGCCAGCTCTTCGAGGCCTTCAAGATGCAGCGCAAGGAAGACCCGTGGCTCATCCCGTGGATGGCAGGCGCGATCGTCGTCGTCACCGGCGTCCTGTTCGGGATCGGGTTCTTCTTCAACGCCCAGTGGGTGCTGCTGCCGCTGGGCCTGGTCCTCGGCGGCCTGCTCGCCATGATCATCTTCGGCCGGCGCGTCCAGCGCACCGTCTACTCGAAGGCCGACGGCCAGCCCGGCGCCGCGGCGTGGGCGCTGGAGAACCTGCGCGGCCGCTGGAAGGTGACGCCGACCGTCGCGGCGACGACGCAGCTCGACGCGGTGCACCGGGTCCTCGGCGGCCCCGGCGTGGTGCTGGTCGCCGAAGGCGCGCCGCACCGCGTGAAGACCCTGCTCGCCCAGGAGAAGAAGCGCGTCTCCCGCCTGATCGGCGACACGCCGATCTACGACGTGATCATCGGGCACGACGAGAAGCAGATCCCGCTCAAGAAGCTCCAGGGCTACCTGATGAAGCTGCCGCGCAACCTCAAGCCGGCCCAGGTCGACGCCCTCGAGGCGAAGCTGGCCGCCCTCGGCAACCGCGGCGCGGCGCTGCCGAAGGGCCCGATGCCGGCCGGGGCGAAGATGCGCAACGTCCAGCGGACCATCCGCCGCCGCTGACCCCGCTCAGGGAAAAGGCCCCCGTCCGAACCCGGACGGGGGCCTTTTCGCTGCTCAGCGCATCCGGATGACCACGGTGCCGGTCAGCCGGTCGAGCCAGCTGCGGCCGTCCGCGTTGCGGACCGCCGCCGGGATGATGACGAACGTCAGCACCGCCCGGACCAGCGCCCGCGGCGGGCCGACCAGCGCGGCGCCGTCGAGGCGGGCGACGCGGATGCCGACGGCGGCCATGCCGGGCGTGAAGCCGAAGAAACCGGCGGAGATCACGGAGATGATCGCCCAGACGCCGCCGGACCAGAGGTTGAAGTTCTGCATCGCGACCGGGTCCTGCAGGTTCGGGTGCAGGAAGATGGCCGTGACGAGGGCCGCGACGACGAGGTCGACGATCAGCCCGAGCAGCCGCGCGCCCCCGCTCGCCGCCGAGCCGACGCCCGACTCGGGCAAACCGAACTTCTCGCCCGGCCAGCGCGAGCCGTGCTGATCAGTGCCCTGACCACCGTCGCCGGTGCCGGGCAGCCATTCACCGGTCCATCTCGCCACCCGTCTAGGGTATGCCGGTGGCGCGGAGCACATCCGACCTGGTCGGATACCCGATATCGACCACCCGTTAACACTGGCGAAACATACGGGTGACGGTCGGGCAACACCGCACTTTTAGCGTGAGCCGAAGAGAGCACTGCCGTACGAGCTCGAACGAGAAGGAGTCACCGAGGGTGCCCACTACTCCAGACGACATTCAGCGCCTCATCGCCGACCAGAACGTCGAGGTCGTCGATGTCAGGTTCTGCGACCTGCCCGGCGTGATGCAGCACTTCACGGTCCCCGCGACAGCGTTCGACAACGACGCCATCGACGAGGGACTCGCGTTCGACGGCTCCTCGGTGCGTGGTTTCCAGTCGATCCACGAGTCCGACATGCTGCTGCTGCCGGACCTCGACACGGCGCGGATCGACCCGTTCCGCAAGGCGAAGACGTTGTCGATCAACTTCTTCGTGCACGACCCCTTCACCCGTGAGGCGTACAGCCGCGACCCGCGCAACATCGCGCGCAAGGCCGAGCAGTACATCGCGGAGTACGGCGTCGCCGACAACGTCTACTTCGGCCCCGAAGCCGAGTTCTACATCTTCGACTCGGTCCGCTTCGACTCCGCCGAGCACGCCTCCTTCCACGAGATCGACTCGATCGAGGGCTGGTGGAACACCGGCGCCGACGAGGACGGCGGCAACCAGGCCTACAAGACGAAGTTCAAGGGCGGCTACTTCCCGGTCCCGCCGGTCGACCACTTCGCCGACCTGCGCGACGACATCGTCCGCAACCTGACGAACTCCGGTTTCACCATCGAGCGCGCGCACCACGAGGTGGGCACCGCCGGGCAGACCGAGATCAACTACAAGTTCAACACGCTGCTGCACGCCGCGGACGACCTGCAGCTGTTCAAGTACATCGTGAAGAACACGGTGTTCGCGCAGGGCAAGACCGCGACGTTCATGCCGAAGCCGCTCGCCGGCGACAACGGCTCGGGCATGCACTGCCACCAGTCGCTGTGGAAGGACGGCCAGCCGCTGTTCCACGACGAGTCGGGCTACGCCGGCCTGTCGGACACCGCGCGCCACTACATCGGCGGCCTGCTCAAGCACGCGCCGAGCCTGCTGGCCTTCACGAACCCGACGGTGAACTCCTACCACCGCCTGGTCCCGGGCTTCGAGGCCCCGGTTTCGCTGGTCTACTCGCAGCGCAACCGCTCGGCGTGCGTCCGTATCCCGATCACGGGCAACAACCCGAAGGCGAAGCGCGCCGAGTTCCGCTGCCCGGACTCGTCGGGCAACCCGTACCTGGCGTTCTCGGCGATGATGATGGCCGGCCTCGACGGCATCAAGAACAAGATCGAGCCGCCGGACCCGATCGACAAGGACCTCTACGAGCTCCCGCCGGAAGAGGCCAAGAACGTCAAGCTGGTCCCGGGCGACCTGGGCACGGTGCTCGACACCCTCGAGGCCGACCACGACTACCTCCTCGAGGGCGGCGTGTTCACGCCGGACGTGATCGAGACGTGGATCTCGTACAAGCGCGAAAACGAGATCGACCCGCTGCGCCTGCGCCCGCACCCGTACGAGTTCGCCCTGTACTACGACGTGTGATCGAACCGGCCGTCACCGGGTGACGGCCCACCGGACACGGGACGGCAGCCGAGGGGAATACCCCGGCCGCCGTCCCGCTCCTTTATGCGCGGCCCGCGTAGATGAGGTCGCGCACCTGCAGTGATGTGCTGTCCGGCTCGATCTCCAGCTCCTCCTGGAGCACCGCTTCGAGTTGCTCGAAGACGCGCAGCGCCTCCGCACGGCGTCCCGAGCGGTTCAGCGCGATCATGCGCTGGCGGTGGAATCCCTCGTGCAACGGATTCCTCTTGCACAGCAGCGCCAGCTCCTCCAGGCACTTCGCGTGCCATCCCAGCCTGAGCTCCGCCTGCAGGCACTGCTCGAGCGCGTACAACCGCGACTCCCGCAGCCGGAGCACCTCGGCGTCGAGCGTCTCCGTCAACGCCACGTCGGCGATCGGCTCGCCTCGCCACTCCGCCAGGCCCTCCCGGATCAGCCGCGTCCCTGCCGCGAGCGACCCCTCCTTCAGCGCCGCGAGTCCCGTGCGGACGCGCTCGCGGTAGCGGCCTAGGTCGGTGGCTCCCGGCTCGACCGCCAGCACGTAGGACGCCCCCTGCGTGACCACGATGTCGCGTGCCTCCAGCCGTGACCTCGACGGCAGGGTCGCTTCGAGGGTCCGGCGCAGCGTGGTGATGTAGGTGTGCAGGGTGCCCCGCGCGGAGTTCGGCGGGTGCCCTTCCCAGAGCCCGTCGATCAGCGAGCTGACCGACGTCGCCGCGTTCGCGTTGAACGCCAGCATCGCGACCAGCTGCTTCATCTTCGTCGGCGTCGGCGTGATGTCCTCGGTACCGCAGCCGAGCCGGAGCGGGCCGAGCAGCCGGAGCTCGATCCTGGCGGTCGTTCGCGGGGTTTCGATGGTCGCCGTCATCGCGCACCGCCTTCCGGCCAGATCCGGGCGGCGGCCGCCAGCATCGTCTCCAGCTTGCGCCACTGGTCGTCCTCGGTGAGCCGGTTACCCTGCAGCACCGACGCGAACCCGCACTGCGGGCTGATCGCCAGCCGCTCCACGGGCAGCCAGCCGGTCGCCTCCTCGACGCGGCGCTCGATGTCTTCCACGCTCTCCTGCTCCGGCACCTTCGACGAGATCACGCCCAGGACCGCCACCTTGCCTTCCGGCACGAACCGCAGGGGCGCGAACGAGCCGGCGCGCTCGGTGTCGTACTCCAGCAGCAGCCGCTGGTGGTTCAGCCCGGTGAACAGCCGCTCGGCGATCTCGTCGTAGTGGCCTTCCCGGTGCCAGCGGCTTTCGCGGTTGCCCCGGCAGATGTGGATGCCGAAGGTGACGTCCGGGAAGCCCGCGATCACCGCGTTGTCGGCTTCGATCGCGCGTTCCAGCTTCGCCCGCGGGTCGATGCCCTTCGCCCGCATCGCCGCCACCGCTCGATCGTCCACATAGGACGTGTAGGACGGGCCGTCGATGTGGATGTACCGGCAGCCTTCGGCGACCAGGCCCTCGACCACCCGGCGCTGCACGCGGACGACGTCGGCCAGGAACTCCTCCTCGTCCGCGTAGAACTCACGCGAACCCTGCGCGTCGAACCCTTCCACGACCCGATCCGGGTTGAGCAGGGTGACGCTCGCCGGGAGACCGGTCAGCTCCCGCACGTGCCAGTACTCGAACAACGGCCGGTTGTTCAGCAGCCGCAGGCGCGAGCCGACCGGGCGCCGCACCTCCTGCGAAGGGTCGGCGCGGCGGCCGGTGCCCGGCTCGTCCGCCGGCGCGCCCGACCGCGCGGGGAGCACCGCGCCGCCCGAAGGCACGCCGTAGGCGTCTCCGACGATGCCGTGCAGGCCCGTCGTGAACGCCGCGAGCTCGTCGATCCACGCTTCCAGCCCGGCGACCCCCGAGAAGCTCTCCATGAAGGTCAGCCGCCGCAGCTCGCCGTCGGTCGCGAACGGGAGGCCCAGCGCCTCCTGCCGCTTGACCACCCCGGCGATCGCGGCGTCCGCCTCCCGGCTGAGCTCGGCCGCCGAGATGTCGCCGCGGGAGCGCGCTTCGAAGGCCAGCTTCAGCTTCTCGGGCCGGAGCAGGCTGCCCACCGTGTCGACCCGCAAGCGGGCGAAGTCCGTCGTCATGTCTTTCACCCCCGTGATCGGCCGGCGGCCACCGGCGCCCCGTCGCGCCGGTGGGTGGCTGAGGCGGCGCCGACGAACTCGTCGTGGACGGCCGCCAGCGCCCGGTCTAGGTGGCCGCTGCGGCAGAGCACGGAGATCCGGCCGCCGGTCACCTCCAGGTCGTCGACCGGCACCGCGGCCAGCCGCAGCGCCCCGAGCAACCGCTGCGGCTGGGCGAGGTCACGGCCGATGCCCCGGCGCACCACCGAAATCCGGCCGAGCGGCGCCGGGCCCCACAGCGCCTCGCGGCCGCCGAGCACCTGACGCACGCGCGCCGCGGCGACGTGGGGCACGACGAACGAGACACCGGTGCAGCACGACGGGATGTCGACCCGGCCGTAGCGCACCATGATCGGCTCGACCGACTCGACCGCGAGCCCGGCCATCAGCCGCGCCACCTCGTCCGGGGCGATGTCTTCGACGTAACAGGACAGCAGCGGGTCCTGGTGCGCGATCCCGGTGACCTCGTGGTCCTCGGTCTCCCCGGCCGGCGTGCCGGGCCGGCGCCCGACCCAGCTGCCGACGCCGTCCCCGCCCGCGCTGTACAGCATCCGTACGGCGACTTCGTGCCGCCACGCGTATTCCACGGCCGGGAGCGCGAGCACCCGCGCACCGCACGCGGCGAGCTCGGCCATCTCCGGGTAGGGCACCACCGGGATCCGGACCGCGCCCGGCACCCGCCGTGGATCGGCGGTGAAGACCCCGTCGACGTCGCTGCAGATCTCGCAGGAGTCGGCGCCGAGCGCGGCGGCCAGCGCTACCGCGGTGGTGTCCGAACCGCCGCGGCCCAGCGTCGTCCGGTCGCCCGTGGTGCGCGACCGGCCCTGGAACCCGGCGACGACCGGGACGCGACCGGCGGCCAGCTCCGCCTTCAGCCGTGCCGGTTCGACGCCGATCACGGTGGCGCGGCCGTGACTGTCATCGGTGACGACGCCCGCCTCGTCGCCGGTGAGCGACCGCGCCGGGACACCGAGGTGCCCGAGCGCGATCGCCAGCGCGGCCGCGGAGACGCACTCGCCGGTGCTGACGAGCGCGTCGAGCTCACGCGCCGCCGGGTCGTCGGACAGCTGGTTCGCCAGCGACAGCAGCGAGTCGGTGGTGCCGCCCATCGCCGACACCACCGCGACCACTTCGTCGCCGGCCTCGCGGCTGCGCCGGACGTGCTCGGCGACCCGCTTGACCTTGTCCACGTCGGCGACCGAGGTGCCGCCGTGTTTCTGCACGATCAACGCCATCTTCGTCTCCCCAGGCCGGGTGCGGCCTCACTGTTCGTGGAGGAACTCGCGGATCGGGTAACCGACGTGCCGCTGGTCGCTCAGCGTGTGCCCGAGCACCGTGTCGCCGGGGCGCAGCTCGGTGATGTTGCGGACGCCACCGTCGGCGTCCAGCGCCCGCACGTGCCAGTCGTCCTGCGCGATCAGGTCCACCATCTGGCCGTTCGCGGCCCGTGCCTGGATGCGCAGCAGCGGACGGGTCTCCATCTTGATCCGGCCGACGACGATCCGGCGCGCCCGCCCTTCGGTGGTGACCGCGAGGATCTCCGAGCCCGAGTGCAGCTCGGCGAGGTAGCGCGTGCGGTTGTTCGGCGTGAGCGTGTAGGAGTGCAACGCCGCCGCGTTGACCCGGAACGGCCGGGTGGCCATGTACGGCAGCGGGTGCGTCTCGCTGCTGACGAGGATCATCCCGGTGGCGTAGGAGCCGACGAGGATGCCTTCGTTCTGCTGCATGTGCGAGCAGGTGTCGATGCAGACGCGGTCGCCGAGGCCCAGGTGCGTCAGCTCGACGACCTCCAGCTGCTGCAGCGCGAGCTTGCTGTCGCCGCCGTGGCAGATCTTCACGAGCTCGGTCGCCTCACCGACGGCGCTCGGTGCCAGCAGCACGCCCTCGGAGCCGCGCTCCAGCACGCCGAAGGTCACCGCGGCGTCGGCGATGTCCTCGACGACGGTGATGAGGTTGCCCGGCGCCTTGTCGGCGGCGGCCAGCAGGATCTCCAGCGGGATCTTGCTGGGGTCCTGCTGGAACTCGACCAGCGTCCAGTCCGCCTCGGCCGCCCAGCGGCAGGCGATGGAAAGCGTTTCCTCGCCGGTCACGGTGACCATCACGCCGGTCTCGACGGCCGTGGACTCCGGCGTGATCTGCCCGGCCAGGCGGTAGTCGACGATCAGCACGTCGACCGCGGCGGCCAGGTCCGGCACCGACGCCTTGGGCGTGTCCAGCGTGACGAGACCGATCTTGCGGACGGTCGGCGGCAGATCGGCGACGAGCGCCGGGTCGTCGCAGAGGAACCCGGCGACCCCGGCGTGCACGGACTCCTCGATCACCGGGCGGGCCAGGTCGCCGAGCCGGCGCGTGTCGATCCAAGCGAGCTTCATCCCTTGCTCCTTCACGGAATTCGGTGGACAACGTCGGCGATCCGGCGGATGGTCTGCCGCGGATCGGCGGAGAGGAAGGCGTTGCGGCCCATCGCGACGCCGCGGGCGCCGGAGGACATGACGCCGGCGATCATTTCGGCCAGCTTGTCGTCGTCGCCGATGGCGGCGCCCCCGGCGGCGAGGACGGGGATGGGGCAGCCCGCCACGATTTCGGCCATGGTGTCGGGGGACCCGGTGTAGGGCACCTTCACCAGGTCGGCCCCCAGGTCGGCGGCGAGGCTGGCCGCGTGCGCGACCAGCGCGGGGTCGAGCGGGTCGGGCACCCCGGGGCCACGGGGGTAGACCATCGCGAGCAGCGGCAGGCCGAACCGGCCGCACTCGCCCGCCACCCGGCCGAGGTCCGCCAGTTGCGCGGCTTCGGTGCGGGAGCCCATGTTGACGTGCACGCTGACCGCGTCGGCGCCGAGCCGCGCGGCCTCTTCCACGTCGGTGAACAACGTCCGCTCGTGGACGTCGGCGGCGAAGCGGGTGGCGCCGTTCAGGTGGACCACCAGCGCCAGCCCGCCGAGCGCTTCCGGGGTCAGGAACCGGACGCGCCCCTTGTGCACGATCACCCCGTCGGCCCCCGCCGCGCCGGCGAGCGCGACGAACCCGGCGAGCCCGCCGGGCAGGTCCAGCGGGCCGTCGGCGACGGAATGGTCCAACGGAACGAGAAAGCAGTTCTGCGATCCAGGCCGCGACATCCGCCGGGCCCGCAGGCGTTTGCCCGAGTAATCCGTGTCGAGCACCATGACGTCCCCTTCCGGCGGCCATGAGCTGCTTGCCCCAGCGACGTTAAGCGGCCCGGCCGAGCGTTGTCAAGATATTTGACAACGCCCACATGACTTGTAATATGCAGAAGTCACAGGCAGTCAATAACGCTTTCGGCCGAGAGAGGATGCGGACCGATGAATCAGCACCCGCGGAATCAGTGGTATGTGGCGGCGTGGCGGCACGAGGTAGGTCGCCGGCTCCTGGCGAGGACGATCTGTGACGAACCGGTGCTGCTCTACCGCACCCGGGACGGGCGGGCGGTCGCGCTCGCCGACCGGTGCGTGCACCGCAGGCTGCCGCTGTCGCTCGGCAAGCTGGTCGACGACGACGTCGAGTGCGGCTACCACGGCTTCACCTACGACTGCACCGGTACCTGCGTCTCCGTGCCCGGCCAGGACCGGATCCCCCGCACCGCGCGGGTCGCCGCCTACCCGCTGGAAGAGCGGGACGGGCTGGTGTGGGTGTGGATCGGCGACGCCGGCGCGGCGGACCCGGCGGCGATCCCCGCCTGCACGTGGCTGGACGACCCCGGCTGGGTGGCGGTCGGCGAAGTCACCCACTCGCCGTTCCGCACCGGCCTGCTGCTGGACAACCTCATGGACCTGTCGCACGAGACCTACCTGCACGCCGGCCTGATCGGCACGCCCGAGGTCGCGGCCACGCCGATCACCTGGCACGTCGAGCCGGACCGGCCGGTGGTGCGCGTGTCGCGCCACATGTCCGGCGCGCAGTGCCCGCCGTTCTACTCCGAGACCACCGGCATGCCGAGCCCGGTCGACCGCTGGCAGGACATCGAATACACCGCGCCCACGCTGTGGGTGAACCACGCCCGGATCGCGCCGGCCGGCGTCGAGCCCGGCCCGGACGGGTCCGACCCGCGTGCCGCGCACGCCAAGATCATCCACCTGCTCACCCCGGAGACGGCCACGTCGTGCTGGGACTTCTGGGCCGTGGCCAGGGATTTCGCGCTGACCGACCAGGGCGTCAGCGACTTCCTGCTCAAGATGAACACCGAAGTCGTCCAGCAGGACCTCGACGCGCTCACCGAGCTGGAGAAGGTCGTCGCCCGGGAGCCGGCGGACGCCCAGGAGCTCAGCATCGGCATCGACGGCGGCGGCCTCGCCGCCCGCGAGGTGTACGCCAAGCTCGTCGCCGGCGGCTGAGCGTGCACCCGCCGACGTTCGAGGCCGTCGTCGCCTCCCGCACGGAGCTCGCGGACGGCGTCGTGGGGTTCGACCTCCTGCCTGCCGGCGGCGGGGAACTGCCGCCCTGGACGCCGGGGGCGCACATCGACGTCGCCCTCGGCGGCTTGATCCGCCAGTACTCGCTGTGCTCGTCCCCCATCGAGCGCGCGTACTGGCGGATCGCCGTACTCCACGAACCGGCCGGCCGGGGCGGATCCCGCTACCTGCACGAAAAAGCCCGCGTCGGCACGGTGCTGCGGGTCACCGGCCCGCGCAACCGGTTCCCCCTCGTCGACGCTCCCGGGTACCTGTTCGTGGCGGGCGGCATCGGCATCACCCCGCTGCTGCCGATGGTGCACGAGGTCGCCGCCCGCGGTGTCCCCTGGCGCCTGGTCTACGGAGGCCGTACGCGGGCTTCGATGGCGTTCACCGGCGAGCTCGCGCGCCACGGTGAACACGTGGAATTCCTGCCACAGGACGAATCCGGGCCGTTGCCGGTGGCGCGGCTCGTCGCCTCCGCCGCCGGTCAGGCGGTGTACTGCTGCGGGCCTTCGGGCCTGCTGGACGCCGTGCGCGCGCACTGCGCGGGTTCGGCGGTGGCGAGCGTGCACACCGAGGCGTTCACCGGCGCGGACCCGGTCGAGGGCGCGGAATTCGACGTCGTGCTGGAGCGGTCCGGGCTCACGCTCACCGTGCCGCCCGGCGTTTCGGTGCTCGAAGCGGTCCGCGCGGCCGGTGTGGGGGTGTTGTCCTCGTGCGAGCAGGGAACGTGCGGCACCTGCGAGACCGTGGTGCTGCACGGCCGTCCGGAACACCACGACAGCCTGCTCAGCGAGGCCGAACGGGAAACCGGGGACGTGATGATGATCTGCGTGTCCCGTTCGGCGGGCCCCAAGCTCGTGCTGGACCTGTGAACGCTCCGGCGGCGGGGCCCCGGGCCCCCCGGGCCCCCCCCCGCACCCCCCCGGGGGGCAGCCCCCCCCCCCCAGCCCGGGGGCCGGGGGGTACCCCCCCCCCACCCCCC
>NZ_JBFACT010000010.1:9811-190748 GCF_040640995.1 Amycolatopsis sp. NPDC021455 | reverse complement strand
AGTCTTCAGGCAAGCGGCAGGCGGAGTTCCAGGCGGGCGCCGGACACGCTGTCGGCGATGCTCAGCGTGCCGCCGTGCGTCCGCGTAGTACGGGACACGATCGAGCGGGACCTCCGGTCGAGGTGGCGGCCACGATCGACGCGGCCATGAGTCCACATCGGACGTTGCCCCAGCCTGCCCGCCCCCCCCCCGGAGGAGATCCCGCGCCCGCAAGCCGCCGCGAGAACCCGGCCGCCGGCGCCGGCCACGCCGAGTTCGAAGCGCGGGACGATCACCCTGGCGGCGCGCCGGAGACCTTGACCGCGTTACGCGGCCGCGAGGACGATCCGGGGCATGAGCTGGGTGAAGGCGACGCCTCGCTTACGCACAGCCGGTGGAAGGGGCGGGATCGTCAGGGCCAGCGCCTGGTCCCAGCCTTGGACGTGGAGCTGGAACTTCAGCAGGAGTCCCGACTTCGGTTCGGTGATGGCGGCATAGGCACGGGGAATGCTCATGATGTGCTTGCCCGGGGTGCCGGCGTGGGAGCGGAAGAAAAGGATCTGCCGATCGGTCAGCACGATGTACGCTTCGGCATGCGTGGAGAAGGCCATCATGGTGCCACCGCTGAGCACGCCGACGGCCACACCGTAGGCAAGGGACTTCCCGACGGACTTCTTGACCGAACCGATCTTCGCCATGGCGACGAGTTCGACGCGTTCGTCGGGCCGCATCAGCGGGGCGGCGTTCTCGAGCAGGCGTCTTTCCTGGCGGGCACCCATGTCGGTTCTCCTCACAGCGGGGCGCGTGCGGGTGCACGCGAGTGCCTCAACGTAGACGGAGCTCGTTGGGCTGCTTCCCTTGCCCTGCCGCGAAAATTCGCCTGATCTGACACAATCCGGACAGGTCGCGAGGCCGGGCATCGACAACAGTTGCCCAACCGAGACCGAAGACGACCATCCCGGCACGGATTCGCAAGTGCGGCACACCTGATCACGCCGGTGCTACGTCATCCGGCGAAATCCCCGAAATCGCGAGGAACAAACGCCCGTCACCGAACTCGCCGACCGGAAACAGCGACTTCCCGGTCACCGCTCCCCAGTCGATGAACCGGTCCCCTTCCCCGGCCGCCAGCAGGGGACCGGGCTCGAACGGTTCTCTGGCACACGACACACCAGATCCGCGGACATCGATTTTCAACCCGCCGAACGACGCGAGGAACACCTCGGCGGCGTGCATGCGGAGCCCGTCCTCTGCCAGGCCGACACGCCAGTCATCGACATCGACATGCCGGTCGGCGCGCCATTCCGCAGCCATGAGGATTGGCTGTCGATCCCCTCACCTTGATCGCGGCCGCATCCCAGCCCGTGGGGTCCAATCCATCCTCGAGCGCCTCCGACAGGCATACCGCGAGACCGCTTGCCCGTCTTCATGCAGCTGCGGCGGTTCGCCGCCGCGCCGGAGGCTCGGCAAGTGTCTCGATCCAGGAAAGACGGTCGACCTCGTCGAGTTCGCGCCAACGCGGACGAGAAGCCGCGCGAATTGCCACGACAGTCCACAGATGACGATGCTGGGATAGCTGGTATCAATCATCCCGCCGCTGAGCACTACCCGCCGATCCACTGGTGCGCAACTCATGGATGAGACTTTCCCCGCACAGTCCCCACCGCCGAGGCGAAGACCGGACTCCCCGTCAGCAACTCCGACTCGTTCGACTGTTCGAACCGAGGACGTTCTCGGCAGGAATCTTCAGCGAACCGTCGACGATCATCTCATTCGGTTGCGATCAAGGCCGCAGTTCAACGCCTTCAGGCATGCGGAATGCGAGAAGGAAATCCGACTTGCCCGAGTACCTCGGATTGCCGATGAAGATGTTCTGCTCAACCTCGGTCGGCTCCCCATCTCCTGCGTCACGTGTACCTTTCCGGCATTCGCGCCGATCCGCAAACCCCAGCCGGGGGTTACGCCGATGCCGACGCCGGGACCGCTGCACCCGTCACGACCGCGGCAACCAGCCCCGCCACCGCATGGCGCAGCCGACACCCGGCGCACCGCTCCGACCACCACATTCGCTGCAGTACCTGCGCTTGTCGCCGCGTTCTCGTTCCCGACCGTCCGCGTCCAGCGATTACCGACCGGTCAGCGGGAGCTCCAGCCGATGGAGGTTCAAGAGGTCCGGGTCATGCTTGATCAACTCGTTTTCGAATTCCCGCCGGCCGTTGGCGCTCACGAACTCGGCCTCCCGCCGAGAAATCGGCACGAGCCACACTATTGCCGCACGGTTCCCGTCGTCGAGGTCCACGCCAGCGAAGCCATCGTCGTAATAGACCGGCGCCGCGGCGTACCACGCTTCCATCCTGCTCCCGGGTACGAGCGGCCCCCGAGGGCCGACCACATCCCCGCGCAGAAGCGCTCGATGGGAAGCAAGAAGTTCGTCGGCCACCTGCCCGACGAGGCCGGGGAGATACTCCGCCCCGGGCCCGCCTCGCTCACCTGCCACGAGTTCCAGTCGCAGCTTTCGCCCGGACCGCGGCGACACCAAATCATGCCGGCTCAAACCGATCGTCGAGAAGGATCGAGCGCCAGGGATCACCCCTTCGGCGAACGCAGCGACCCGGAACTCCCGTGGCCGTCCCTCCTCATCCTTCGACCAGCCACCCGTGATGAGGCCGAGCCGTGCCTCCAGATGCTCGATCAGTCCCATACCTCATCCACCGGATCTCGAGTCGTCGTTGCCGCCGATCCGGTTGCACGCCGGACACTCGAGGCTCGTCCCCACCTGGTAATCGTCCTGTACTTCCGCACGCGTCACGTCCGGCGCGAACCGGCGATTGGTCCAGGAAGGATTGTGGCTGACGTCCCAGTCCCGGGTCTGGCCGGGGGTCCGTGGCGGCACCATCACCTCACCGGCACAGTTCGGGCCCTGAGTCGGACACATCCGACCACCGCTGGTCCCTCTTCGGCTTGTTCCCAGGCAGCGTCTTCGGTGGCCGCCCGGAACCCACCACGGCTGGTGACCAGGCCGGGCGCATTGGTACCCCGCAGCATCCCGTCGCTGTGCACGGCTCCGGGCGCGGGCGCGTCCGGGTGGGCCGTGAACCGGCCGTCCGGGCCACGTAGCCGGCCACCCGAGCCGCAGTTGTGGACCAGTACCGGGACGTCGCCGGCGGAGACGTAGTACGTGTGCAGTGCGTCGACCGTCAGGTCGTAGGTGACCTCCGTCGAGTGGTACGGGGTCACCTCCTCGACCGTCGCCTCGCCGCCGTCCGCCGTCTACAGACGGTCGCCCACCCGCAAGTTCACCGCTTCCACGAACGCGCCACGCGTTACGCGTCGTAGAACGGGTGGTGGTACGTCGTGATCACCGTCGCCGGAGCCGCCGAGGCCGTAGCCGCCCACCCGTGGCGACAGCGGCAGCCACCGCCACGCCCGCCACCACGCGGCCGATCGCGCGGCGCACCCGGTTCGGCTTCACCTTCAGGTCCACGAAGTCGTGGTCCGTCTCGGTCACGATCACCCGATCGACCGGGTGCGCCTCCAGCCCCGCCTTCCCCGGCTGCGAGTTCGCAACCCGATCCCCCACCTTCAACGAAGAGATCAGCTTCGAAGAATCATCCGCAACAACACCTTCGTCGACGCCAGGAACTATGCACCCGATCCAAAGACAAAATCGCAGGACTGCTTGCACTTGCTACCAGACTTCACTGTCCGATGCTCTCATCATCTGACCCAATTACAAAACGGGCCCTGCCTCCCAGTTGTGGCCACACCAATCGCAGCGAAGAGGTGAACTCACTGGCAACCGATTCCAACATTGACAGTAGATCCAAATAGCCGATTTTTTCCACATCCGGCCGCGGAACCCAGCCCGTGCGAGATTCGCAGGAAATATGCACGAACTCACCCTTGGTCTCGAACTTCAAACTTCTTTCGATCCCCTGCCCGTACAGGTCGACCTCGACAGGTACACGATCCTTGATGCACCGCAAAGCTTCCGGTAGCTGCTCAATAAATGTGGAAAGATCGTATTTGACGTCAACCGGCCATCGAAGTTGCCCGAACCCGCAGATCTCAAACGAGCACTCATTCTCTGCCAATATCACGCACAGGTCCATCACCACGGACTCGAAATCATGGGAAGAGGGAGAACTCGGCACCTCTGAGACAATGGACGCAGGGCCCGAAAACGTGACCTTGAACGATGTCGACATCATCCGTGCCCCACAACTATCGGGAACGCCGTCCGGTACGGCATATTTCGCCCAGGCACAAGCTGAGCATGGGTCGCCGGCACAACTGAACCATCCGGCTTGTAAACAGTACCCATCCCTTCCTCCAGAGGAACTTGCCTAGGCCCCGAGTTAGGATCATATTGATCCCTCAGAAATGCGGCTGCGTCGGCATCATTCGACCATCACCCTTGATCGTTACCTGTACTACGAGCTCGATCAGTAAGACTTCGCATGTTTCGCGGGCCAGCACCATGCTCACTAAACGTGTCACCAAACGTCGGTCGGCTCCGCCGCCGCAGTTGTGGACCAGCACCGGTGTGTCGCCCGCGTAGACATAATACGTGTGCAGCTCGTCGATCGTCAGGTCGTAGGTGACCTCCGTCGAGTGATACGGCGTCACCTCCTCGACCGTCGCCTCGCCACCGTCCGCGGTCTGCAGACGGTCGCCCACCTGCAGGTCCACCGCCTCCACGAACGCACCACGCGTCACGTCGTAGAACGGGTGGTGATACGTCGTCGTCAACGTCGCCGGAGCCGCCGACGCCGCCCGTCACCACCGCCACCGCCCGGCACACCCGGTTCGGCTCACCTTTCCGCTCAGGCGGACTCGCAGGCGTGGCTCAGCTGATCACGCCGGGGTTACGTCATCCGGCAAAATCCCTGAAATGAGCTTCGCCAACGCTTCATCATAAGGACCGTATTTCGCCAACCAATCGGACAGACCGTAGATTTGACTGTTTTCATCGATCGCAAGGAACAAACGCCCCTCACCGAACTCACCGACCGGGAACAACGACTTCCCGGTCTCCGCTCCCCAGTCTATGAACCGGTCCCCTTCGCCGGAAGCCAGCAGGGGATTGAGCTCGAACGGTTCTCTGGCACACGACACACCGGGGCCGCGTACATCGATCTTCAACCCGCCGAACGACGCGAGGAACGCCTCGGCGGCGGCGTGCATGCGGAGCCCGTCCTCCGCCAAGCCGGCTCGCCAGCCATCGACATCGACATGCCGGTCGGCGCGCCATCCCGCAGCGACGAGGACGTCCAGGATGCCGGGCGAGAACTCGGTCACCTTATTTCCCCTCTCCAGTCAGGAAAGTCAAGTCGTACTCTTCCACGAGAGGAACACAACTCGGACATGGACCCACGCCTTCGCCGTGCGCCGGATGAGCTGTCGATCCCCTCACCTTGACCGCAGCCGCATCCCAGCCCGTGGGGTCCAGGTCGTTGTTGAGTGCCTCGGACAGGCATACCGCGAGACCGCAGCGCCCGTGTCCCACACCACGCTCGTTCTCAGGGATGGAGTCCAGGATCGCTTGCACGTCTTCATGCAGCTGAGGGGGTTCACCACCGCGCTGGCTGGTGCTCGAGAACCCACGACCTCCGCCCGGCGGGCGGATCGCCTCCGCAACCGCGGGCCTGGCCGAACCTGGCCTGATCGAGCTGGCCCGGTACGGCGTCACCTCCTCGACCGTCGCCTCGCCACCGTCCGCGGTCTGCAGGCGGTCGCCCACCTGCAGGTCCACCGCCTCCACGAACGCACCACGCGTCACGTCGTAGAACGGGTGATGATACGTCGTCGTCAACGTCGCCGGCACAGCCGACGCCGTCGTCGCACCACCCGTCACCACTGCCGCCGCCACAGCCAGGCCCGCCACGGCACGGCCCACCGCCTGACGGACACGGCCCGGCTTCACCTTCAACTCCACGAAATCGTGGTCCGTCGCCGTCACGATCACCCGATCCACCGGGTGCGCCTCCAGCCCCGGCTTGCCCGGCTGGGAGTTCGCCACCCGATCACCCACCCGAACCGAGGAAATCGGCTTCGACGAACCATCCGCCAACAGCACCTTCGTCCCCGCGAGGAAACTGTGCGGCACCGCACACGAGGTCGGCTCCTCCGAGGAACTGCGACCCCGAGCCCGCAAACCACCCAGCGCCCCGAACGCCGCCCCACCGACACCACCCGCCGCGGCGCCCCAGACCCCGCTGCCGACAACGCACCACTCACCGAACAATCACGGCCGCCGCGCACCCACCGCTGCCGATCGTCCAGTACGTACACGGCGCTGGTCTTCCCGTAGAGCGCGGAACGGCGTTCAACCTGAAACAGCGTGGCGGATTCGATCAGGCCGAGTTTCAGCTACCGTTCGATCGATGCCGGCTTGGAACGTTCGAAGCACCGGCATTCGGCTGGTCCCACGCCTGACCATTTCGCACATTTAAGCGAATCGATATCCGCAGGTGAAAAATGTAGTTGAGCGCCATCTTCCAGATTTGCCACCTTGTTCGCGAAATTTCCCCAGTACCGAAGCGCGGCAGCGCTCTCAACCGGCACCATGTTGTCCGCGGAGTAGTCTCCGCCGCCGACGAAGGGGATACGTGGAACCAGCCGATGGCCGGGCAGCAGGGCACCGTTGGCCAGCTGCCACTCGTGGCCGACCGAATACCCGGTCGCATGGTTGTAGCGAGCCAGGAGGTTCTGTTCCCACTCGTCGAGATCATCGGAAAAGTGCGTCAACTGCGCCGTCTCCGGATTGAAACTGTAGACCGCGTGATCAACCAGAGCGAACTGGCAACCGAAAAGATCTTCCGCGAAGAAGAGCGCAGCGGGCGCCAGCCGGCCGTAGCTTGCCAGCCAGAGGTCCGGCGCATTCCATTCCTGAAGCGAGTACCCCGGAACCCGGGGAGCCCCTGAGGGGAACACATGCAGGGCCGATTCGAAGGCGTAGAAGCCATTCTTCTGGCCCAACAGTCCTCGCAGATCATTGGCGCCTTCGGCCACCTCATCGGCCTGCGCCAAACCAATCGGCTTGCTGGCAATTTCGACAAGTCGCTTCATGTCACTCCGTTTATTCGTCGCCAAGGACGAAAGCAAGGTTTTCGATCTTGAGCCGCACTCGACCCTGGTTGGGGACGTCTCGAAGCTGACTACTCATCGAAGAACCCGCACCCCGGTTGTCACGGTAGTCGATCAGCTTCACGTGTGCGTTCTCACCTTCCTCGAACATCGCCGGCGGAAACTCGTCCCGGTCCAGCCCGGAACTCGTCTCGACGTCGCGCAGGTTGTCCGCGCGCCGCTGGGACGAACCCGGCCGGTCGATGGTGAGCATGCTCCCGTCCCCGCCCTGCTCCGCAGCGTGGATCGCGGTGTCCGGGTGTTCGATAGCATCAAGGTGCCACGTCGTCGGCCTCGGACTCGGGCAGCGACACGCCGCTCCCGACGCATCCACGCCACCACCGCAGTTGTGGACCAGCACCGGTGTGTCGCCAGCGTAGACATAGTACGTGTGCAGCTCGTCGATCGTCAGGTCGTAGGTGACCTCCGTCGAGTGGTACGGGGTCACCTCCTCGACCGTCGCCTCGCTGCCGTCCGCGGTTTGCAGACGGTCGCCCACCCGCAGGTCCACCGCCTCGACGAACGCTCCTCGCGTCACGTCGTAGAACGGGTGGTGATACGTCGTCGTCAAGGTCGCCGCCGACGCCGGCACCGCGCCACCGGCCACGACGCCGGCTGCCAACGCCAGGCCCGCCGCCACACGACCCACTGCCCGGCGCACCCGGCTCGGCTTCACCTTCAAGTCCACGAAGTCGTGGTCCGTCTGCGTCACGATCACCCGATCCACCGAATGGACCTCCGAACCGGCCCGGCCAGGCTGCGAGTTCGCGACCCGGTCACCCACCCGGACGGCGGAAATCGGCTTCGACGAGCCGTCCGCCAGCAGCACCTTGGTCCCCGGGAGGAAGCTGTGGATCGGGCAGGCGGCCGGCTCCTCGGACGAGCTACGACCACGAGCCCGCAAACCACCCAGCGCCCCGAATGCCGCACCACCGACACCACCGGCCAGCGCCCCGGAACCCGCCGCCGACAACGCGCCGCTCACCGAACAACTCCGGCCGCAGTTCATCCCGTAACCGGCCAACGCCGTCACACCACCGCTGATCGCCCCAGAACCCGCACCCACCAGCCCCTGGGTCGCCACCTCCGGCAAGACACCGTTCAACGCGTCCGACACCAGCTTGCCGCCCAGCGGACCCGCCAAACCGGCCCCCAGAGCACCACCCAGCGCACCCAGACCGACAGCCTCGACGGCACCGGCCGCCGAGCAGTTGTGCGCCTTCGAGCAGTCCATCCCGTACGACACCGCACCACCGACCGCGCCACCGATCGCCGCGCAACCCACCGCGCCGATACCGAGCGTCGCCGCCGTACACGCCGCGCCGACCACCACGCCCGCCGCGATACCCGCGATCGTCGACGCGTGCTCCTTCGCGAACGTCGCCACATGCGACGCCGCCGACGCCGCAGCGTGGCCCACCGCCACCGCCGCCGTCGCCACCGCGTGGCCCACCGTCTTCGCCGCCGACACCGCCGCGTGGGCCACCGCCTTCGCCGCGTGGACCACCGCATGGGCTGCCGTCTTCACGACCTTCGCCACCGCGTGATACGCCGTTTTCACCACGTGTACCGCCGCGTGGTAGACCTTCTTCGCCGCTCTGACCACCGCGTGGTAGGTGTTGCGGACCACCCGTGCCGCCGCGTGGTAGACGTCGCGGACCACGTGGTAGGTCGCCACCGCCGCGTGCACCACCGGCTGCACCACGTACGTGTTCACGAAGTGCGCCGCCGGCTGGATCACCTCGTGGTAGACGAACGACGCCGCCGGCTTGATGAAGGTGTCGCTGATCCAGTCGAACAGGCCGTGGCCGGACGGGTCCGTGCCCGTCATCGGGTTGCCGTCGACGTAGGCGAACTTGTTCGCCTCCATCGGGTTCGGCACCGGGCTGTTCGACACCGTGTCGCGGTTCATGAACTGCCCGACCGCCGGGTTGTACCAGCGCGCCGACATGTTGACGTTGCCCGTCGGCTGATCCGTCCAGCCCGACTGGTAACCCAGCTGCCCCTTCGCGTTCGCCGACGCCAGCACGTTCCCGAACGGGTCGTAGGCCGTCGAACCCGCCAGCGCCGTCCCGGTCGCCGTGAACGTCCCGACCACGTCGGTGTGCTGGTCCACAAAGGCGTACGCGCCGCTGCCGCCGGACGCGATCCCGACCAGGCCGCCGCCCGGGTCACGGCTGTACGTCGACGTGCCGTCCGACGCGATCGTGTTGCCCATCCCCGAGAACGAGAACGTCGTCGTCGTGCCCGAGGCGATCGTCGTGTCGGTCAGGTTCCGCTGCAGCGCGTCGTAGCCGAAGCTCTGCGTTCCCTGCACGACCATCTGGCCGAACGCGTCCGAAGCGGACACCAAGGTGCTCGTCGACGACGCGCGTTGCCGCAGCGTTCCCCGCGCGCTGTAGCTGTAGGTGTTCGACCCGTCCGAGGTCAGTTCGTTGCGCTCGTCGTAGGTGTACGTCGACGAACCCACCTGGGTCCGGTTGCCCGAAGCGTCGTAGCCGTAGGCCACTGTGCTCACGCCGTTGTTCCACGACGCCAGCCGGTCGGCCAGGTCGTAGGTGTAGGTGTTCGCCGCCGCACCCGCGAACCCGGCCGTCGTCTTCGACGTCAGGTTGCTGTTCCCGTCGTAGCCGTACGTCACCGACGCGATCGCCGCTCCCCCGGCCGTCTTGAGCGCGTCGCCGGTCAGGCGGTGCAGGCCGTCGTAGGTGAACGTCCGCGCGTTGCCGGTGCCGTACTTCACGCCGCTGACCTGGTTGAGCGCGTTGTAGCTCAGGGTCTGCGTGCCGCCGGTCGCCGCGTCGGTGATGGTCGACAGCCGGTCGGCGTTGTCGTAGCCGTACGACGTCGTGCCCGCCGCGTCGATGCGCGAGGTCATCAGGCCTTCGGTGTTGTAGGCGAACGACGACGAGCCCGCCGAACCGCTCGCCGTCAGCAGCCCGCCGCGGTCGTTGTAGGTGAAGGTCTCGCTCGAGGCCGCCTGGTGGTCCGAATGGCCGGTGACGCCCGCTTCCGAGGTCGCGGCCGAGGTCATCCGCCCGCCGGCGTCGTAGCCGAACGTCCGGGTCGCGGTCGCCGCGTCGGCGCCGCTGCCGGACTGGCTGACCAGGTTTCCGTCGTCGTCATAGCCCGCCGACACGGTCACCCCGCCCGGCTGCGTCTGCGTGACCGGGCGCCCCGCCGCGTCGTAGACCGACGTGAACGTCCGGTCGGCGTCGGCGGTGTAGGCGGCCGTGGCCGGTTCGACCAGCGCCTCCGGCAGGTTCCAGGAGTTGAACCGGGTGATCGCCGGGTTGCCGCGGCCGTCGGTGAACCGGGTCCGGTTGCCCGCCGCGTCGTAGCCGAACGTCGTGGTGATCGACGCCGTCGCCGAGACCGGCTGGATCTCGCCCGACAGGCGGTTCCCCGCGTCGTAGGTGAACGTCCGCGCCGTACCACGTCCGTCCACACTGGACGTCAGACGCCCGCCCGCGTCGTAGGCCGCCGACGTCTGCTGGAGCACCGCGCCGGTCGCGTCCTTGCGGGTCACCTGCACCGGACGGCTCGACTGGTCGTAGGCCGTCACCGTCGACGTGCTGTCGGCGGCGGTGACCGACGTCCGCTCCCCGAGGTAGCTGTACCCGTACCGGGTGGTGTTCCCCGCGGGGTCGGTGACCGAGGTGGTCTCGCCGAGGGCGTCGTAGCCGTACGACGTCACCGCACCGGCCGGTGTCGTGGTCGACGCCAGGTGCGCGCCGCCCGGGTTGCTCGCGGAGGCGGCGTAGGAGCTCGTCGTCGTCGCGGTCAGCGTCGAGGGATAGCGTTCGAAGACCATCGACGTCAGCGGCCGGGACAGGAAGTCGTAGGTCGCCTCGGTCCGGGCGCCGTTCGCGTCGACGACCGAGAGCCGGTCGCCGTTGGTGTCGAACGTCGACACCACCTTCGCGCCGGACGGCTTGGTCACCTGGGCCAGGTCGCCGAGCTGGTCGTAGGCCAGGGACGTGACGTGGCCGAGCGGGTCCTTCTCGGCGACGACCTGCCCGAGCTTGTCGTAGGTGCGCACGGTGGTCGCCGTGATCGGCGAGCCGCCGCCGGGCGGGGTGTAGTTCGGGTTGGTGACCGACACCGCCTGGCCCGCCGCGTCGTAGACGGTCGTCACCTGGTTGCCGTCCGGGTCGACGGCCTCGACCGGTTCGCCGAAGGTGTTGTACCCGGTCGTCGTGACGGGGTGCACCGCGGTGGGCGAGCCGCCGTTGGTCTCGACGTTCACCGTCGGCGCGGTGGTCACCGCGGGCTTCCCGGCCTCGTCGTAGGCGTACGTCGTCGTGTTGCCGTTCGCGTCGGTCATCGACGTCGGCAGCCCGCGCTGGTCCACGGTCCACGTCGTCGTCTCGGCCGCCGACGAGGCGACCGTGCCGCCGTTGCGGCCTCCGTTGTAGACAGTCGCGACGTCGGCGGCCGTCAACGCCCGCGAGTAGGCCTGGACGCTGTCGACCTGGCCGGTGGCGTAGTTGCCGTTGGCCCCGAGGTACCAGCCGTGACCGATCACCAGCGAGCCGCCCGAAGCCATCGGCGACGGGTCGGTCGTGCTTCCGGCGACCGCGCCGTTGACGTACAGCATCATGGTGCCGGTGCCCGAGTTGTACACGCCGGCGAGGTGCGTCCACACCCCGGCCTGCGCGTCGGCCGAGGACTCCGCGCGGTAGGCGGTGGCGTTGGACGCGTCGGTGCCGAACCGGGAGAACGACCACTTGTGGCTGTTGCCGTCGTACTCGAGGTAGAGGCCGCTCATCACGGCACCCTTCTGGACCACGTACGTCTGGAACGCCGAGCCGAGCATGGCCGGCTTGACCCAGGCGGACACGGTGTAGCTCGCCGCGGTGTCGAGCACCGGGCCGTTGGTCGCGATCTGCGAGCTCGTGCCGTCGAGGGCCGCGGCACCGCCGGACCACGTGACCGCCGTCGCCGCGGCGGTGTTGCCGGTCCCCGAGGAGTCGGTGACGGCGGTGCCGGAGGTCTGGTTCAGCTTCCACCAGCCGACCGGGTGCCCGGTGCCGTCCGCGGCCACCGAGCGGGAGGTGAGCACGCCCATCGGGTCGTAGGTCGTGCTGACCGTGCGGCTGCGGCCCGACGGGTCGGTCTGCGTGCTCGTCGCGACCTTGTCGTCCGGGGTGTAGGACACCGACGTCGTGCGCGCCGCGCCGGCGGGGTCGTCGACGGCCTGGGAAACCCGCCCCGCGGCGTCCACAGTGGACGTCGAGGTGTTCGCGCCGTTCCCGGTGACCTTGCCGACGAGGTTGCCCGCCGCGTCGTAGGTGTTCGACTCGGTGACGAAGGACTGCGTGCCGGTCGCGTCCTTCTTGGTGACCGTCGCGGTCAGCCCGTTGTCGGTGTAGGTGTAGGCGGTGACGTTGCCCATCGAGTCCGTTTCGGACGCCAGGCGCCCGGCCGGGTCGTAGGCGTTGGACTTCTGGGTCACGAACGTCGCGGGCTTCGGGTCGGCGGGGTTGCCGGTGGACCAGAAGCCCTGCGTGAGCAGCCGGCCTTCACCGTCGTAGGTGAAGTCGGTTTCGGTGCCGTTGGCGTCGGTTTCGCTCTTCTTGTTGCCGTAGACGTCGTAGGTGTAGGTGGTGACGTTGCCGTTCGCGTCCGTGGTGGAGGCGACCTGGTCCTTGTCGTTGTAGGTCGAGCTCGTCGTCCGGGCCGCGTCGCCGCCGGTGCTGTCGGAGACGGTCTGGGACGTGACACTCCCGTTCGCGTCGTAGACGCTGGTGGTGACGGCGGTGTGCACCGCCCCGGTCACCCGGTCGGTCACCGCGGGGTCGGTCTGCGACACGACCTGGTCGTTCCCGTCGTAGGTGTAGGACGTCACCAGGCCCGCCGGGAAGCTGTCCGAGACCGCCGTCTTCGTCAGCACCCGGCCGAGCGGGTCGTAGGTGAAGCGGGTGACCAGGCCGTCGGCGTTCGTCGTGTTCGCGACGTCACCGTTGTGCAGGTACGCGATGCGGTTGACCGCGCCGCCGGGCGAAGTCGTCTTCACCGGCAGCCCGGCGGGGACGTTCCCGGAGTCGGCCGCGGGGAACGCGGACGTGCCGTCGCTGTAGGTGATCGTCGTGGTGCGCCCGTTCGGGAAGCCTGGCACCGGCGGGGTGGTGACCGTGGTGCGGTTACCGGCCGTGTCGTACCCGAAGGTCGTGAGGTACGCGGGATCGGTCGCGTTCGCCGACCGCGGGTCCCGCGAGGTCAGCATCAGGTCGTTGCGCGCGTCGGCCGTCGTCAGCTGCGCGGTGGTGTCGTCCGGGAAGTACGTCGAGTACGACGTCGAGCACTTCTCGGCGGCCTGGTTCTGGCAGGTCGTCTGCGAGACGACGTTGCCGCGGACGTCGTGGCCGACCGTGACCACGTTGCCGTTCGGGTCGGTGGTGGTGTGCAGGAAGCCCGAGGTGTCGTAACCGTAGGTGGTGCGCTTGCCGTTCGTGTCCGTTTCGGACACCTTGTGGTTGCCCGCCCCCGGTTCGTACTGCTGCACCGACGTCTTGCCGGCCGGATCGGTGATGGTCGACGTCGTGAGCGGCGCCAGGCCCTGCGAGTTGCCCGCGGCGAGGAAGTGCTGGGTGACCTGCGCGGCGGTCAGCGCCGACCGGTAGTACGCGACCTCGCCGAGGGACCCGGTGAAGTAGTTCCAGGTGTTCCCGGACGGCGCGGCCGGCCACCCGTTGCTGTTGTAGACGCCGGCGCCGGCGAAGTTCAGCGGGTCGCTGTTGAAGATCTGCGCGGACAGCGTGCCGACCTGCAGGCCGTCGAGGTAGAGCACCTGGCTGGTGTTCGCGCCGCTGAGCACGACGTGGTGCCACTTGCCGTCGTTCACCTTGCCCGGCGAGGCCATGCCCGCGACGGAGTTGTCCCAGAAGTGCCCGTGCAGCTTGCCGTCCGTGCCGACGTACAGCACCGGCATCGCGCCACCGGACGGGTTCGCGGCGCCCAGTGCCGAGTTCCCCGTCGAGAACAAGGTTCCCGCGGCGGTCGACGTGGTGGTGAACCACAACTCGACCGACGCGGTGGTCGACGCGTTCACCAGGTGGTCGGGCAACGTGACGCCGGCGACCGTGCCGGGGAACTTCGCCGCGGTCGAGTCGGTGAACGGCCCGGTCACGCCGAGGGTCGCGTTCGTGTAGGCGGACGGCCGGTAGTTCACCTCGCCCGCGGGCGAGGCGGTGCCAGGCGCGTCGGCGAACCGCTGGTACAGCTCGGGTTGCGAGCCGAGCACGGCACCGCGGTAGACCTGGCTCGACCCGGTGGCGGTGAGCGGCGCGTACTTCCAGGTGCCGCCGTTCTCGTCGCCGATCTGCGTGACCGCCTGGGAAACCGGGTCGTAGGACACGGTCGTGTGCACCGCGCCGGAGGGGCGGGTGATCGAGGTGAGCAGGCTCGCCTGCTGCTTGCCGGCCTGGTAGAGCGGCATCTCCTGGACGCCGGGCACGGACTTGTCCCAGATGCCGACGTCGGCGATCTGGCCGTTGAAGAAGGTCGCGGTGCCGGGCTGGCCGGCGTGGGACTGGTCGGGCCAGGCGTTGCCGAGGAAACCCGCGCCGATGAAGCGGTTCTGCGGGCCCATCGGCACGATCGCGCCGATCGAGGAGCCGACGAACTGGCCGTCGAGGTACATGCCCTGGCTCGTCGAAGAGTGTGTGAAGACGACGTGGTGCCAGGCGTTGTCGTTGACGGGGTTGGCGGTGGTGATCGTCTTGTCCGTGCCGCCGGTCCAGTACTCGCCGACCAGCTTGCCGTCGTTGCCGACGTAGAGCGCGGGCGTGTACTGCGACGCCGGGCTCGTCGCCTCGGTCAGCGGCATCGTGCTGTAGGAGAACAGGACGCCGTTGGTGGCCGCGGTCTTGAACCACATCGACACCGACATCGTGTTCGGCGCCGAAGCGTCCGCCCGCGGCAGCTGCACGTACGACGACGTGCCGTTGAACCCGGCCGCGGTCGCCGAAGACCCGGCCAGCGGACCGGCCTGGCCGAGCGTGACGTTGTGGTAGGTGGCCGCGTCGACGCCTTCGTTGGTCAGTACCGCGCTCGCCGCGGTCGTGCCGGTCGTCTCGGCGAGCGGCCAGAACGAGTGCGGGCCGAGGTCGAGGATGCTGGTGCGGTAGGGCGAGCCGGACGTGTAGCCGTATTTGGTGCAGTCGGTCGTCGTGCCGGGCGGGCAGACGGCGGTGAGCTGGTCCCCGGTGTAGCTGTAGGTCCAGATCAGCGGCGCGCCCGCGGTGACGTCGTCGGTCGAGACCGAGGCGACGTGCGGGCTCGTGGCGCCCGCCGGTGTGGTCCAGGCGAGGTGCAGCGCGCGGCCGGAAACCCCGGACGTCAGCGCCGCGGGGTGCCCGCCGGACACGGTCAGGTTCACCGTCCGCCCACTGGCGTCCGCGATCGAGGACAGCTGGTAGACGCCGGAGCCGAGCGCCTGGGTGAACGTGTAGACGGTGTCGTTCTTGTCGGTCAGGCTGTACCCGCCGGTGACCGCCTTGAAGGTCGCGAACCGCCCGGCCGGCGGCGAGAACGTCCCGTCGGCGTTCTTGCCGTAGCCGACCTCGGAGCCGTCCGGATAGGTCACGAGCACGCTCACGACCGTGCCGGAGCCGTCGAAGTCGTACTGCTCGGCCGCGCGCGCGTCGAAGACGCTCGACCAGCCCGCGCCGAACGCGCCGGCGGACCGCGGGTCACGCGAGTTGTAGTTGCGCACCACCGAAAGCGCCGGACCGACCGTGCGGACCTCGGCGTCGGTCGCCGACGTCGTGTAGTTGCCGATGCTCGGCTCGACGCCGTGCACGCCGGTGTTCTGCGACAGCGACGAGGTCACCAGCGGCTGGTCGACCGAGATGGTGAGCGGGTTCCACGGCGGGTCGGCCGAATACGACGAGCCGTCGTAGGCCTGGACCGCCCAGTAGTAGGTCTGGTTGTACTTGAGCTTGCCGGCCGGCACCCGCCAGGTGCCCTCGTTGACCAGGCCGGAGTCGGCGATGGTCGTGCCCGCCGAGTCGGCGACCTGGTAGCGGTACTTCAGCGCGCCGGGGCCGGCGTCGATGTCGTGGGCGGTCGCGAAGAGGAACGGCACCAGGCTCGTCGTCGTCCCGCCCGCGCCGGGGAACGCCGAGTCGACGACCGGCGGCACGTTGCCGCTCGTGGTCAGCGACAGCACCGGCTGGTAGCCGGCGTTCATCAGCCAGGAGTCGAACTGCTTCCAGTGCAGGGAGTCGTTGGTCGCCGCGTACACGGCCAGGCCGTAGTCGGCCGCCGATCCGTTGGCCCAGTTGGTGAACGTCGCCGTCGACAACGGGACGCTCACCCAGTCGCCCACCGTCCGGTCGGCCGCGCGGTTGGCGCAGGCGTTGGGCACCGTCGGGGTGACGTTGCCGATGCTGGCGCCGTACGACGGCCCCGGGTATGCGCTCACCCCGGACGGCGTCCACGCCTGCGTCACCGGGGCGACGTCGAGGCGCGAAGCGGTGCAGGTCGACGCCCAGGTGTCGAACAGCTTCAACGTCGCCGAGCTGACCGTGACCTGCGAGCCGTCGAGGTCCTTCGGGAACTGGAGGAACGTGTTCGCCGAGTCGGGGCCGGAGTTGAACGACCCGATCTTGACCGTCTTCTCCATCGAGTGGTCGCCCGGCGCGCCGATCTCCGCGTACGTCGAGGACGGCGTGTCGGTGAAGGTCGGGTCGACGGTCACCGGGAACACGCGGGCCGGGTCGGCCAGCCACTTCGGGTCGAGCGTGATCTTCAGGGCCGGCTTCCCGGAAACCTGGGTCAGTTCGTAGGCGACCGCGTAGGTGGTGGTGGGGACGCCGGAGACCGGGTCGACCTTCGCGTCGAAGGCGTAGCCGCGCGGGATCCGCTGCCGGATCGCGCCGGCGCCGTCGAGCAGGCTCACCGAGCCGTCGGGCTCGAGCCGCGGGCTCAGCCCGTCGAGTTCCAGCGGGAACACCCACGAGTTCGCCGCGGCCGCCGAGTGCAGGACGAGGGATTCCTTGAGCCCGGTGGTCGTGGGCTCGAGCGTGACGTCGGTGGCCGGGAGCGCGCCGGGGTAGGTCGCGGTGTGGCCGTCGACGCGGGGTTTGACGGCGTGGGCGTTCTGGAGCCCGTACGAGATCGTGTGGCCGTTGTCGACGGTCAGCTTGGCGAGCGCCGGATCGGCCGCGTCGGCCGCGAAGTCCACATTGAGCGAATTGGCCGTTTCGTGCCAGCGGCCGTCCTGGCCGCCGCGGACGGACGTGTCGATCGGCCGCCAGCCCCAGGGGCCGTCGGCGAAGTTGACCGGGCCGCGCGTGTAGTCGCGGGTGACCGAGCCGTCGGCGTTGGCGAAGTAGTTCATCGTCGCGGTCGACTTCGCCGCGTCGCGCCGGCTCGTCGCGGGATCGAAGCCCCGGGACGCCACGCCGCTCGGGCCGGGGTTCAGCTTGGTGCGGTGGCCGTTGTCGGCGGGCAGCTCACCGCGTCCGGTGCCGGGTGTCTTCCCGGCGCCGCCACCGGCCCGGGTCGACGCGGTGGACGCGTAGTGCCCCTTGCCGTCGGCGGTGCCGGACGCCTGCCGCGGCGTCGCGCCCCAGTGCGGCGAGCCGGAGAACAGCGACCCGAGCCACGAGCCCAGCTCCGCCAGCGGCAGGTGGCCGGGTGCCAGCTGAGCCGCGTCGGCCTGCCCGCTGCCGAGCGACAACCCCAGTCCCAATAGGACCGAGGCAGCACAAATTCTCGCGGCGCGACGACGCACGGGTCCCCCTCGATGTCCATCCCCGACGAACGGCGGATGAGTTCACCACACGGGCAGCGGTCCGGAAAAGACTGCGAACCAGGTATTTCTGGGACGACGGACACAGCGCATACCGGCCGAAAGACGACCAAAAAGGACGAACGAGGACCAAATTTTCAGTGCCCGGCGGCGTGAGCGGCCTCCCGGACCGCTCCGGCGACGTCCTCGCGAACGTGCTCACTCACCCCCACGGGGGAGACGTTGGCACCCGGCTGCCCCGAGCCGCCGACGGTCACGAACCGGATTCCCGGGTGCGCGGCCGCCTGCGAGACCGCCACGGCGGTGCCCGGCTGCCCCACCGTCACGATCACGTCGCAGCGGCGCTGCACCAGGGAGTTCAGGTACGGGAGGTAGTTCGCGTCGGTCGCCGGTCCCGCCGCGGCGAGGTAGGAGACCTTGGTCGTGGTGTCGGCGGACGCGTCCTGCAGCCCGGCCCACACCGGTGGGACGCCGGGGCTCGCCAGCCCCTGTTCCGCCGTGAGCAGGCACGTCGAAAAATCGGCGTACACCCGCGCCCGCGCGGGCGGCAGGCCGTCGTCCCCACCCGACGGCCACCACACCACCAGGGCCGCCACGCCCACGACGACGGCACCGGCCGCCGCGACCACCCACCCACGCCGCACGAGACCCCTCGCTCCCGCGCCCGGTCCCGGGCGCACCCCGGTAGTGTGCCGGGCGACGACCTGCCGGGACCAGAGCGGGTGGCTACTTCGCGCTCGCCGGGGCCGTCGTCACCGCCGCCTCGCCGAAGCGGATTCCCTTGGCCTCCTTGCCGATCGCGGTCAGGACCGCGACGGCGACCAGCCCGGGCACGACCGTCCACACGAGAGCCGAGGTGTACCCGTGGGACTGGGCGATCGCCTGCTGGATCGGCAGGTTCAGCGCCGCGAGAAGGTTGCCCAGCTGGTAGGTCACGCCCGGGTAGAACCCGCGGATCGCGTCCGGGGACATTTCGGTCAGGTGCGCCGGGATCACGCCCCACGCGCCCTGGACCATGATCTGCATCAGGAACGAGCCGAGCGCGAGCATGCCCGCGCCGTGGTCGAAAGCGAAGATCGGGACGATCGGCAGGCCGAGCACCGCCGCCGTGACGATCGTGCGGCGGCGGCCCAGCCGTTCGGACAGCGTGCCGAAGGTCAGCCCGCCGATGATGGCGCCGACGTTGTACAGCACCGCGATCCACGTGCTCGTCGACGCGCTGAGCCCGGCGCCGCCGTTCTCGTGGGCCTTGAGGAAGCTCGGGTAGACGTCCTGGGTGCCGTGGCTCATCCAGTTGAACGCCGTCATCAGCAGGATCAGGTAGCCGAACCGGCGGATCACCTTCGGGTTCAGCAGGATGTCCTTGACCGACGTCCGCGTCACCCGCAGCTTCTCCCGCGCGGCCTCCCAGACCTCCGACTCGCGGACCCGCGCCCGGATCAGCAGGCTGATCAGCGCCGGGAAGATGCTGAGCACGAAGATCCAGCGCCACTCCAGCCCGAGTGCCGAGTGGAACAGCAGGTACGCGAGCGCGGCCAGCAGGTACCCGATCGAATAGCCGACCTGCAGCAGGCCGGAGAAGAACCCGCGGCGTGCCACCGGGATCTTCTCCATCGCCAGCGCCGCGCCCAGGCCCCACTCGCCGCCCATGCCGATGCCGTAGACGAACCGCAGGATCAGCAGGACCGTGAAGTTCGGGGCGAACGCGCACAGCAGGCCGGCCACCGAGTACAGCAGGACGTCGGCCATCAGCGGGATCCGCCGGCCCACGCGGTCGGCCCACAGGCCGAACAACAGGGCGCCGACCGGGCGCATCACCAGCGTCGCCGTCGTGATGAACGCCAGCTGCGTCGCCGTCGCGCCGAACGACTTGTCCTTGGCGATGTCCGCGAGGACGAAGACGACGAGGAAGTAGTCGAACGCGTCCATGCTCCAGCCGAGCAGCGCCGCGAGGAAGGCGTTGCGCTGATCCGACGTAAGCGCTTTCTTCGCCGGGGTGGGTTCCGCCTGCCGTTCTGTCACGTTCGCCCCGTCCCGTCGGTTTTTCACCGGAAGACCTCAGGCACGGTGTAGCACCCACCACCCTCGGCGGGCAAGAGCGCCTCAGAGCGTGACGCGAGTGCGGACCCGGCGGCCGACGTCCCGCGCCCAGGCCTTGATCCGGTCCCAGTCGCGGAAATCGCCGGCCCGCTGCCCGGACGCCATCAGCCGCGGGATCAGGCCGCGCACGGTCGCCGGGTCCAGCCGGCCGCCGAACGTGGCGGTGCGCTCCGCGTCGATGCGCGCGGCCAGCATCGCCACGTTGGCCGGCAGGCTGACCTGGTGGGTCGCCGCGCCCGGGCCGCACGGCCCGCTGTGGAACAGCCAGACCGGGCGCTCGGCGAGCGCCCGGGCGTTGCGCTCCAGCAGCCGGACGGCCTCCGGCCGCCACCGGTGGTAGTACAGGGCGCTGCCGACGACGACCGCGGCGTATTCGCCGACCCCGGCCACGTCGGCGGCGTCGCGCACGTCCACGGTCAGGCCGGTTTCGCCGAGCTCGGCGGCGATGACCTCGGCGATCTGCCGGGTTCCGCCGTGCCGCCCGGCGTAGGCGACGAGGACTGCGGTCATGGGTCCATTGTCGGCCCTCCGGCGCCGGACTGCGCCGTGGGGCGGACACGATCCGCCGAACGGGCGCTATCACGTTGCTCTTCGACAACACCCCTGGTGTTCACTCCGGCGGCAGGAACGCCGGCCGCTGCGCCGGGTCGGGGTCGTCGTAGTAGCGGTGGAACACCGCGGTCTGGCCGCCGGACAGCGGCGGCACGATCCAGCTCCAGTCGGCCGGGCACCGGCGCCCGGCCCGCTCCTCGCGCTCGACGTGGGACAGGAACCGGTGCGACTCGGTGTGGTGGTCGGCGAGGCTGACCCCGGCCGCGTCGAACGAGTGCTGGACCGCCAGGGTCAGCTCGACCAGCGCCCGGTCGCGCCACAGCGTGCGGTCGGAGGCGGTGTCCAGGCCCATCAGCTCGGCGATCACCGGCAGCAGGTCGTAGCGCTGCTCGTCGGCCAGGTTGCGGGCCCCGATCTCGGTGCCGAGGTACCAGCCGTTGAACGGCGCCGCGGGGTAGGTGACGCCGCCGATCTCCAGGGGCATGTTGCTGATCGCCGGCACGGCGTGCCAGCGCAGGCCCAGCCCGGCGAACCAGCGGTGGTCGGGATGGGTCAGCGGGACCTCCAGGACAGCGTCCGGGGGCAGCGTGAACAGCCGCGGCTCCCCGGTGTCCGCCTCGACCAGCAGCGGGAGGACGTCGAACGACCCCCTTCGCTCGGGAGGCCGCCAGCCGAGTCTTCGCACCCGGTCGGTGAACTCGACGTACCGGGGGTCGCCGAGGACCGAACCGTCTTCGAGGCGGTACCCCGCGTAGCGGATGAGCTGCTCGTTGTGGATGCGCGGCCCCGGCGCGTCCGGGGTGCCGGGGGCGAAGACGGTGACGGTCGGGCGGATCCGCCCGCCGCGGGTGGCCTGGCGGAGGTGGGCGACGCACTCGCCGGCGATCGCGGCGGGCTCGGTGACCCGGCGCCGGTCCCGGATCCGGAGGCTGCGCCAGTACAGCCTGCCGATGCAGCGCGCCGAGTTGCGCCACGCGACGCGCGCGCCGTAGGCCAGCTCGGCCGCGGTGTGCCGGTAGGTGCCCGTTTCCGCGATTTCGGCGCGCACCTGCGCCAGCCGGGTCTCGAACCGGTCGCCTTCTTCGGCGGCGCCTTCGGCGAACATCCGGTCCAGGAATTCCTCCGCTTCCGCGGAATTGACACCCTGCTCCCCCGAGACGCGCTGAGGGTAAAGCGTGATCGGGGTCGTCACCCGCTCGGGTGTAACCGTCATCGCGCTACCCCACTCTCCGAAATCGTGATCTGCATCCCGACGAAAAGGTTCACCGTTCCTCCGATGGTCGCCCACGACACCGCGCCCGGAAGTGCCCACTGCCCTGGGACTTCCGGTCAGGCGGGGGAGGATACCCCACGTCCGCCGAAACGCACTCCGCCGGTCGTGACCGACACTCCGTACGCTCCCGCAATTCCACGTCATCCCGGTGAAGGCTGAAAAAACAACCGCTACCAAGCGTTATTCGGACATGGCACAACGCATTTTCCGTCAATCGATCACTGGGGACGACGAAACCGAAGTGATCGTTTCTCGCACCGGCCGACTGCGTCTTTTCGTGGGTATTCGCCGAACGGCCTTCTCCGGGGGCGGCCGCCCGTGTATGGGAGCGGCGGCGTTAGAGTCACGGTGATCGGGCCGAGGGAGGGAGTTTCGTGAGCGCCAGGCGCATCCCCGTGGTCCTCGTCGCCGGGTTCCTCGGCGCGGGCAAGACGACCCTGCTCAACCACCTGCTCGCCAACCGCGAGGGCGCCCGGGTCGGTGTCGTGGTGAACGACTTCGGCCAGGTCAACGTCGACGCGCTCGCCGTCGCCGGCCAGGTCGACACGATGGTCTCGCTCGGCAACGGCTGCTTGTGTTGTGCCGTCGACGCGAGCGGACTCGACGCGATGCTCGGGCGGCTGTCGAGTGCCGAGGCGGGCATCGACGTCATCGTCGTCGAGGCCAGCGGCATCGCCGAGCCCAGCGACCTGATCCGGCTGATGATCGCCAGCGAGAACCCCGACATCCGCTACGGCGGGCTGGCCGAAGTGGTGGACGCCGCCGAGTTCGAGGCCACCCGTGAGCGTCACCCGGAGCTGGCCGACCACCTGCGGCTGGCGGATCTCGTGGTGCTGAACAAGGCCGACCGGGTGCCCGACGGGACGCTGGCCAAGCTGACCGCGACCGTGGAAGAGCTGGCGCCGGGCCGTCCGCTGCTGGTCACCACGCACGGGCGCGTCGACCCGCGGCTGTTCTTCGACCCGGAACCCCGCGGCGAGCGGGTCGGCCAGCTGTCGTTCGACGACCTGCGCGAGGAAGACGACCACGCGGAGCACCTGCACGCCCACTACGACACGGTCACCTTCACGGCGGAGACGCCGTTGGCGCCCCGGGCGTTCGTCGGGTTCCTGGAACGCCGCCCGGCCGGGCTGTACCGGATGAAGGGCCAGGCGGACTTCGGCGCCGGGTCGCGCTTCCACCTGCACACGGTCGGCGGGTTCGTGCAGCTGGAGCGCTCGGCCTGGCCGCCGGGCGCGCCGCACCGGACGGAACTGGTCCTGATCGGCGCCGGCATCGACACCGGCGCCGTCCTCGCCGAGCTGGCAGGGTGCGTGGCACCCGATCCGTCGGTGGTCGACGAGCGCGGCCTGCTGCACATCCTCCGCTACCTGCCCTGAAGGCCTTCCCGCCACGCCGAAGATCGGCAAATGCCCCGGGGTCGCACCCGCCGCGACGGAGACTGACGGCCATGACGACCACCGCGGTGAGCGCACCACGCTGGTACCTGGTCGGCGTGCTGCCCGAAGACGTCCCCCTGGCCCACCTGATGACCCGCTCCGGCGACCTCCGCTACCGGCGTTCGGCGTGCGGCGCACGGGAGTCTCGCAGCTGGAAGCCCCTGGACCTGGCCACGTCCGAGGTGACGCCGTGCCCGGCGTGCGCCGCGACGCTCTCCGGCGTCGCCTCGGCCGATGGCGAGGACCAGCTCGCGCTCGACCTGCGGGTCTAGCCGGTCAAGGTCACCGCGAGCCGCTTCGCGGTGACGAACGGCCGCGTGCTCCGGTCGAGCACCGACCTGACCGCGGCCCCCTCGAGCAGGAGCATCAGCTCGTCGGCCAGTTCCTGGGCACGGCCCGTGGTTTCGAGCTGTGCCCGCAGGTAGCCGTGCAGCGCGGTCTTGTGGTGGCGGACGACCTCGCGGACCGGGTCGGCGGGGTCGGGGAACTCCGACGTCGCGTTGAGGAACGCGCAGCCGCGGAAGCCGTCGCGGGACAGCCAGGCTTCGTACGCGTCGAACACGGCCAGCACCCGCTCGCGTCGGTCGGTGTGGCCGGCGGTGATCCGGTCGATTTCCGCCTGCCACAGCCGGTCCCGCTCCCTCAGATACGCGACGACCAGGCCGCTCTTGGAGCCGAAGTTGCCGTAGAGAGCGGCTTTGGTGACACCCGCTTCGGCCGCGACGGTGTCGACGCCGACGGCGTGGATGCCGTCGCGGTAGAAGAGGGCCGACGCGGCTTTGAGCACCTTCGCTCCCGCGTCGCCGGGACGGGTACGGGCCACTCGCGCCTCCGGGTTCAGCTTGGCTCTGCTTGACACCATACAGACCTGTCTGTTCAGTGGGTGGCATGGTGACCGGAACGGAGGAGAAGACGACCGGCTGGTGGGCGCCCGCCGCGGCGGGCGCGGGCGTGATCGCCCTCTGCTACGGCTTCGCGCGGTATGCGTACGGGCTGTTCGTGCCCCGGTTCAGCGAGACGTTCGGGCTCACGACCACAGCGGTGGGTGTCCTCGGCGGCCTGTCCACGGCGGGCTACGGAGTGGGGCTGCTGGTGTCCCCGGTGACGTCCCGCCGGTCCGCCCGCGGCACGGTGCTGCTGGCCGGGGCCTCGGCCACGCTCGGGTTGGCGCTCATGGCGGCGGCCCCCGGGGTCGTGGTGTTCGGGACGGGGATCGCCTTCGCGGGCATCGGCGCGGGGCTGGTGTCGCCGGGGGTGGCCCAGCTGATCGGCGAGACGGTCAGCTCGCGCGTCCAGGCACGGGCACAGACCTGGGCCAACACCGGAACCGGGCTCGGGCTGGCCGTGTCGGCGTTCACGCCGCTGCTCGCGTTCGGCTGGCCCGCGATCTGGTGGACGTTCGCCGCGCTCGGCGCCGGGATGACGGTGCTCGCCTGGCGGACTTTGCCCCGGTCTCCGGAAGTGCCGCGCGCGGGCGGATCCCGCCTCGCCGGGCGACCCTTGCCTGAGCGGGACCAAACCCCCGCAGTCACCGGCCGTGGGCCGGCCGAGCAGGAGGACAAAACCCTGCTCACCCGGCGAGCCTCGCCCCGGCCGGATCGAAACTCCGCAGCCGTCGGTCCGCTGGTGGTCAACTCCGTCCTCATCGGAGCGACCAGCGCGCCGTACTGGACGTTCTCCCACTCCCGGCTCGCCGAAGCCGGGCTGAGCACCGTGGCCTCCACCCTGTGCTGGGCCACGATCGGCGTGGCCGGGCTGCTCGGCGGTCTCGCCGGACGGGCCGCGAGCCGCACCGGGCTGCGGAACGCCAACCTCGCCGCCTGGACCATGGCGGCCGCCGGGATCGCCCTGCTGGCTCTGCCCCGGCCGGGGATTGGCCTGGCTCTCCTCTCCAGCGCGCTGTTCGGTGTCTCCTACATGGCGCTGACCGGGCTGTGCATCCTCTGGGCCACGCGCGTGTTCCCGGCCCGGCCCGCGCGCGGTGTCACCTGGTCGTTCGCCGGGCTCGGTGCCGGGCAGACCGCCGCGTCACCACTGGCCGGGGCCGCGGGCTCCGCCGTCGGGCTGGCCGCCGTGTTCGGGGTGACCGGCCTCGCCGCCCTGCTCGCCTGGGGCCAGCGCTCTCCGCGGCTCGCTCCGCCGTCGTCCTAAGTGGACTGATCCTTCTTCGCCCGGCTCGGCGCGACGCGCGGCGGCTCGTTCGGCATCTTCGGGTACACCGGCGGCCACGGCGCGTCCATCAGCCCGTTCGCCATGTCCGCTTCGGACATCTCCAGCAGCGGCTCGATCGACTGCGGCCGCTCCCCCGCCCCGGCCCACGGATCTCCCCGCTCGGCGACGCGGGCGGGCACCGTGCTCAGCGTGAGCGTGTCGGGCTCGATCGTGTCCAGTTCGTCCCAGGCGATCGGGGTGGACACCTGGCCGCCCACGCGGGGCCGCACGCACCAGGTGCCGAACACCGTCTTGTGCGGGGCGTTCTGGTTGAAGTCGACGAACACGCGCGAGCCGCGCTCCTCCTTCCACCACTGGGCGGTGATCTTCTCCGGGTGCCGGCGTTCCAGCGCCCGGGCCAGCGCGACCGCGGCGGCCCGCACCTGAAAGCCGTCCCACCGCGGTTCGAGCATCACGTACAGGTGCAGGCCCCGCGAGCCGGACGTCTTGAGGTGGCCCTCGATCCCGTGCTCGGCCAGGAACTCCCGGGTCAGCAGCGCGGCCTCGCGCAGCTCGCCGAAGCCGATCCCGGGCGACGGGTCGAGGTCGACGCGCAGCTCGTCGGTCACCTCGGGCGTGTCGGCGAGGAAGGGCCAGACGTGGAAGCCGAGGCAACCGAGGTTGACCGCCCAGAGGATGTGGGCCAGGTCCTTCGCGACCAGCGCGTCGCTCGTCGTGCCGTTCGGTGTCGAGACGACCGTGGTCGTCAGCCACGACGGCGTGCCCTTCGGGACGCGCTTCTGGAACCAGTTCTTGCCGCCGGCGCCGTCCGGGTAGCGCTCCAGCAGCAGCGGGCGCCCGCCGAGCCGCGCCAGCAGCGGCCCGCTGATCGCCCGGTAGTACTCGACGAGGTCCAGCTTCGTCTCGCCGCGTTCCGGGAAGTAGACCTTGTCCGGGCTGCTGATCCTGACCTCGACGCCGTCGACGTCGAGCAGCACCGCGCCGCTCATCTCGCCTCCCCGAACAGCTTCGTGAGCTCGGCGGGCGGCGCCTCGTCGAGCTGGGCGTACGTGCAGGACTCCGGCGTGCGGTCGGGCCGGAACCGGACCAGCCGCCCGCCGTGCCGGAACCGGCCGCCCTCCAGGTGCTCGTAGCGGACCTCCGCCACCCACTCCGGGCGCAGCGGCTCCCACGAGAGGTCCTTCTGCGGTGCCCACCGGCTCATCGCGCCGGGCTTGCGGCCGGGGTCCGGTTCGTACTCGGCCCAGGTGCGCCAGGGATGGCCGTCGAGCGCGTTTTCCCGCAGTGGTGCCAGTTCCTCGACCAGTTCGCCGCGCCGCGCCTTCGTGAAGCTGCTCGCGACGCCGACGTGGTGGAGCACGCCCTCGTCGTCGAACAGGCCCAGCAGCAGCGAACCGACGCCGGCGCCGTCCTTGTGCCACCGGAAGCCGGCGACGACGCAGTCCGCGGTGCGCTCGTGCTTGACCTTCCACATCACGCGCTTGTCCTGCTCGTACGGCTCGCCGGCGGGCTTGGCCATCACGCCGTCGAAGCCCGCGCCCTCGAAGCGGGTGAACCAGTCCTCGGCCTGCGCCGGGTCGTCGCTCAGCGGGGTGAGGTGGACGCGCTGCAGCCCTTCGGCCGCGGTGCTCAGGATGCTCTCGAGCTGCTTGCGCCGCTCGCGGAACGGCTCGCCGGTGAGGTCGGTGTCGCCGAGGGCGAGCAGGTCGAAGGCGATGAAGCTGGCCGGCGTCTCCTCGGCCAGCTTGCGCACGCGCGACGCCGCCGGGTGCAGCCGCAGCTGCAGCGCCCCGAAGTCGAGCCCGGCGGGCGTGACCAGGACGATCTCGCCGTCCACGACGCAGCGGGGCGGCAACGCGGCGGCCAGCAGCTCCACCAGCTCCGGGAAGTAGCGGGTCAGCGGGCGGTCGTTGCGGGAGCCGAGCTCGATCTCGCCGCCGTCGCGGAACACGACGCAGCGGAAGCCGTCCCACTTCGGCTCGTACAGCAGCCCCGGTGCACGAGGTACCTCGTGCACCGCTTTCGCGAGCATCGGCCGCACCGGCGGCATGACGGGCAAGTCCACGCGGCGAGCTTAAAACACGGGTACGACATTTCTGGGCGTGATAGACACTGTCCGGTGACCACTGAACGTCCCGAACCACCGCTGACCGGGGGCGAGCGCGAAATGCTGCGCACGTTCCTCGACTTCCACCGCGCCACCCTCGCCATGAAGTGCGACGGGCTGTCCGACGAGGACCTCCGCCGGGCGTCGAGCCCGCCGTCCACGCTCACCCTGCTGGGCCTGGTCCGGCACATGGCCGAGGTCGAGCGCACCTGGTTCCGGCGGGTGATCAACGGCGAAGACGTCCCGCTGGTGTGGTCGGCCGAGGGCGACTACCAGGCCGCCTACGACGCGAGCTCGTCGACGCGCTCGGAAGCCTTCGACGCGTGGCAGGCCGAGGTCGAGCAGTCCCGCAAGATCGAAGAAGCGGCCGAGTCCCTCGACGTCACCGGCCACCAGCCGCGCTGGGGCGAGGACGTCTCGCTGCGGCTGGTGATGCTGCACATGATCCACGAGTACGCCCGGCACAACGGCCACGCCGACTTCCTGCGCGAGGCCATCGACGGCGTCACGGGGGCCTGATGGACCCGCTCGCCTGGTTGCGCGACTCCGACCCGGCCCTGCGCTGGCAGGTGGAGCGCGACCTGGCGGGCGAGCCGCCCGAGGTCTGGCAGGCGACGCGGGCCCGGATCGCCTCCGAAGGGTTCGGCGCGCGGCTGCTCGCGCACCAGGACCCCGACGGCCAGTGGGCCGGCGGCGCCTTCTTCCCGGCCGGCTTCCGCGGGGACGAGCCGCAGCCCTGGACGGCGACGACGTGGTCCCTGAACGCCCTGCGCGAGTGGGGGCTCGACGCCGCGGCGCTGCAGGGCACGGCCGAGTCGCTCGCCCGGAACTGCCGCTGGGAGTACGACGACCTGCCCTACTGGGACGGCGAAGTCGACTGCTGCATCAACGCCTGGACGCTGGCCAACGGGGTGTGGCTCGGCGCGGACGTCACCGGCATCGCCGAGTGGTTCGTCGCGCACCAGCTGCCCGACGGCGGCTGGAACTGCGCGTGGGTCGACGGCTCGACGCGCTCGTCCGTCCACTCGACACTCAACTCGCTCAAGGGCCTGCTCGCGTACGAGCAGGCGACAGGCGGGACTTCGGCTTCACGTGCGGCTCGCCGAGCAGGCGAGGAATACCTGCTGGAACGCCGGCTGTTCCGCCGCCTTTCCACCGGCGAGCCGATCGCGCCGTGGGTGCGCGAGTTCGGCTACCCGTTCCGCTGGCGCTACGACGTGCTCAACGCGGCTGCGTACTTCCGCGACGCCGGCCGGCCGGACGAGCGGATGGCCGAGGCGATCGCCCTGATCCGCGAAGCCCGGCAGCCGGACGGGACGTGGCTGCAACAGCGGACGGACTCCGGCCGGGTCTGGTTCGAAGTGGACGTCCCGGCCGGGGAGCCGTCGAAGTGGCTGACGCTGTTCGCCACCCGCGTCCTGACCTGGTGGGACGCGCGCGTGTCCTGAACGACTCGTTCAGGACGTCAGGCGACAGGAACGAGTCGTTCAGGACGTCGCCGCCCGCCCGCGCTCAAGCTCCGCCAGCAGGAGGCCGCTGCGCGGCTTCGGCGTGAAGTAGGTCGCCTTCCGCGGCATCCGGCGCCCCGCCGCGTGCACCGCGAGGACGTCGGAATACCGCACCGGCGCCAGCAGCACGACGGCGTCCGCGTCCGGCGGCAGCGGCCGCCCGGCCGGGAGCGGCTGGACGCAGGGCCCGTCGGGGTCCACGCCGAGCGCGTCGGCGAAGAGGACCCGCTCGACGATCTCGTGGTCGATCGCCGGCCACGGCCCGTCCGGCTCCGGCAGCGGCACCCGCAGCAGGGCCGGGCCGGCGCGCACGACGACCTCGCCGGTCACCGGCACGGCGTGCTCGTCGTACCGGACGTCGAGCCCGGCCGCGCACCAGCGGGAGACCAGGTCTTCCGGACCGAGGCCGGTGCCGGTCAGCACCCGGTGGATCGCGCCGATCCGCAGCTGCGGCCCGGCGGTGACCAGGGCCAGCAGCGCGCCGTGGCCGGCCGCCGCGGCCGCGGCCACCCGGTGGTTGCCGTCGGCGACCAGCAGGTCCGCGCCGGCGACCGCAGCCAGCAGCCGCCTCTGCAGCGGCCCGGCGGGCACCACCCACAGGTCGTGCCGGCGGCCCGCCGCGTCCGAAGTGGACAGATCGGGCAGGCCGAGGGCGGCGCAGGCCTGCTCCAGCCGCTCGGTCAGCGGCTCGCCGCCGGCCGCCGGGACGAGCATCGCCGCGCTGGTCGCGCAGCCGAGCCCGGCGAGCACAGCGGCCCGTTCGGTCACGACGCCGGGGTAGACGTCCTCGGTGTGGCGGACCCGCGCGGCACCGTCGTCGGTCACCGCCGCCGGGTCGACCAGGCAGAGCAGGCCCAGCGCCACACCGTCGGGCCCTTCGATCCGGTAGGGCGCGACGACCTCGCGCACCGGCCGGTAGAACCGCTTGCGGAGCCGTTCGAGCACGGCGCGGGCGACCGGGACGGCGGCGGCCAGGTCGAGCCCGCGGGCCAGGGCCGCCGGCGTGCGGGCGGGGTGCTGCACCGCCAGGAGGCTGTCGGCGGCTCCGGGCGCGGCGAGCGCGGCGATCACCCGGTCGGGCTCGGCGAACTCGTCGACGTCGGGGCCGGGGACCGCGTCGCGGACCACCCAGCCCCGCCCGATCGGCCGGATCCAGTCGTTCATCCTGACCATCTTGCGCGACCGGCGACCGGGACGGAATTCACCGGCACCCGGAATGCTTAGGGCGGCGAAGGAGTTGACTCCGGTCATGACCGTCCCGAGCACGCCACCCATGCCGGCCCCCACCGCGACCAGAGGGGTCGGCTTCCGGTCCGACCGCGGCCCGGTCCTGATCGCGGTCATGCTCAGCACCGGGCTGGTGGCGCTGGACAGCACGATCATCGCCACCGCCGTCCCGTCGGTGGTGCGCGACCTCGGCGGGTTTTCGCAGTTCCCGTGGCTGTTCTCGATCTACCTGCTCACCCAGGCGGTCACCGTGCCGCTCTACGGCAAGTTCGCCGACGTGCTCGGCCGCCGCCCGGTGATGTTCTTCGGGATCGCGGCGTTCCTGGCCGGCTCGGTGCTGTGCGGCGCCGCGTGGAGCATGCCGGTGCTGATCGCCGCCCGCGCGGTCCAGGGCATCGGGGCCGGGGCGATCCAGCCGATGTCGATGACGGTGATCGGCGACCTCTACACGGTGGAGGAACGCGCCCGGGTGCAGGGTTACGTGGCCGGCGTCTGGGCCGCGGCCTCCGTGGTCGGCCCGACGCTCGGCGGGGTGTTCTCGGAGTACCTGGACTGGCGGTGGATCTTCTTCGTCAACCTGCCGCTCGGCGCGATCGCCGCGCTGATGCTGTTCCGCAACTTCGCCGAGCGGGTGGAGCGCAAGCCGCACAAGGTCGACTACCTGGGCGCGGCACTGCTCACCCTCGGCTGCTCGCTGGTGATCCTGGGGCTGCTCGAAGGCGGCGTCGCGTGGGGCTGGGGTTCGCTGCCGAGCGTGGCGATCTTCGTCGCGGGCGCGGCGCTGCTGGTGTCGTTCGTGCTGGTGGAGAAGCGCGCGGCCGAGCCGGTGCTGCCGCTGTGGGTGTTCACCCGCCGGGTGCTGGTGGGCGGCAACCTGGTGGCGGTGGTCGTGGGCGCGATCCTGATGGGCCTGACGTCGTACCTGCCGACGTACGCCCAGGGCGTGCTGGGTGCGGGTGCGCTGGTGGCCGGGTTCGCGGTGGCCGCGCTGACGGTCGGCTGGCCGGTCTCGGCGTCCCTGTCGGGCAAGATCTACCTGCGCATCGGCTTCCGCGACACCGCGTTGATCGGCAGCGTGTTCATCATCGCGGGCGGTGTCCTGGTGGCACTGCTCGGCGCCGGTTCGTCGATCTGGACGGCGGCGTTCGCGGCGTTCGTCCTGGGGCTGGGCCTGGGCCTGGTGGCGAGCCCGACCCTGGTGGCGATCCAGTCGGTGGTGGGCTGGGACCGCCGCGGCGTGGTGACGGCGACGAACCTCTTCAGCCGGTCGCTGGGCAGCGCGGTCGGCGCGGCGGTCTTCGGCGCGATCGCCAACGCGACGCTGGCGTCGAGGTTCGCTTCGCCGCCGGCGGAGGTGGCCGGGCACTTGCCGCCGTCGGTGGACGCGACGAGCCTGGTGCTGGGCGGGCACACGGACTCGCCGGTCGCGACGTTCGTCCGGGGCGCTTTGGCGGATGCCACGCACTACGTCTTCCTGGGGCTGCTGGCGGTCGCGGTGCTGTCGGTGGGTGCGCTGCTGCTGATGCCGAGGAAGACCGAGCAGCTGGAGTTCTAGGCGCGCCCGTAGGTCCCGGCGAACACCTTCCGCACGCGTTTGGCGAGTGTCTTCGGTTCGAGCCGGTCGCGGACGTCGAGCAGGTACCCGACCGGCGAGGCGGCTTTCGCCTTCGCCCGCAGGCCGTGCACCTGCCACCAGGCGTTGCCGACGGCCGCCACCGCGCCGACGGCGTTCCCGACGGCCGAACCGGCGCCGAGCACGGCGTTGAGCGCCAGCGGCGGCGCGACGCTGCTCGTCATCACCAGGGACCGGGTCGGATCGAGCTTGAGGAGCTTCATCCCCTTCTCGAGCTGCCGCAACGGCACCTCGACCGTCTGCCGGACGTGCTCGGCGAACAACTCCAGCCTGCGGTCCGCCACCGGCACCGACGCCAGCTCGACGAGTTCCTTCCGGTGCGCGGCCACGTGACGGCGGAAGGCGAGCAGTTCCTCGGCGAGGTCCTCGCGGCAGCGGAGGATGGTGTCGACCGGGACGTCCTCGAGGTGTTCCGGCCGGACGTACTGGAAGGCGAGCATGACGTAGGCCTCGACCGCGGCGGCCTCCCTGGCCGCGGCGCTGTCCGAGCCGAGCAGGAGGCGCACCGCGCACTGCACGTCGTCGTTCGGCGTGGCCGCCCGCAGGTCGTGCTGGTCGGTGAGGGGCTCCCAGTAGGTGGAGCCGCTCACCTGCGTCGCGAGCGCGGTCATGTACGCGCCGGCCAGTGCCGGGTGAAGCCCGATCCACTCTTGAGGACGGCCGCAATGCCGGTCCAGCTCGCCATCCCGTCCCACCCTCGCCAGGCCGCGGCCGGCGAGATAGTCCACCGCTCCCGGCGGGAACTTGGTGCAGTGGATCCAGCCGAGCGCGGAGGATTCCCCGGCCGGCAGGCAGTCCCGGAAGGTGTGACCGTCCCAGTCGAGTTCGGCTCGCTCGAGGCTGAAGCCCGATTCGAGCGCGTCGGCGTTGCGGCGCATGGTCACCAGCAGATCGTCGAACGCCGCGGGCACGAGCGCCCCCGGTTCGTGGTCGCGGAGGAAGCCGGCTCCGGCCAGGGCCCTCGCGGTGGGGCTGTCCCGTTTGACGTAGCCGTCCGGCACCAGGCGGCTCACGGACGGCCAGTAGAGGGCGACGGCCTTGAGCCAGTTCTCGTCGCGGACGTGGACATACGGAAAGTACAGACCAGGCCGTTCCACGGCGTCCTCCCCGGCGTCAGTTCTGCATGGGTACCAGCTCCGCCTGGAACTTCTCAAGGAAGTCCTCGAAGTCCCCGTGCCCGGGCCGGATGACGAACTTCGACAGCCCGGCTTCGATGTGCTGCTCCACCAGCCGCCGGGCCTCCGCCCAGCTCGTCGCCACCAGGTCTTCGACCGGCACTCCGGGACGTCGCCGGGCCGCCGCCGCGGCCAGTTCGTCCGGGACGCCGCGGTCCGCCACCGCCAGGCTGAGCCCGAAGTGGTCCTCTTCGATCTCGCGGCCCGCTTCCGCCGCGGCTCGCTGGATGGCGATGCGGGCGTCACGCGCCTGGGACGGCGTGTGGAAGCTGCCCAGCCAGCCGTCCGCGAGACGGCCCGCGCGGCGCAGGGCCGCCGGGGCCGTTCCGCCCAGCCAGACGTCCAGGCGCTTCGCGGGACGCGGCCCCAGCGAAACGCCGGAAACCCGGAAGAACTCGCCGTCGAAAGAGACGTCGTCCTCCTCCAGCAGCCGTCGCAGCAGGGCCAGCGACTCGTCGAAGACCGCCGCGCGACGACCCGGCGGGACCGGGAACAGGGCGTTTTCGGCCGTGCGGGCCGGGCGGAGACCGAACACCGGCAGCACCCGCTTCGGCGCGAGGCCGGCCAGCGTGCGCAGCTGCTTGGCCACCAGGACCGGGTGCCGGCCGGGGAGGATCGCGACGCCGGTGCCGACCTTCAGCGCCCGCGTGCGCGCCAGCGCGTGCGCCATGCCGATCATCGGGTCGACTTCCGGCGAGTAGACCAGCTCCGACAGCCACAGCGAGTCGACGCCCGCCCGCTCCAGCCGCTCCGCCAGCCCGGCGAACTCCGCCGGCCCGGTCCCCGGCGCCGGTGCGACGCCCAGCCTGATCTTCAGCACGGTTCCTCCCGGGACGCTCTCCGGAGGGAACGCGCCCGGCGGCCAGGAATTCCTCAGGCGGTCGCGTCGATGACCCGGGTGAGCACGGAATGGAGCGCTTCCAGCTCGGCGACGTCCATGCCGAGCGTCTCGACCACCTTGTACGGGATCTTCTCCGCCTCCGCCCGCAGCGCCCGGCCGGACTCGGTCAGCTCGACCGTCAGCCGCCGTTCGTCCGACCGGCTCCGGGCGCGCGTGACGTACCCGAGCGCCTCCAGCCGCTTGAGCAGCGGCGAGAGCGTCGCCGGTTCGTGGCGCAGTGTCACGCCGAGGTCCTTCACCGACCGGGGCGAACGCTCCCACAGCGCGAGCATCACCAGGTACTGCGGATGCGTCAGGCCGTACGGCTCGAGCAGCGGCCGGTAGATCGCGATCACGCTGCGCGAAGCCACCGACAGCGCGAAACACACCTGCCGGTCCAGCTTCAGGGGGTCTTCACCCAGGTCGATCATGCCGCCGATCCTACTGTGTCGTCGATCGCGCTAATGATTAGTACACTAAGCATTAGTGTACTCTCGAAGTCATGGAACGACCCGAAGTGCTCCGCTGGCTCGGCTACGCCGTGGGTGTCCGGCTTCCCCAGCGCTACAACGACTGGGCCCTGCACGATGCGACGTCGAAGCATTGGCGCGCCCGGTTCGTGCTCCAGCGGTCGATCGGCATCGTGCCGCTGTGCGCCGCGTGGCTGCTGGTGCCCGGCTCGATCTGGCTGCGGCTCTCACTGGTCGTCATGGCCGCGCTGGTCGCGTACTTCTACTCCTGCGCGTACATGGAGGAGAGCGTCGAGCACCGCCTCGGCCGGCAGGGCTTCCCGCACAACACCGGACGCCGCCTCCGCGCCGAGGCCGCCGAAGCGAAGAACGCCGAGGCGACCGCCCGCTACCTCGCGCGCTACCGGACGCCGTCGGAGGGTTAGCTAGAGTCGGGGCACGATGAGACGCAAGCTCCGGCCACCGATCCCGCCCCGCCACGGGCTGGAGCCCGCCCGCCTCAAGCTGCCCGCCGACGGCGAGTGGCCGACACTGCTGGCACACCTCGTCGACCGGCTGCCCCGCGTGGCGCCGGACCGCATCGAGCAGATGCTGCGCGAGGAACGCATCCACGGCGCCGACGGCCCGCTCGGCGTCGACACGCCGTATGCGCCCGGCTCGTTCATCTGGTTCCACCGCGACCTGCCGGACGAGGTGCCGGTGCCCTTCCCGATCGAGGTCGTGCACCGCGACGAGCACCTGCTGGTCGTCGACAAGCCGCACTTCCTGGCCACCATCCCGCGCGGGCAGCACATCCTCGAGACGGCACTCGTGCGGCTGCGACGCGACCTGGACCTGCCGCACCTGTCCCCCGCGCACCGCCTCGACCGCGTCACCGCGGGACTGGTGATGTTCGTGATCACACCGGAGCTGCGCGGGAAGTACCAGACGCTGTTCCGCGACCGCAAGGTGCACAAGGAGTACGAGGCGGTCGCCCCGTACGACCCGGCGCTCGCGCTCCCGCGGACCGTCCGCAGCCGGATCGTCAAGGACCGTGGGGTGCTGGCCGCGCGCGAGGTGCCGGGCGAACCGAACGCCGAAACCTACGTCGACCTGCTGGACCACCGCGACGGGCTGGGACGCTACCGGCTCGTGCCGTCGACCGGCCGGACGCACCAGCTGCGCGTGCACCTGAGCGGCCTCGGCATCCCGATCCTCGGCGACGACTTCTACCCGGTGCTGCGCGAGAAGCCCCTCGGCGACTTCACGAAACCGTTGCAGCTGCTGGCGAAGGTCCTCGACTTCGACGACCCGCTGACCGGGGCGCACCGCCGGTTCACGAGCGGGCTGAAGCTGTCCGCCTGGGACGACCCGCAAGCCTGGGCGGCGCCCCCGGCGTGATGGCTGGCCTTCTCAGCGCGAGCGGCGGACACTGTGGCGGTGGACAAGGCGGCGGTTCACGCGGAGATGGAGCAGGCGCGCGAGAGCTTCCACGAGCTGCTCGGCCGGGCAAGCGAAAGCGACCTGCGGCGCCCCAGCGCGGGCACCCGGTGGAACAACCGCCAGCTGCTGTTCCACATGATGCTCGGCTACCTGATCATCCGCGCGTTGTCGTGGCTGGTGCGGGTGTTCGGCCGCTTGCCCGACGGGGTGAGCCGCGGGTACGCCCGGTTGCTGAACGCCGGTACGGTGCCGTTCGACGCGGTCAACTTCGCCGGCTCCTGGCTCGGCGGCACCCTGCTGCCGAGACGCTGGATGCTGGCGCTGTTCGATCGGACGATCGCGGCCCTGCACCGTCGCCTCGACCGCGAGACCGACGACGAACTGGCCCGCGGCATGCACTACCCGACCCGGTGGGACCCGTTCTTCCGGGACTACATGACCCTGGCCGACGTGTACCGGTTCCCGACCCGGCACTTCGCCTTCCATCGCGACCAGCTGACCCTCGGCTGAACGCGGGACCGCGTCAGGAACAGCAGCCTTCGGGTGGCCTCATCGGTCTATGCCCTGGGAAACCGTGCTCGACCTCGCCTCGGGTGGCCCTGCTCTCCGTCCGCCGCGCGGCCCACACGGCCGGATGCCTCGGCGGTGCGGTCACCGCCGAGGCGTACCGGCCACCCGGCCGGCCCGTAGTCGCATTGCTACTTGTGCCAGAACCTGATCCCGCTCCACTCCACCGTGATCGGCCCCTTGCCGCTCGCCGTGCGGTAGCTGCCGAACTTGTCGTAGTAGCTGCCGGACGGGCTCGAGACCGAGTCCTTCTGCGAGCCGTTGATGTACACCTTGTGCGTACTGCCCACCTGGTTGATCGTGTTGACCCGGACGCTCGTGCCCACGGTCGCGCCGGTGGCGATCGTCTCCCCGCCGTGGACGGCGTAGAGGCGGCCGCCCTTCTCCACCGCCAGCAGGAAGAACGGCCCGGCGCTGGAGCCGTCCCGGAACGTCTGCTTCAGGCTGATCCGGGAACCACCCATGCTGGTGATCTTGAAGGAACCCTCGAACTGGTGGGTGCCACCGGTGTAGGTGGTGTAGCGGCGTTCCGCGCGCTGGTCACCGCTGCCGGTGGAGCAGGTGAGCTTGAACGTGAGCCCGGAGATGTCGCCGCACCCGCGCTCCTGCTCCGAGTAGCCCGGCGAGTCCGCGATCCAGGGACCGGTTCCGACCTGGGCGTCCGCCGCCGGGGTGAAGACCGCGAGCCCGGTCACGACCGCCGCGAGCACGCCCGCGCCGTGAAGTCTGCGCACCGTCAACCTCCTGTGTCACTCGAGGCGGCGGTAGCGGGACAACAGGTCCAGACCTTTGTCCGGCGTGAGAGTGACTGTACGAGCCCGGGCCGTCACGGACAAGAGTTCTTCGGCGATCTGTCGAATCCGGCGGCTCCCGTTCGACAGACTCATGAAGACCGATCACGATCACCGAGGAGCACCGCATGCGCACCCTGATCTCCACCTCGTTCGTCTCGCTCGACGGCGTCGTCGAAGCCCCCGGCGGCGAGCCGGGCTACCGGAACGCGGGCTGGACCTTCAAGGACGTCGAGTTCGACCCGGCCGCCTACGAGATCAAGGGCACCGAGCAGGAGGAAGCCACCGCGCTGATGATGGGCCGGGTCAGCTACGAGGCGTTCGCCCCGGTCTGGCCGGGCATGACCGTGGAGTTCGCCGGCTACAACGCGATGCCCAAGTACGTCGTGTCGACCACCCTCGGCGAGAAGGACCTGGTGGACAACTGGGGCGAGATCACCATCCTCCGCTCCCTGGACGACGTCGCCGCGCTCAAGGAGACCGAGGGCGGGCCGATCATCGTCAACGGCAGCGCCACGCTGAACCGCAACCTGGCCGACGCGGGCCTGATCGACCGCTACCACCTGCTCGTCTTCCCCGTCCTGCTCGGCGCGGGCAAGCGGCTGTTCAGCGACGCCGACAAGGACAAGCAGAACCTGAAGCTCGTCGACAGCGCGTCCTACGGCAACGGGATCCAGAAGCTCGTCTACGACGTCGTGCACTGACCGGCGCCGGGTCCGGCCGGTTTTCGCGATGTTTCACGTAGAACATTTGTTCGAACATCGTGTACGGTCGGACCCATGACGACCCCGGCCCTGCAGGCATCGCTGTTCGGCGAGTCCGGCCCCGTCACGGTGCACGCGCTGGCGCCGCGCCGGACCGACCTCGGCTCCGGCGCGTGGATCGACGTGCAGCCCGGCTGGCTCGACGGCGCCGACGAGGTGTTCACCGAACTCGTCACCGGCGTCCCGTGGCAGGCGGAGCGGCGCCGGATGTACGACCGGCTGGTCGACGTCCCGCGGCTGCTGTGCTTCTACCGCGAAGCGGAACCGCTCCCCCATCCCGCGCTCGCCGAGGCGCGCGACGCGCTGAGCGCGCACTACGCCGAAGAGCTCGGTGAGCCGTTCCGCACCGCGGGCCTGTGCTACTACCGCGACGGCCGCGACAGCGTCGCGTGGCACGGCGACACGATCGGCCGCGGCAGCACCGAGGACACGATGGTCGCGATCCTCTCGGTCGGCACGGCCCGCCAGCTGGCGCTGCGCCCGCGTGGCGGCGGCGAGGCGCACCGCTACGCGCTCGGCCACGGCGACCTCATCGTGATGGGCGGCTCGTGCCAGCGCACGTGGGAACACGCCGTCCCCAAGACGAACCGGGCGGCCGGCCCGCGGATCAGCATCCAGTTCCGGCCCCGCGGCGTCCGTTGAGAACTGTCCACAATGGAGGATCCGGGTACGATGGCGGGGTGCACACCCTCGCCGAACCGCCGCTGTTCACCCGCCTGCGGCCCGCGCGCCGCGTGCTCGTCGCCGGCGCGGGTGGCGGGTTCGACGTCTACGCCGGGATCCCGCTGGCGGCGGCCCTGCGCGCGCAGGGCAAGGAAGTGCACCTGGCGAACCTGGCGTTCAGCGACCTGAACCGGCTCGACCTCGACGACTGGGCCGCCCCCGGCGTCGCCCGGGTGCGGCCTGGGAGCGCGGGCGACGACGCGTACTTCCCGGAGCGCACCCTCGCCCGGTGGCTGGAGAGCCGGGGATGGCCGCCGGCCGTGTACGCCTTCCCGCGCACCGGCGTCCGGCCGCTGCGCGAGGCGTACGAGAACCTCGTCGCGGACCTCGCCGCCGACGCCGTCGTGCTCGTCGACGGCGGCACCGACATCCTGCTGCGCGGGGACGAGTCCGGGCTCGGCACGCCCGAAGAGGACATGGCCGGCCTCGCCGCGGTGGCCACGCTGGCGGGGGTGGACCGCTTGGTCGTCAGCCTCGGCTTCGGCATCGATGCCTTCCACGGCGTCTGCCACGCCCACGTGCTGGAGAACCTCGCCGCCCTCGACCGGGCGGGCGGCTACCTGGGTGCGCTGTCGATCCCGTCGGCGTCGGCGGAGGCGGCGGCCTACCTCGACGCCGTCGCGCACGCGCAGCAGGCAACACCGGACCGGCCCAGCATCGTGCAGGGGCAGATCGCCGCCGCGCTGCGGGGCGAGTTCGGGGACGTGCACGGCTCCGCGCGCACCGCGGGCAGCGAACTGTTCGTGAACCCGCTGATGGGCGTCTACTTCGCCGCGGACCTGGCCATCCTGGCCGGCGGGGTCGGCTACCTCGGCGAGCTCGCCGAGACGGAATCCGCGATGGACGTCGCCCTGGTCATCGAGGCGCACCGGGACCGCGTCGGGCGCCGGCCGTGGCGGCCCATCCCGCACTGACCCCGGTCAGTCGACCAGGACCGGCAGCGCGTCGAGGCCGTACACGATGGACACCTTGCGGAAGGAGAGCTCGTCCTCCGGCACCGCGAGCCGCAGGTTCGGGAAGCGGCGGACGAGCGCCGGATAAGCCGTGCGCAGCTCCATCCGGGCCAGCTCGGCGCCGATGCAGCGGTGGATGCCGTAGCTGAACGCCAGGTGCGACGTCGGCTCGCGGGTCGCGTCGAACTTCTCCATGTCCGAACCGAGTTTCGGGTCGCGGTCCGCGGCCGACAGGGAGACCAGCACGATGTCGCCCTCGGCGATGCGAACGCCGCCGATCTCCATGTCCTCCTTGGCGAACCGCGGGAACGCCATCTGCACCACGGTCAGGTAGCGCAGCAGCTCCTCGACGAAGCGGTGCACCGACTCGTCGTCGCCGCGGACGGCTTCGACCGCCTTCTCGTCGCGCAGCAGCACCAGCGCGCCGAGCGCGAGCATGCTCGCCGTGGTCTCCAGGCCGCCGGTGAGCACGCCGTCGGCCAGGCCGGCCAGCTCGCGGTCGTCGATCTCGTCGCCGTGTTCCTTGATCAGCATGCCGAGCAGGCCGTCGCCGGGCTGTTCGCGCTGCTTCTTGACGATGTCGAGCAGGTAGGTCAGCGACTCCGACATCGCGCCCAGCGAGGCGCCCGCGCCGCCGAAGAGGTCGAAGCGCGCGGTGCTGAGGCGCTGGAACTCCTCGCGGTCCTCATAGGACACGCCGAGCAGCTCGCAGATGGTCAGCGACGGGATCGGCAGGGCGAACGCCTGCCAGAGGTCGACCGGGCCGTCGGCCGCGGCCATCGCGTCGAGCTGCTCGGCGACGATCTCGTCGATGCGCGGCGCCAGCCGGTTGAGCCGGCGCATGGTGAACTCCGGGGTGAGCAGCTTCCGCAGCCGCGTGTGCACCGGCGGGTCCGCGAAGCCGAGGCCACCCGGGTTCTGGTCGGCGGTCACGCCGGCGTTGCCGACGAGGTTGGTGAAGTCGCTCGAGAACTCCGTCACCTTGCCGAGCACGGCCTTCGCCTCGTCGTACCCGGTGACCAGCCACGCGTTCATCCCGAACGGCAGGTCGAGCTTGCCGATGGGCTCGGCGGCCCGGCGCGCGCCGATCTCCGCGACCGGGTCGAGGCCGTCCCGCTTCAGCGGGAGCAGCGCCGAGTCGGGCAGGAACGACGACATCTTTTCGAGGTCGAAGCCCTTCTTGGTCTGCCGGGCGAGGTACCGCCTGCCAACCCAGCCCAGGACCCGTGAGCGGAGACTCCCCATGGCCCCGACAGTACCGTACTAGCCCGATCGGGTGACGGGTGGCGAGACGGGGTTCACGCCGGTTTGCGGGCCAGCAGGTAGGCCTGCGGCGTTTTCTCGGGCAGCGACGGCATGGGCTCGCGGACCAGCCGGGCTTCGATCACCAGGCCGGCGGCGACGCACAGCTCGGCGACGAAGTCCGGCTGCAGCCGGTAGGCGTCCAAGGCGACGTCGCGGCCGTAGCCGTTGGTGATGCGGCGGTGCTCGTCGCCGACCTGGAACGCCGTCAGCAGCCGCCCGCCCGGCGCGAGCACCCGCGCCAGTTCCGCCACCACCGGCGCCAGCCGCTCCGGCGGCGTGTGGATCAGCGAGTACCAGGCCAGCGCGCCCGCCAAGCAGCCGTCCGCGAGGTCGAGGGCGGCCAGCGAACCGACCTCGAAGCGCAGCCCGGGATGCGCCCGGCGGGCCGCGTCGACCATGCCGGGCGAGAGGTCGACGCCGAACACGTCCAGCCCCAGCGAGGCCAGGTACCCCGTCAGCCGGCCCGGGCCGCAGCCGAGATCACCGACCGGGCCGGTCCCCCCGACCAGTTCGGCGAACGTGCCCAGCATCGCCCGGTCCCACGGGCTGGCGTCCAGCAGGTCCCGCAGCTCCTCGGCATACGAGTCGGCGACGGTGTCGTAGGCGGTCCGGGTCTCGGTCACGAAGGCAGGTTCGGTCACGCGCCGGACCTTATCGATGGCCACCGACAATTTCGTTCGCGGTGATCAGCCCGTGCTCGCTGGCAGCGTAGTGGAAGTAGGGCCGGCCGAGGTCGTCCGTGCCGGTGTAGAGCGTCTTCGACCGGCCGTCGGCTTCGGTGTTGACGCCGTTGGTGCGGGCCAGGACGCCGGACGAGCTGAGCCACTCCCGCGACGCGCGCGTGGGCCGCCAGTTCCGGCCGTCGCCGGTGAAGTCGCCGAGGATCTTGGTCATCTCGGCCGAGCCGGAGATCCGCAGGTTCTGGTCGTCGGTGATGTTCGCGGTGGCGTCCGTGGTCAGCGGGTAGGACCAGGTGTGCCGGTCCGCCGACCGCACCCGGCCGTCCACAGTGGACACCGACGTCTGCTGCCCGGCGTCCGCCTGCACGACGTGCTGGGTGAAGCCGCCGCCGGTGACGTCGTCGCTGTTGCGGTAGTCGCGAGTGCGCTCGACGCGCGTGAAGACGCGGCCGGCTGAAGTGTCGACGTAGCCCGCGGTGACGTCGTGGCGTTTCGCGGTGACCGTCACGTTCACGCCGCCGTCGATGTCCTTCGTGGCCGTCCGGCGCTCGGGCGCGGCGGCGACGTCGTCCTGGGTCAGCGCCCCGGACGTCCGCGCGGCGTTTTTGTCGGTGTAGAGCAGTAGGGTCGGGACGACGGTGAATTCGCCGCCGATGTCCGGGAAGGAGAAGGAGATGTCGTGAGTCCCGCCGTCGACGAGACGGCCCGCGAACGGCGTCACGTCGTAGGTTTCGGCGTGCAGGCTGAAGGTGTCGATCGCCACGATCGGCCGCCACAGCTGCGGCACGATCCCGCCGGAGTAGATGTGCGGGAACGTGAACGCGCTGCCGGCCGGAGCCCCGTCGATCGCGAAGTTCGCTTCGCGGTAGGGCCCCTTCCCGCAGAGCCCGGCGGCCGGGTACTTCGCGGCCACATCGTCGGGGACGTCGTCGAACCACTGTTCGTCGCAGGCATGCCCTTCGAGCGTGACCTCGAGGTAGGCGCGGGTGATGTTGCGCGGCAGGTCCTTCGCGGTGAAGTGCACGGTGGGTGCCGCGGGGGTCGCGTCGGCGTGCCCGAAGCCGGCGACGTGGTCCGGGCCGGCGGCCGCGGGGTGCTTCCGGTCGGCCTGGTAGTAGGTGAGCGTCACGGTCTGGGCGTAGACGCCGGTGTAGACGGAGGAGGTGTAGTTCTCGATGCCGCCGTGGAAGGGCTGCGGCGCGCGCAGCAACGCGGCGTACGGCGTGAGGTCCTTGTCGAAGTGGTACGTGATCGGGCGGTGCCCCTCGCCGCTGGGCTCCTCGGTGGTCCCCCACCAGACTTCGGTGCCGCCGATCCGCAGGTCGCCGATCCGGTCGTACTGGCGGCCGCCGACGGTCACCGTCTGGTCCATGACGACCTTCGCCCACGGGCCGGGGCAGGCCTTCGGCGGCGTGAGCGTGCCTTCGTAGTACTGCGGGCTGCCGTCGGCGGCGTTGGAGCGGAAGGCGTCGGCGAGCGTGACGGTGCAGTGCGGGGTGTCCGGCCGCGTCACCGCCGGCGCGGCGGTCACGGGATCGTCGGTGTCCCCTTCGAGCACGGGCGAGGCCGACGCGACCGCGCCGGAAAGCACCCACGTCAGCACCAGCGACAGCACGATCGTGAAGATCCGCACCCGGACTCCTCCCAGCGGCCAGTCTCACCCGGCTCGGAGCCTAGCGGGATGATCGTCCGACCAACGTCGGGAAAATGGGTCTGAAACGTTTCAGACCATGATAGGCTCGCGCCTTCTCGGGTGAGGGGGTGCGGTGGTCGGCATCAAGGACGTCGCCAAGCGGGCGGGCGTCTCGATCGGCACGGTGTCCAATGTGGTCAACCGGCCGCACGTGGTCGCGGCGGCCACCCGCACCCGGGTGCTGTCGGTGATCGAGGAGCTGGGCTACGTCCGCGACGAGTCGGCGCGGCAGCTGCGCGCGGGTCGCAGCCGCGTCCTGGGGTTGCTGGTGCTCGACCTCGGCAACCCGTTCTTCGTCGACGTCGCCCGCGGCGCCGAGCAGGCCGCGCACGCCGAGGGCCTCAACGTCATCACCGGCAACAGCGGCCAGCGGTCCGACCTGGAGGCGTCGTACCTGGCGATGTTCGCCGAGCAGCGGGTCCGCGGGGTGCTGCTGAGCCCCGTCACGACGTCCGGCGAAGCCCTGCGCGCGTTCCGGCGCAGCGGCACGCCGTACGTCTTCGTCGACCGCAAGGCACCGGCGTCGGAGGCGAGCTCGGTGTCGGTCGACGACGTCGCGGGCGGCGCCCTCGCGGCCCGGCACCTGCGGGAAACGGGCCACGACCGGATCGCGTTCGTCAACGGCCCCGCCGTCCTGGAACAGTGCCGCGACCGCGAGCAGGGCGTCCGCACGGCGCTCGCGGGATCGGCGGTGGAGCTGACGGTCCTGGAGGCGACGAACCTGGACGTCGCCTCGGGCCGCGACGCGGGCGCCCGCCTGCTGGGCACGAGCCCCCGCCCGACGGCGGTGTTCTGCGCGAACGACCTCCTGGCCCTGGGAGTGCTGCAGGCGATGGTCGGCGCCGGCGTCCGAGTCCCGGAGGAAATGGCGATCGTGGGCTACGACGACATCGAGTTCGCGGCCGCGGCGGCGGTCCCGCTGACGTCGGTCCGCCAGCCGGCCCGCCGCCTGGGCCGCACGGCCGCGGAACTCCTCCTGGCGGAAACGGCGGACACGACGGTGGAGCACCAGGCGGTGGTGTTCACCCCGGAACTCGTCGTCCGCGAATCGACCCGGGTGCGCCGCTGACGGCCGCGATGCGGCCGGAATCGGCGTCGAAACGATGATTCCGCCGAGGTGACGCGATCGGTCGCAGAGCAGGAAATGACACCATCTTGACAGTGGGCGCATGATTAATGCGTGCGCCGGGTACACCACGATGACCAGGGAATCCTCGCGAGACCACGCGCGCGCAAGATCTATTGGATCATATTGTCCCTGATCATCATGACGGCGCTGATCACCAGCATTCTGACGGATTTTTTCACGAACTCCCCGGCTCCCGTGATCCGCCAGCTGGCGCACGACAGCCGCTTCCTTGTTTTCGTCTCGTGCTTGAGTTACATAGCCGCATTGGTCGCCAACCACGGCACCAATGTCATCATTCCCCATTACACCCAGCTGCGCTCCGCCGTCTTCGCCTTGCGCGGGCGCTTGGAGGCGCTCTCGCCGCCCGAAGCCACGGAACACCTGCGGGACTGTCTTCTCGAGAAGGCCGACGAGCTTCTCCGACGCTTGGACACGAGGAAGCCCGACGTTCTCACGTCCCTCTCGCTGTGGATTCCATGGATGACCCTGACCGAGGTGCAGTACGGCTGGCAGGACCTGCACACGCTGGAGCGCCAGGCGATAACCCTGGAATCACCCGAAAGCCTCCCCTTGCTCAGCGAGGCGGTCGTCGTGAAATCGAAGGCACTCGCGTTGGACGTACCGGATGTCCTCGCCAACCCGGGCAACGAACACCCGGGGGACTCCGTCGTGAGATGTGCGATCACCGAAGCGCAGGCGAGATCGATCAACGACGTGAGCTCGCCATCGCCAACGATTTCGACCGGCAGCGGGTGGCGGTACTGCTGACCGCCATGGGTCTCGCGGGAATCGTGCTGACCGCCTGCGCCCTCGGGCACCCGTTGATCCTCCTGCTGGGCGCGATGGGCGGTTACCTGGCGCCCGTCGTGTCCGCGCTGACCGGCCGGGAGCGAGCCTCTTGGGGCCTCCTGGTCCTGAGTCCGGTCGCGGGTGCGCTGACGGCCGTCGGCGGGTTGCTTCTCGTGCGGGTCCTCTCCGACCCCCATCTCAATGTCCTGGGCAGCGTCTTCTACGACAGCGCCAACTTCTACACCGGATTCTCCAACACCGCCCAGGAGTCCCCCTTCACACTGGCGCTCGCCCTGCTGTTCGGCTTTTCCGGGAGGTTGTTCTCCCGTCTGGCGCTCTCGGCATCGAGCCAGCTCGACCCCTCGGCACACTCCGGCTCGGCCGAAAAGCGCGACTCCGGCGCGACCTGACCCGAGTGCCGGCGCTAATCCGTTTGGGATTCACCGGTTTCTTCGGCATGCTGGCGATCATGTCCAGCAGATGGGTGCGGCTGCAGGCCGTGGCGGTGTCCGGGTCGTCCGCCGAAGGTCTGATGCTCGCGGTGCTCCCGCTGCTCGCCGTGTCCGTCACCACCGATCCGCGCGAGATCTCGCTGCTCAACATCGCCGGGCAGGCGCCGTGGCTGTTGCTGTCGCTGTTCGCCGGGGTGCTCATCGACCGCGTGCGGCGGACCTCCGTGCTCGCCTGGGCCTACGCCGTGCAGGTCGGGGCGGCCCTGGTGCTCGCCGCCGCCGCTTCCGCTCACCTGCTCAGCCTGCCCGTGCTCGTGGCCGTCGCCTTCGTCGTCACCTCCGCGCAGGTGCTCGGGGACGGGGCCAGCGGCGCGCTCGTGCCCGAGCTCGTCGAACCGGACCGCCTGGCGCACGCCAACGCGCGGCTCACGGTGATCGACCGGGGTGTCGTCCAGTTCGTCGTGCCGCCGCTGACCGGGTTCCTGCTCGCCGTCGGGGCCGGGGTGCCCGCCTGGCTGGCCGCCGCCTGCGCGTTGGCCGCCCTGCTGCTCGCGCGGCGGATCCCGTCCGAGTCGAGGACCGTCGCCACGACGACCCATCCGCTGCGCGACCTGTCCGCCGGGTTGCGGCACCTGGTGAAGACGCCGCTGCTGCGGTCCATCACGATCAACGTCGCCCTCGGCTCGTTCGCCGCGAGTGCCGGCAACTCGATGTTCGTGCTCTACGCGACGCAGGTCCTGCACGTCGGCCTGGTCGGGTACGGCCTCCTGCTCGCCTGCCTCGCGGTCGGCTGGGTCGCGTCGTCGTTCGTCGTGCAGAAAGTGGTGGACCGGCTCGGCTATTCGTGGTCGATGCGGTTCGCGCAGAGCTTCGGCGTGGTGGCGCAGCTGCTGATCGCCGTCGTCCCGCCGTGGCCGCCGCTGGTGGCCGGCGTGCTGGTGTCCCTGACGGCGACCGTGCTGATCTGGAACGTCTGCTCGCAGTCCAGCCGCCAGCGCTTCACCCCGGCGCCGCTGCTGGGCCGGGTGCTCACCGGCCACCGCGCGCTGGCCTGGGGGCTGACCCCGCTGGGCGCGCTCACCGGCGGCCTGGTCGCGGCGCACTGGAGCCTGCGCGGCGTCTGGGTCATGGCCGCGGCGATCCAGGCGGTCAGCGCCGTGCTCGTCTGGTTCACCCTCTCCCCCGCCGCCTTCCGCCGCACCGAGCTGGCGGCGGCGCAGGCCTGAAGCCGGGTGGTGGGCCGGGTCGGGGCACCGGCACACCACCCGGACGCCTAACCGCCCAGGGCCAGCGCCACCGCGCCCAGCAGTGCCGCGTCCTGGTCGAAGCGCGCGGCCACCAGTTCCGGCGGGAACGGCACCGCGTGCGCGAGCCGGTCCGCCAGCGCGGGCAGGAGCACGTCCGCCGAGCGGACGAGCCCGCCGCCGACCGCGATGCGCTGCGGGTCCAGCGCGATCGCCAGGTTGGCCACGTGCATCGACAGCTCGTCGAGCGCCGCCGTCACCAGTTCCTTCGCCTCGACGTTCTCCTTGGCCAGGGCGAACAGTTCGGCGGCGGTGACCGGGCGGCCGAGCAGTTCACTCGCCCGGCCGCCCAGCCCACGCCCACCGACGGCTTCTTCCAGCGGCGCCGCTCCGCTCGAGAAACCCTCGGTGTCCTGCGGCGAGAGCAGGTTGTACCCGATCTCGCCGGCAGCTCCGTTGGCGCCGGTCAGCACCCGGCCGCCGATCAGCACGGCCGCCGCGATGCCGGTGCCCAGCGACAGGAACACCGCCGGGTCGGCCCCCGCCAGCGCGCCCCACCGCCATTCCGCCAGCGCCGCGGCCTTCGCGTCCGTGCCCACCGAGATCGGCACGGCCGGGAACTCCGCGGCCACCAGCTCCGCCAGGCGCAGCTGCTCCCAGCCCGGCACGTTCGGCGCCAGCAGGATCTCCTCCGGCAGCACGATTCCCGGGCTGACGACGCCGATGCAGGCCGGAACCGCGCCCTCGTCGGCCAGAAGGCTTCTGGCTCCGGCGAGCGCCCGCACCACCACCTGCTCGGCTCCCGCCTGCGCGTCGGTGTCCAGCCGGCGCGTGGCCAGCAGGGTGCCGTCGCGGTCGGCGAGCCCCAGCGCCACTTTCGTGCCGCCGAAGTCGATCCCGAGAATCCGTTCCCCTGTCACTCCGAGAACCCTCCAGTCCCCTCGTTCCCCGGCACCACGACCCGGCCGGTGTTGAACCCGTCGACGCTGATCACCGGCACCGCGCCGCGCAGGTCGGCGGCCTGGTAGGTGACGGTCAGCGTCTGCGACTGGCCCGGCCACAGCGTGATGTCGTTGTCGTCCCAGGTCGCGTTCACGAGCTGGTTGTCGCCCGGCGCCTCACGCCCGTCCGGTGTCCCGCGGCGCACGTCGGCCCGCAGGAAGAACGCCGCACCGGGGTTCTTCGCCGTGTTCGTGACGGTCACCGTCGTGACGAGGTCGCCGCCACGGCCCGCCTTCGTCGAGGCGACGGCGCTGACCTGTGACCTCGGCAGGTTCCGCAGGGCCTGCAGGTTGCTGTACTGCGAAAGCGTCGCCTGCGGGTTGCCCAGCGTCTTCGCCCAGTCGACGACGTCTTTCTGCGTGGACAGCCAGTAGACGTTCCGGTCGACGACCTTTCCGCCCTGCTTCAGCTGCAGCTCGACGAAGTAGACCTGCGCGGCCGCCGGCGCCTTCGTCTCGGCGGGCACCTTCGGCTTGAGGACGCCGGTCTTGACGGCCTGGCTGCCGAGGGAGATCCCGCCCGCGGTCTGGTCGTCGAGGACCTTGCCCGCGGTGTCGAGCACGCGGGCCTGCACCGAAAGCCCGGACTGGCCGGCCGCGCCGAGGTTGTCGACGGTCACCTTCCCGTCGTCGTAGCCGTAGAGCGCGTGCAGCGGCTTGTTGGCCTTCTTGGCACCGAAGTACGCGCCCGGCTGGTCGCCGTCGTCGTTGTAGAGCGACCACAGCAGCGTCGGCCAGCCCTTGTTGAGCTGCCAGTAGACGACGCCGGTTGACGGATTGTCCTTGTCCGTCGAGTGGTGCAGGAAGGCCTCGAACTGCGAGCGGGTGTTCTCGTAGTTGGCGATCTGCGCGAGGTCCACATAGGACTCGAGCGAGGTCCACTTCCCGTACCGCTGCAGGATCGACTGGTCCAGCGTGTACAGCGTGCCGAACGCGTAGCCGCCGTGGTCCGGCTCGAAGTTCGCGTGGTACTGGTTGTACGCCGGGTCCTGCCACAGCTTCGCCTGCTCGGTGGGCGAGAGGAACCGCCTGATCGAGTCGAGCGTCGGCACGGTGTGCCCGGCGCTCTGCTCGCTCGCGAAACCCCAGGCCCCGCCCGCGTTCGTGCGGCTGTCGTCCGAGGCGTCGAAGTGCGAGCTGTCGTACCAGTACGACGGCGGGACCCAGTCGTACGGCCCCTCCTTCTCGCCCGAGTTGCCCAGCGTCGGCGTGCTCTTGTACTCCGCCGACGCGATGATCGGGACCTGGAAGTCCTCCTGCCTGAACGCGGTGAGGACGGCGTTCTCCTGGTTCGGGAACGGCTCGTTGTCGCTCCAGCCGTAGTTGAACACGCTGGGGTGGCTGCGCTCGCGCTGCGCGATGCTCACCGACGAGTCGTGGATGATCCGCAGGTCCCGTTCGCCGAGCTGCTCGGCGGTGTCCGGCTGCCAGGCGTCACAGCACAGGAAACCGCCGATGACCAGCAGGCCGGCGCGGTCGGCCTGGTCGTAGAAGTCCTGCGGCATGTCGTGGCCTTCGAGCCGGACGCCGGAGAGGCCCAGGTTCTTGATCAGCGCGATCTGGTGCGCGGTGTCGGCCTTGTCGTAGCGCAGGAACAGGTCCGGCGCGAAGCCGCCGCCGCGGAACACGAAGTCCTTGCCGTTGATCGTGAACTGCCGCGCGCCCTCGGGCAGCGGCGCGGACTTGCCGACCAGGCGCGAGGTGACCGTGCGGATGCCGAAGGTGCTCTTCGACGACGTCGACAGCACGCCGTTCTGCGACACCGCGGTGCTCAGCGTGTACAGCGGCTGGGCGCCCATCGAGTACGGCCACCAGACCTGCGGCTTCGCGATCTTCACCGGCGCGAACGTCACCGTCTGCTTGGTGTTCGCCGGGATCGTCACGCGCCGGGTGACGACGATCGGCGCGCCCGAAGGGGGCGCGATCGTCGCGGCGACGTCCCCGGTCTGCGCGGTCGCCGCGTCGTTGGTGACGTCCACCTTGACGGTCAGCTTCGAGCTGGACAGGTCGGCGGCGTTGTCCTGCACGACGTGCGCGTTGTCGCCGGTCAGCGCGTCGGACACCTGCAGGGTCGGCGGGAACTGGATGCCGGTGTCGTTGTCCGGCGGGATCTGGCTCCAGTCGACCTGGTCGAGCGTGTACATCTTCAGCGGGTTGTTCGGGTAGACCTTGATCGCCAGGGTGTTCTTGCCCGGCTTCACCAGCTTCGAGACGTCGAAGGTGTGCCCGGCGAAGGCACCGCTGACGACGTCCTTCGTGGCGACGAGCGTGCCGTTCACCCAGACGTCGCCCTCTCCGACGATGCCGGGGATGGTCAGCTTCGCGTGCTGGCCCGGCTTGATGTCCGGGGTGAAGTCGGTGCGGTACCACCACGGGTCGGAGAACGGCTTGGTGACCACGGGGCCGAGCTTGTCGACGTACCCGAAGCACTTGCGCAGGTTGTCCGAGTAGAAGACGTCCGGGCACTTGCCGTTCTGCACCAGGGCGTTGATCTCGGTGCCGGGCGCGCCGGCGTCGTCGACCTCGACCGGCAGCCAGCCCTTGGTGACGTAGCCGGGCGTGGAGACCTTGTCGCCGCCGTCCTTGACGCTCGCCGTGGTCAGGACCTGCCAGCCCGGCAGGCCGATCGTGCTGAGCCCGTGCGGCCGGGCGGCCGCCTGCGCGTCCTGCGCGGCGGCGGGCCCGGCCACGCTGAGCACCCCGGGCACGAGGAGCAGCGCGGCGAGGACCGCGAGCTTCCGGCTCATGCCTGAGCTCCTTCCGGTTCGGTGGCGAAGGCTTCCTTGATCTCCTTGGGGCCGAACGGCCAGGTGTTCTCGGCCTTCGCGTAGACCAGGTACGCGATCGCGCCGACCGCGATCCAGCCCAGCGAGAGCCCGATCGAGAGCCAGGTCGCGGAGACGTAGATGTAGACCCAGCCGACCAAGGCGAGCAGCGTCGGCACCGGGTAGAGCCACTGCCGGTACGGGCGCCTGAGGTTCGGCTGCCGCCGCCGCAGCGTCCAGATCGCGACGACCTGGGCCAGCGACTGGATGATGACCAGGGTGGCGACGGCCGCGTTGATGACGTCGGTCAGCGTGAACAGCGAGCCGATGATCGTGATCGCGCCCATGGTGAGCACGCCCGCGGTCGGCAGGTGCAGCTTCGGGTGCAGCTTGCCGAACACCGGGAGGAACACCTTGTCGCGCGCGGCTTCGAAGGGCACGCGCGAGCCGCCGAGCAGGCCGGCGAACACCGAGCCGATCGCGGCGACCACGATCAGCACGGTGATCACCTTGGCCGCGCCGGTGCCCCAGGCCTGCTCGAGGACGGAGGAGGCCACCGAGGTGGCGGTCTTGAGCTGGTCCAGGGGGATCGAGCCGAGCACGCCGACCTGCAGCAGGAAGTAGAGGCTCATGATGCCGAGGATCGAGTAGATGATCGACCGCGGGATGGTCCGGCCGGGCGAGCTGACCTCGCCGCCGAGGTAGGCGGTCGTGTTGTAGCCGAGGTAGTCGTAGATCGCGATGATCAGGCCGGCACCGAGGCCGCCCCAGAACGTGCCCTCGCCGGCCGAGCTGAACGCGCCGGGCGTGAAGGCGAACGCCTGCGCGCCGCTGAAGTGCGAGAACGCCGCGACGATCGTGGCGAGCACGGCGACCAGCATGACCACGAACAGGCCGGTGGTCAGCTTGCCGATCTGGCCGATCTTCCGGAACAGGGCCAGCACGATGAGGAGCGTGATGCCGACGCCGATGAGCTTGCCCAGCGGCGTCGTGCCGGCGTCGTCGGTCACGCCGGGGATCAGGTAGCCGAGGTACTGGACGAGGCCGATGATGCCGGTCGACATGATCAGCGGGATGAACAGCACCGCGCTCCACACGAACAGGAACGGCATCAGCCGCCCGGTGCGGTACTGGAACGCTTCGCGCAGGTAGAGGTAGGTGCCGCCGGCGCCCGGCATGGCGGCGCCGAGTTCGGCCCAGATGAGCCCGTCGGCCAGCGCGACGATCGCCCCGATGATCCAGCCGAACATCGCCTGCGGGCCGCCCATGGTGGCGACCATGGCGGGGATCGTGACGAACGGGCCGATCCCGCACATCTGCGTCATGTTGATCGCGGTGGCCTGCAGCGGGCCGATCTTGCGCTCAAGGGCGGGCGGTTCCCCGGACCGAGTGGGTGAACTCACGGCGTGCCTCCGAGTAGTAGTTAGTAAAGTTTCTTAACATAGAACGGCCGGGGTCGAAAGGGTTCCGCCGGTAAAGTTGCGGCAACGCAGGGGGACTCGGCGGGACCAAACGGGCCGCGGGCCGGAACTCCGGCGAGAGGGCGAGCGCCGAACCGGTGCCGCTCGGCGAGCACCTTGGTGCGCACGGTGAGCGAATCCGTCGAACGCGCGGTGACACCGGCCTGCGCGGAGGTGGCGCCGACGGTGGCCGGCGCGGACTCGTCTCCGCGCCTATCGGGACTCCCCCGCCAACAGGAGGGGCTTCAGCGGCCACGACCACCGCACCGCGGCGAGAACCGGCCCCTCCCCCGGGTGCGGAACACAGCCGGGAGCGGCCTCGTCCGCCCGTCCACAGTGGACTAGTCCGACGGCCCCCGCAGGGTGAGCACCACCCGCAACACGTACTCCACCGCCGCCGGGAAGGCCGCGCCGCGCAGTTCGCCGCGGTCGGCGAGGTTGCGGGAGGCGAACTCCAGTTCCCGCTCCGGGCCGCCCCGGCGGACGACGAGTGCGGCGATCTCGTCGAATTCGAGGTCCGGGTGGTCCATGCGCGTCAGGGCGAACTCGATGACCAGCTCTTCCGCCGTCACGTCCGCCTCCTTCCGCCTGCTCCAGCGTACCGGCGAACCGGGCCGTCCGGCCCTGTCCGGGTCCCGTCTTCCCCGGGACCGGCGGGGACCTTCGCCCCGGCACAACGACCGTGGCGCCCACGACAATTCCCGGCGGGTGGCCGGTCTCACGAGCGTTACTGTACCGTCCAGACGGTATAGTAAGCGCTATGACCGCCACCCTGCCGTCCTCCGTCCGGCCGTTGAGCCCCCGGCGCCGCTGGGCCGCGCTGGGCGTCCTCGTCGGCGCCGTGCTCCTGCTCGCGGTCGACGGCACCGTGCTGTACCTGGCCGTGCCGTCGCTCACCCGCGAACTCGCGCCCACCGCCACCGAAATCCTCTGGATCGGCGACGTCTACTCCCTCGCCCTGGCCGGGCTGCTCGTCACGGCCGGGAACCTCGCCGACCGCTTCGGGCGCAAGAAGGTGCTGCTCATCGGCACCGCGGCGTTCGGGCTCGCGTCCGCGCTGGCCGCCTTCTCCCCCACCGCCGGCGTGCTCGTCGTCGCGCGGCTGCTGCTCGGCGTCGCCGGCGCGACGATCATGCCGTCGACGCTGTCGCTCATCCGGACCCTGTTCGCCGACCCGCGCGAGCGCACCCGCGCCATCGCCATCTGGTCGGCCGGCTCCGGCGGCGGCATCGCGCTGGGCCCGCTGGTCGGCGGGACGCTGCTGGAGCACTACTGGTGGGGCTCGGTGTTCCTGATCAACGTGCCGATCGTCGTCGTCTTCCTCATCGCGGGCGCGTGGCTGCTGCCGGAATCGCGCGACCCGGACCCGGGGCGGTTCGACCTGCTGTCGGCCGGGCTGTCGCTGGCCGCGATCGTCCCGCTGGTCTACGCGGTCAAGCACGCCGTCAGCTCGGGTCTCGACGTCCAGGTGGGAGTGGCGGCCGCGCTGGGGCTGGTGTCCGGGGCCCTGTTCATCCGGCGCCAGCGGCGAGCCGAGGCTCCCCTGATCGACGTCACCCTGTTCCGCCACGGCGCGTTCAGCGGCGCGGTGGCGGCGAACTTCATCGCGGTCTTCGCGTTGATGGGCCTGCTGTTCTTCTTCTCGCAGTACCTGCAGCTGGTCCGCGGCTTCTCACCGCTCCAGGCCGGCTTCGCCGAGATGCCCGCGACGCTCGCTTCGATCGTCGTCGTGGCCGCTGTCGGCATGGTCGCCGGACGGCTCGGGCGGGGACGGGCCGTCGCGGCGGGGCTCGCCGTCGCCGCGCTCGGCCTCGCCCTGGTGTCGGTCGCCGAACGGGCGCCGCAGTACTGGTGGCTGGGCCTGACGCTCGTGCCGGTCGGGCTCGGCGTCGGGCTGGCGCTGACATTGACCGTCGATTCGGTGCTGTCCGCCGTCCCGCGGGACAAGGCCGGCTCGGCGTCGGCGATCTCCGAGACCGCCTACGAACTCGGGGCGGCGCTGGGCATCGCGATCCTCGGCTCGGTGGTGAACCTGGTCTACCGCGCGTTCCTGCCGGCGGGCCCGCTCCCGGGCGAGGTCCGCGACTCCCTCGCCGGCGCCGCGAGCGTGCTGGACCCGGGATCGCCGCTCGCCCACGCCGCACGGGAAGCCTTCACCGGCGCGATGCAGGTGACGTCGCTCGCGGCGGCCGTCGTCACCGCCGTCGCCGCGCTGATCGCCTGGCGTACCATTCCGTCCGGAAAGGACTGAGCATGCCTCGCAAGGCCGGGCGCAGCCCGGAAGAGACGCGCCGCGCCCTGCTCGACGCGGCCGCGACGGTCATCCGCACCCGCGGCGTCTCGGCTTCCCTCGACGACATCGCCCGGGCGGCGGGCGTGTCGAAAGGCGGGCTGTTGTACCACTTCCCGGCGAAGGACGCGCTGGTGCGCACGCTCGCCCAGGACCTGCTCGACGAGTTCCGCGCGGAGGTGCAAGCGGCGCTCGACCCGGCCGACACCGCCCCGGGCCGGCTGACGCGCGCGTACGTCCGGGCGTCGCTGGACACCTCCTACGACGAGGTCGCCGTCCGCGAAACCATCGCCCTGATCGCGCAGCTGACCTCGATCCCGGAAATCGCCGAGCTGGCCCGCGCGGACGCGGAGAGGTGGGAGCGCGAGCTCCACGACGACGGTCTCCCGGACGACGTCGTCACCCTGGTGGTCGCGGCAGCCGACGGCGCGAGCACGGCGCCGCTGTGGGGCGTGGGCATCGACGTGGCCGCCGTGCGGAAGCTGGAGCAGCAGCTGCTCGCCCTCACCTTCAGGCGATCAACCGCCGGCTGACGTCAGCAGCTCCTCGATCTCGGCGATCGCCTGAGCGTTGTCCCGGTAGTGGATCCCGTGGATGCCGACCGCACGCGCAGCGGCGACGTTGGGCTCCAGATCGTCGAGGAAGATCATTTCCTCGGGACGGACCTCGAGCCGGGCGCAGGTGAGCTCGTAGATCCGGGGATCCGGCTTGCTGAGGCCGACCTCGTGCGAGTAGACGATGTCATCCACGAGATCTTCGAACCCGTACGCGGCCTGTTCCCGCGCCCGGGCGCCGACGAAGCTGTTGCTCAGGATGCCGGTCCGACAGCGCGGGCGCAGCCCCCGGCAGTACTCGATCAACTCGGAGTTGCCGGTGCCCAGGTACTGCTCCCAGAAATCCGCCATGATCGCATCGGCTCGCCCCCGGGCGACGCCGAGTCGATCGCTGATCGCCTGACGCACCTCGTCTTCGGCGACTGCGCCGATGGCCCCGGCTTCCCAGACCTCCGCCAGCCGCCGGCGGAGCTCACCCTCCCCGAGGCCGAGCCTGGCCTCCCACCGCGCGCTGACGCCAAGGTCGGGTGCGATCTCCAAGACGTCGCCGATGTCGAACACCGCCGCACGAATCGCCATGATCCCCCTGTCGGCCGCCGAGGAGGCCCTGAACCTGGCCTGTCAACCCAACGATAGTGCTGGGAAATCACCACTTTCCGGGCCCTACGTTAGTCGGCTCCAGCGAAGGTGACTTCCGGGTAAATTCTCGACAGCGCGCGCAATTCCGGCAAATCCCCGTCCCCACGAGGAGACTCCCGATGTCGAGGAAGTTCGCCCTGGCCGGCGCCGTCGCGCTCGCCCTGACCATGACCCCGCTCGCCGCGGGGACCGCGTCGGCCGCCACCGAGCAGGAAGCCGCCGTCACCACGGTGTACTACAGCACCGCCAGCGCGCCGACGTTCCGCTCGGTCATCAACGCCGGTGCCGCCAACTGGAACCGCAGCGTCACCAACGTCAAGCTCGTCGAGCGCAACTCCGGCGCCAGCCTGCGCTACACCGAGGGCAACGACCCCCGCGGCTCCTACGCCTCGACCAACGGGCACGGCAGCGGCACCATCTTCATCGACTACACCCAGGCCCGCCAGTACAACCCGACCCGCATCGCGGCGCACGAGACCGGGCACGCCCTCGGCCTGCCCGACCACTACTCGGGCCCGTGCTCGGAACTGATGTCGGGTGGCGGCCCCGGCCCGTCCTGCACCAACGCGGTGCCCAACGCGACCGAGCGCGCCCGGGTCAACCAGCTGTGGGCCAACGGGCTCGTCGCGGCCAACGAGCAGCGCGTCTACGAAACCGTCTACGGCTTCTGAGCCTGCCGGGGGTGGCCCGGGCCGGGCGCCCGGGCCACCCCCTGACGGGGACGATCTCGGTGATCATCCCGATGTCGCGCGGCGAGGCCGTCAATACGGTCAAACCATGCGAAAAGCCCTCACCGCCGGATTGGCCGGCGCACTCCTCCTGACCGCAGTTCCCGCTTCAGCGGCCGCGGGCACCCGGCTCGAGCTTCCCGCCCCCACCGGGCCCTGTGCCGTGGGCAGCACCGAACTGCACCTCGTCGACTCCGGTCGCGCCGATCCGTGGGTTCCCGGCACGACCCGGGAGCTGATGGTGACCGTCCGCTACCCGGCGCGGCCGGGCGCCGGCCCGAAGGCGCCTTACCTCACGCCAGGGGTCGCCGGGCCCGTCGCCGAGCAGGACGCGAACCTGCTGCGCATCCCCGCCGGCCGGCTCGACTACACCTTTCCCACGCACGCCCGCACCGGGGCGCCCGCCGCCGGCGGCCCGCGGCCCGTCGTGCTCTACTCGCCCAGCGCCCAGTTTCCCCGGTCGGTCGGCACCGCGCAGCTGGAGCAGCTCGCGAGCGAAGGCTATGTGACGGTCGCCGTCGACCACACGCACGAACCGGCGGCGGTCGAGTTTCCCGGCGGCCGCGTCGAACCGCAGGTCCGGCCGCCCGCGGGCGCCGGCAAGCAGCTGATCGCGACGCGGGTGGCGGACATCCGGTTCGTCCTCGACGCGCTGGAAGTCCTGGCGCGGGGCGGGAACCCGGACGCCGAACACCGCGAGCTGCCCGCCGGGTTGTCCCTCGACCTCACCCGCGTCGGCATGTTCGGCCACTCCGCCGGCGGGTTCACCACCGGCGAGACGATGGTGGCCGACCGCCGCGTCGACGCCGGTGCCGACCTCGACGGCAGCATGGCGTACTCCCAGTCCGATCGCGACTTCGGCCGGGCCGTCACCGAAGGCCTCGACCGGCCCTTCCTGCTGATGAGCGCGGGCGACCACAGCGCCGCCTCCGACGCCTCGTGGCAGGAGTTCCTCCGCAACCAGCGCGGCCGGGTCCGCGAACTGCGCGTCCCGGACGGCGAGCACTTCAGCTACACCGACTACCAGGTGCTCCTCCCCCAGCTCGGCCTGGACCCCGCGGTGGTCGCGCCGTACATCGGAACCGTCGACGCGGGGCGCAGCTTCGCCACCCAGAAGACAGCCCTCAGCGCGTTCTTCCACCGATATCTCACCCGGGGATGAATCATTTGCCGCAGCACCTGATGGCCGGTTCCCGAAAACGTCGGCGGCGCGGTCAACGAAGGCGCCGAAGTGCTGCAAACGTGAACTCGGTGTTCGGGCCGGGCCACAACGGGTTCTTCAAATCGCCCGACGGCACCGAGGACTGGATCGTCTACCACGCCAACGACTCCGTGAACGGCGGCTGCGACCTGAACCGGACGACCCGCGCGCAGAAGTTCACCTGGAACGCGGACGGGACACCGAACTTCGGCACCCCGGTCGCCCTGGGCACCCGGCTCCCGGTCCCCTCCGGCGAACCCGCGCAGTGAATCCGCGAAGGCCACCCCGGCGAATCCGGGCGGGCCCTCCACCGGCGCTCAGCCGACGACGATCCGGGCGATGTCCGGCGCCCGGCCCGAGGGGTTGCCGAGGCGGATGGTGTTCACCCCCGCGGCCAGGGTGAGCGTGACCTGCACGGACCCGACGGTGTCCCAGCCGCCGGTGCCGGGTGTGGTGACCGAGACCGCGGCACCCCCGTTGACGCTGACCGTCAACGAACGCGCCTCACCGGAGGCGTAGCAAAATCGTCACCGGATGCGCGCCCGCGGTCGCGTTCACGCCGTTGAACTGCAGGTAGTTCGCGCTGCCGTTCCCGACGTAACCCACCAGGGCACCACCCGAGGCACCTGTTGGGCGCCGGCGACCCCTTCGACGCGGTGTTCTGCGGCAGCGACCAGATCGCCCGCGGCGCGGCCGACGCGCTCCAGGCGGCCGGCCGCCGCGTCCCCGGCGACGTCGCCCTGGTGGGTTTCGACAACTGGGACGTGATGGCGCCGGCCTGCCAGCCGCCGCTGACGAGCGTCGACATGGAGCTCGAGGCGCTCGGGCGGACGGCCGCCGACCCGCTGCTCGCCGCGATCAACGGCGAGCCCTCGACCGGCAGGCACACCCGGCCGTGCCGGCTGGTGATCCGGGACTCGACGGCCTGACCGGTTAGCTTGCTAGCATGCTAGCATCGATTCGTGGGCGACGAAGACGTCAAGCAGTTCAACGTGTACCTGCCGATCGGCCTGATCCGGCAGGTGAAGCACCGGGCCATCGAGACGGAGCAGTCGCTTTCGGCGCTCGTCGCCGAAGCGCTGCGCGCCTACCTCGCCACCGATCCCGAAGAGGAGCACTGACATGACGACCGAAGGCGTCGAGGCGATCTACCTGGAGACCCACAACTGGGGCAAGGCGGCCAAGTTCTTCCAGGCACTGGGGTACGAGATCGAGTTCGCCACCGACCACAACTCCGGGCAGCTGCGCAACGGCGACGGCCCCTGGCTGTTCATCGCGGAGGTGCCGGAAAGCCAGGAAACCCGCACGCAGATCGTGTTCAAGGTTCCCGACGCGGAGGCGTTCCAGGCCGACGACATCGTCGAGGTCGTCACCCCGTTCGAAGAAACCCATTACGGCACGAGGGAAATGACGGTCCGCGACCCCGACGGGCGGACGTGGACGCTGTCGGCACCGGGGAGGGCCTGACGTGGCGGCGCCGGACAGCACGGCGGTGCGGACCGCCCTGTGGCGGGCCCTGCACGTCGAGGTCGATCCGCCGCCCCACGTGTTCGCCGACGAGTTCGGCCTGCGGCTGGCCGCCCCGGGGGACGGCTGGCGCGACCGCGACGACATGGACCCGGCCACCGCCGGCCGCTACCGGGCCGGCATGGTGGCGCGGGCCCGGTTCGTCGAGGACCTGGTCACCGAGCAGGCCGGCCGCGGCGTGGGCCAGTACGTGATCCTCGGGGCCGGGCTGGACACCTTCGCCCAGCGCCGTCCGGAAATCGCCGCCCGCCTGCGGGTGTTCGAAGTGGACCAGCCGGGCCCGCAGGCCTGGAAACGCGCCCGCCTCGACGAGCTCGGCTGGGGCGTACCGGACTGGCTGCACCTGGTCCCGGTCGACTTCGAGACGACGCCGTGGTGGGACCGGCTCGCGGCCGCGGGCTTCGACCCGGACGAACCCGCGGTGGTCGCCTCGACCGGCGTCAGCATGTATCTCACGAAGGAAGCGAACGCGGCCACCCTGCGCCGGATCGCCGGGTTCGCGCCGGGTTCCACGCTGGCGATGACGTTCATGCTGCCCGCCGAGCTCCTCGAGGAGGACGAACGCGAGCGCCACGAGGCCACCGCGAGCAAGGCGAAGGCGGCCGGGACGCCGTTCGTCAGCGCCTTCTCCCCCGCGGAAATACTGGAGCTGGCTCGGGAAGCCGGGTTCCGCGATGTCGCCCACGTTTCGGGCGCGGAGCTGAACGAGCGGTACTTCGCGGGGCGGGCCGATGGTCTCCGCGTCGTCCCGGGCGAGGAGTTCCTCGTCGCTACTAATACGGAGAGTTTTGAAAATGCCTAACTGAGGTCACAAACAAGAAACCTCATAGTCCAAAGGCGTGAACCACGAAGGTCAGGCATTTCGGACTGTAACCGCCCCTCCCGGGCTCGCGACTACCGCCTTACGAGACATCGTCGTTACTCGGGAGGCGGCTGCCATGGCCAAAAAGAAGTCGGGCAGCGTCGCCCGCGAACCGGCCTGGGACCCGACGCTGAACGAGGAGGTTCCGCGGAACTGGAACGCCGGCCACAAACCACGCCACCGCCTGGTCACCATCGGCGACTCGCTGACGCACGGGTTCCAGAGCGGGTCCGTCTTCCACACCGACGTCTCCTACCCCGCCATCATCGCCTACGAGCTGGGCTGGCTCGACCAGTTCCGCTATCCGCGCTATGACGGTTACGGCGGTCTTCCGTTCAACATCGAGCTGCTTTTGCGGGAACTCGAGCGTTCCTGCGGCCGCACGGTCGACTGGTGGGAACTGCCGCTCGCCCTGTTCCGCGGGCGCCAGTTCATGGACCGGGTCGAGGATTACTGGGAGCGCGGAGCCGGGGCCGCGATCCCCTCGGTCGGCACGGTCATGCACAACCTTTCCGTCTACGGCTGGGATCTGCGCGACGCGCTCGAACTCAGCGCCGCGAAGTGCCGGGCGAACCTGGGGCAGGCCAAGGACGACTTGTTCAAGCAGTTCGTCGAAAACAACAGCGAGCGCGCCGCACTGCGCGTCTACCCGACCACGGACGCCAACGCGGACATGACGCTCTTCGACGCGGCCGCCGCCCTGGGAAACGAGACCGACGACGGAGACGCCGGCATCGAAACCCTGGTGGTGTTCCTCGGCGCCAACAATGCCCTGCGCAGTGTCATCGACCTGAAGGTGGTTTGGAGCGGCGAGGGCTACAACACCCTCGGCGGCAAAGGCGAATACACAGTCTGGCGCCCGGAGCACTTCATCGAGGAACTCAAGCTGGTCGAGGAGAAGGTCAAGCAGATCAAGGCCCGGCACGTCATCTGGTGCACGGTGCCGCACGTGACGATCGTGCCGCTCGCCCGCGGTGTCCACACCAAAGTCGCCCCGGGGTCCCGGTACTTCCCTTACTACACGCGGCCCTGGATCAGCGACGAACAGTTCGACCCCACCCGGGACCCCCACATCACGGCCGACGACGCACGCGCGGTGGACTCGGCCATCGACCAGTACAACAAGGCGATCACCAAGGTCGTCCGCCGGGCACGAACCGACGAAGCCGAGCCACGGGACTGGTACCTCCTCGATACCGCCGGTCTCCTCGACCGGCTCGCCCAGCGCCGCTACATCGAAGACCCACTGGCGCAGCCCCGGTGGTGGAAACCGTACGTGCTGCCGGCCGAACTGCGAGCCTGCGACCCACCCCTCGACTCACGGTTCATCAGCAGCGACGGCACCCGTCGTGACGGCGGCGGCCTTTTCTCCCTGGACGGTATCCACCCCACCACCGTCGCCTACGGCATCCTCGCCCAAGAACTGATCAACGTCATGCGCATCGCCGGCGTCGAGTTCAAAACGCCCAACGGCGACCCGCGGCCCGACCCGGTTCTGGTCGACTTCGGCCGGCTGATCCGGCACGACACCCTCGTCAACACTCCACCGGCGATCGTCGACTCGAGCCTGTCCATCATGTCGTGGGCCGACGAAGCCCTCGACGTGATCCGCCGTTCACTGACGTTCGACGTGTAGCTACGGCCGGGGCAGCTGCCCGAGGTAGGCCCGCAGCATCGTCTTGACCGGCTCCAGGAGTTCGGGGGCGCCGTCGCCGCGGAACACCTCCTGGATCACCGCGTCCGCGGCGAGGAACGCCGTGCGGCACGCCACCGCGGACGCGTAGTCGTCGCGCAGGAGCTTCTGCGCGACGAGGACGCGGTGCACCCCGGTGGCCATCACGCGCTTGTGCGCGCGGTCGGCTTCCCGGGTCCCGTCGGTGAGCCCGCGGCCGAACCACAGCGCGCGGAAGCCGGGTTCCGCGCGGTAGAGCCCGGCGAAGGCGTCGACGAGCAGGCCGACGGGATCGGCCCAGCGCTCCGCCGCCGCCTGCTCGGCGAACGAGTCCATGAGGGTTTCCAGGCGGCCGAGGTAGAGCTCGGCGAGTGCCTCGGTGATCGCGTCGCGGTCCGGCAGGTACTGGTACAGCGCGCCCACCGAGACGCCGGCCTCGGCGGCGACCCGGGTCGTCGTCAGCGCCTCGACGCCGTCCTCGGCGAGCAGGCGGTCGGCGGCTTCCAGGACCTTGGCCAGCTTTTCCCGCGAACGCGCCTGGCGCGGCACCCGGCGCAGCCGGCTCTCCGTCATCCGCTCCCCAAACCTGAACGTGACTTTGATTCGGGTTTATTCTAGCCTCTGCGCATGACAGTGGCGAGTGCGGCGCTCGACGAGGCGCGGCGGTCCGTGGCGAGGGCCTGTCACGGGCTCGCGGGCGAAGGCCTGCTCATCGGCAGCGCGGGCAACGTGAGCGTCCGGGTGGGCGAGCACGTGGCGGTGACCGCGACCGGCGTGGTGCTGGGCCGGGCCACGGCCGACGACGTCACCGTCGTCGACCTGGACGGCACCGTCGTCGCCGGCGAGCGGGCCCCGACCTCGGAACTCCAGCTGCACCTGGGGATCTACCGGCAGCACGGCGCGGGCGCGGTGGTGCACACCCATGCACCGCAGGCGACCGCGGTGTCCCTGGTCCTCGACGAGCTGCCGTGCGTGCACTACCAGCAGCTGGCCCTCGGCGGCGCGGTCCGCGTCGCGCCGTTCGCCGTCTTCGGATCCGCCGAACTGGCCGCGGCGACTCTCGAGGCCTTGGAAGGCAAGTCCGCCGCGCTGCTGGCCAACCACGGCGCGGTCACCCACGGCCCGACCCTCGAAGCCGCGGTCGACAACGCTCTGCTGCTGGAGTGGGCGTGCGGCCTGTACGTGCGGGCCGCGACGCTCGGCGCGCCGCGGGTCCTCGACCAGGAGCAGCAGGACGCCGTCGTCGCCGCGGCCGTGAGCCGGGGGTACGGCCGATGACGCAGACGGTCGTCACCCTCGGGGCGCACGTGTTCGACGTGCAGGTCCGGCCGGTCGAGGCTATCCCGGAGGGCCAGGGCGCGGCCCTGGTCGAGCAGATCCGGTTCGGGCCGGCGGGCACGGCCGCGGCCACCGCGATCACGCTCGCCAAGCTGGGCGCGACGGTCCGCACGGCGGGCGCGATCGGCGCCGACCCGATCGGCGACCTGCTGCTGGCGATGCTCGCCCGCCACGGCGTCGACACGGCCCTGGTGCTGCGCCGCGACGGCGTGCAGACGTCGGCTTCGGTGCTGCCGATCCGCCCCGACGGCAGCCGGCCCGCCTTCCACGTACCGGGCGCGAACCTGACGTACGAGCCTTCGGACGCGCCCGCCGAGGAGATCGCCCGCGCGACCCACCTGCACCTGGGCGGTCCCGAGCTGATGGGCGGAGAGAAGGCGGCGAAGCTCCTGGCCCCGGCGCGCGAGGCGGGCGTGGTGACGTCGGCCGACCTGCTGGCCCCCGGTGATCCCGGGGTGCTCGCCTGGCTCGCGCCCGCACTGTCCTTTCTGGACTACCTGCTGCCCAACGAGGACCAGGTGCTCGGCCTGACCGGCGCGGTCACGCTCGAAGACGGCGCCCGCGCGCTGCTCGAGCGGGGCGTCGGCTGCGTGGCGGTCACGCGGGAAGCACGCGGCGCGCTGGTGGTGACGGCGGAGGAGACGATCGCGGTGCCGGCGTTCGCGGTCCCGGTGGTGGACACGACGGGCTGCGGCGACGCGTTCTCGGCGGGCTTCCTCCGCGGCATCGGCCTCGGCCGGCCACCCCGCGAGGCAGCGGCACTGGGCTGCGCGGCGGCCGCCCTCGTCGCCCAGGGCCTCGGCAGCGACCACGGCGAGTTCGACCTCGCGGCGGCGGACGCCTTCGCCGCGGCCACCCCGGTCCTCGAGGTGGTCTGAGCGGGCCCCCGGTGTGGTGAACGGCTCTTTCCTGTCCACTGGGGGTAGGAAAGAGCCGTTCACGACACCGGGCGCAAGCGGCGGAGTCAAGCGCGGCCGGCGCCGCCGGGCAAGGCTACCCGGCGAAGACGCGAGCTAGCCGTTGCCTTGCAACGAAAGGGATCCCAGGCTCGAACTCAATCCGAAGAGCCGCCGCTCGATGTTCGTCGGACCGTCTATCAGCTTGTACTTGTCATCGTCTCGCTGGACCGCGCGAACGAGACTGCTCGACAGGAACGTCAGGCAGTCGTCTACGAAGGCCTTCGAGGGGCGGGGCGTGAGTTCCTTCCGCAGGGTGAAGTACAGGTTTTCCGTGCTTATGTAGCCTTCAGCCATCGGATCGTCGTCGTTGGCTTCCTGGTAGAGAACATCCACGATCCGCTTCAACACCTCGATTGAGCGCGCCGCGGCGCCGTACGAGTCGAAGATCACGGTCGGATCGTCGGGGTTCTCGAAGAGCAGCCGCAACTGAGGCAGGGTCAGGGGCGACGTGCGGTGCAACGCGAGCAGGCTGATCAGCTCTTCCACTGTCAGCAAGGTGATGCGGTGGTTGGCCGCCCAGCTCTTGACCCGAGGAGCGAACTCCGGCCCCACCACCGCGGCGTAATCGGCCTTGTGCCGGTCGAGATGATCCTTGATCGCGTCGAAGGCGACGGCGTTGTCGCTGATCACACCACTCGCGGACGCCTTGGCGTCGATGATGGCGCGGTATCGGTCGGCCGGCGACAGTTCCACGGTGATCAACACGTCGGTCTGCCCCTTGCCGCCGAGGTGCTCGGCTCTGAAGCCGAGAAACTCGAACGCGAGTGCCAAGGCGCGCTCGAACTGCGTGCTCGCGTCACTGGCGTTCCCGTACCGGCGCAGGTCCGCGATCGTCTCGGCGAGCGCACGATCAGCGGACGCCTCCGGAACTTCGTCCCGTTCTCGCCGTTCCGAGCCGGCCGCGGTTTTCCGGCCGCTCTCCAGCGCCAGCTCCGCCGCCAGCGCCCGGCCGTTGGCCGTGACCCGGTAGCGAGACCAGTCGATCCTTTCCACCAACCCGGCCTCGGCCATGAAGGTCAAGCGGGTACGGACCTCCGCACCATCGATCTGTTTCAGGTCGTACTGGGACTTGGCGACCTCGACGAGACTGGAGGCCGCCGTACTACCGTCCATGGCTGCCAGCAGTTCTCCGACGAACCGGTAGCGCAGGTGCAGATGCCGGACGAAATCGACTTCGCTCCCCGGTTGCAGGATCCCGCTCATTTCGGGCGGCACACCGAACCGGTTGAAGGCAACCATGTCGACGACACCCATGTTGCGCAGCGTGTTCATGCTCTGTGTGTACGAACTTTTCTTCTGCCCGAAAGCTATCTGAGCCTTCTCGAAGATCTCGTCCGACGATGCGCCCGAACCGACGAGGTCGAGATAGTTGCGAAGCGCGTCGAAGATACTCGACTGACTGGCGTCGGAGGGACGTCCGGCTCCCTTTCGCCCCCTCGGGATATAGCCGATCAAGATCTTCCGGCCCTCAAGGTCCGCGGCTCCGAAGCGGTCCAATGCTTCAGCGAGGAAAGGGGGTGGCTCAGGCAGGTCGGCGGCTTCATCCTCGAGCGGTTCCAGGTTCTGCGCCACGGTCTCCGGCAGGACCAGGTCGACCTCGTCGAGGAACTTCCGGCCGTTGTCGGTGACAACGAGTTTCGCGTGGCCCCAGCGTTCGAGCAGCCCGAGCGCCTGCATCCAGGAGACGCGGCGATGGATCTGATCGAGACTGGTCCACGCCAGGTTGTAGCGCTGGGCCAGCTCGAGAGGCCGGTAGTCGTCGGGCTGATCGCGGATGTGCGCGAGGAGCTCGCCGAAAAGCTTGACGTTCGCATGCAGGTGCTTCGCGAAGAAGATGTCATCCCCGGTGTCGAACCAATAGCGGGTCGCCGGCGAGGCATCCCACTTGTCCTTGGCCGACCGGACCACGATGGCGCCACGCGTCAACTGCCGGTTGAAGAACTCGTCGCACCGGACCGACCGCACCTCACCACCGAGAAAGGTCAGCTGAACGTCTTGGCCGCCGGCGAGCGGAAGCTGCTCGACCACACCCCGCAACGAATTGGCCTGCCCATCGGACTTGCCGGGGATCACCCCGAGCGTGTTCGAACGGTCCCGCCAGGGCTTTTGGACTATTTCAGGCTTGTCCACCGATTATCCCACTCTCGCCGATACCCGAACCGGCGCCGCTCCCCGGATCCACACTGCCGCAGCAGGTTACCTCACGAGGGCAGCGGGAATCGCAGCCCGTGGAACCAGCAGACTCGCCAGCCGCCAACAGAATACGTGGATAATTCGTTGGCGATCGGGTCACAGTCCGCCGGTCAAGCGCGGCCGGGCAGTTTCGACGCGAGTCCCTTCCGGCGCGACGGCAACCGCCCGGCGACGGCGTCTTCCAGCAACGTCCCCACCGTCTCGCGCGCGCACGTCTTGTTCGCCCCGATGCCGCCGGTCGGGCCGCGCTTGATCCAGCCCGCCACGTACGTTCCCGGGGTGACCCGGCCGGCGACGTTCGGGACCGTGCCCGTGTCCTCGTCGAACGGGAGGCCCGGCACCGGGGCGCCCCGGAAGCCCGCCGCCCGGACCACCCGGCCCGCCGGGATCTCGACGCCGCCGGAAACGGCCACGCCGCGGACCTCGGTGTCGCCGCGGAAGGCGACCGGCGCCGAGTGGAACCGCAGGACCACGCGGCGGACTCCGTCCGGGGGCGGTGCCGGCCAGTCGACCCTCTCGCGCGGCACCCCTCGCAGCAGCGCCGCCTTCTCCCCCGCCGCCGCGTTGTCGATGGCCGCCGCGATCCGCGAGTCGTGCGCGTCCACCACCAGGTCGCCGCGGGCGGCCAGCGCCAGCAGCTCCGGGCGGGTGTACGCCGCCGTCTCCGGGCCGCGCCGGGCCAGCAGGACCACCTCGCGCACCTTGCTCGACCGCAGCCGCTCCAGCGCCGCCGGCGCGATCGACGTCCCCGCCAGGGAATCCGGGTCGGCGGTGAGGATGCGGGCGATGTCGAGGGCGACGTTGCCGGCCCCCACGACGACCACGCGCTCCGCCGAGAGGTCGACGGCGGCCACGTCCGGGTGGCCGTTGTACCAGCCGACGACGGTGGCCGCCGGGATACTGCCGGGCAGGTCCTCCCCCGGCACGCCGAGCCGCCGGGCCTCCGTCGCCCCCACCGCGTAGATCACCGCGTCGTGCCGGCCGGCCAGTTCGGGACCGGCCGCGACGCCGAGCCGCAGCCGCAGCCGCGGGTGGTCGTGGAACCGGGCGAACGTCTCGCCGATCTTCTTCGTCGACGGGTGGTCCGGTGCGACGCCGTAGCGGATCAGGCCGCCCGGGAGCGGCAGCCGGTCGATCAGCGTGACGCGCGCGTTGGTGTGCAGCAACAGGTCTTCGACCGCGTACATGCCCGCCGGCCCGCTGCCGACGACGGCGACGTCCAGCGGGGCGAAGTCGCTCGGGAGGACCCGGGTGAACGACGGCGGCGCCCACGGGTGGAAGTTCGGCCCGGCCGAGGCCAGGACGTCCCGGCCCGCGTAGTACTCCGCGTTGATGTCCGCGTACGCCCGGAGCGGCCCGGTCAAGGCAGCGGCCGGGAAGATCGCGTCGACCGGGCAGGCGTCGGCGCAGGCACCGCAGTCGATGCACGTGTCAGGGTCGACGTAGAGCATGTCGGTGTGCGCGAAGTCCGGCTCGTCCGGCGTCGGGTGGATGCAGTTGACCGGGCAGACCGACACGCAGGACGCGTCGGCGCAGCAGGTCTGGGTGATCGCGAACGCCATCTCAGATCAGGTTCGCGCGCTGGTAGAACCACAGCGACGACTTGGTGAGCAGCCCCGCGGAGTGCAGGAACTCCATCAGCCCGGAGCAGCTCGACCGCAGCATCGACTTGTGGTGCTCGTTGGCCTTCGCCTCGCGCCGCGCGCGCTTGCCGTCGAGTCCGGCGTTCTCGTAGACCTGGGCGTTCACCATGCTCGTGACGATGAAGTACGACGCGATCGCGACGACCAGGCCGGTGAGCTGCCGCCGCAGCCACCCGGCGCCCTCGAGGCGCTCGCGGGTCTCCTCGCGGGCGAACTTCATGTGCCGCGACTCCTCGACGACGTGGATGTTGTTGATGGTGCGCACGAACGGCACCACCCGCTCGTCGCGCATCCAGTCCCGCTGCATGACGTCGAGGACCTCCTCGGCGACGAGGATCGCCGCGTAGGCGGCCTCGCCGCTCGCGGTCGCCTTGAAGACCCGGCCCAGCTCGACGACGAACCGGCGCGGCCGGTACGCGGGCGCGCGCAGTTTCGCCGCGCCGCGGGCGAACATGATCGAGTGCCGGCACTCGTCGGCGATTTCGGTCAGCGCCCACTGGAACGCCGGATCGGTCGGGTCCTTGGCGTAGAAGTCCCGCAGCACCATCTGCTGCAGGATCATCTCGAACCAGATCCCGGTGCTGGCCACCGACGCCGCCTCCTGGCGGGTCAGCTCGCGCTGCTGCTCCGGCGTCATTTCCGCCCAGTAGGACGTGCCGTAGAGCGTGCTCCACTCCGGGCTCGCACCGTGGTAGCCGGTGTCGAGCGGCGTCTCCCAGTCGACCTCTTCGAGCGGGTCGTAGGACAGCTGCTCCGAGGAGTCGAGCAGACGCCGCGCCACCGTCTCCCGTTCGCTGGTGCTCGTCATGACCGACCTCCGCGTCAAGTGTTACCGACGTTCACTGTTACCAACCGTAACACATACCTGAAGACCCGTCTCGGGGCAACTCGGTGAACATCCGTACACTCAGCGCGTGGATTCCCCCGGCTCCGGGCTGGAGCACGACACGGCCGCGTTGCGCCGGCGCGTCCAGGGCAGGCTCACCGCCTCGCTGATCGCCACCCACGTGATCGGCGCGCTGGTCGTGGTCGGGCTCGCGGCCCTGCTCATGCCGTCGCCGGGCATGTCCGGTGACCTCGTGCGGGTCACCGCGGTCGCCGTGCCGGTGTACGTCGTTTCGGCGGTCGTCGCCGGCACGCTCTGGGGCACGCGCGGGGCGCTGCGGACGCTGCGCTGGGCGGCCGAGGGACGCCGTCCCACCGACGCCGAGCGCGCCGCCAGCCTGCGCGTCCCGCTGCGGCTCACGTCCGTGCAAGCCGTGTTGTGGGGTGTCGCGACGCTGCTCTTCGGCGGTCTCGCGGCCGTCTTCCAGCCGGAGGTCATGCTCACCGAGCTGCTCGTCGTCGCCTTCGCCGCCGTCGTCGTCTGCGCGATCGCCTACCTGTTCGGGGAGTTCGCCCTGCGGCCGTACGCGGCGCTGGCGCTGGCCGGCACCACGCCGCCGCGCCCGCTCCACGGCGGCGTCAACCTGCGGATGCTGCTGTTCTGGTGCCTGGGGACCGGGGTGCCGGTGGCCGGGCTGGTGGTCACCGCGGTGCTGGCCTGGGTGCGCGGCGACGTCTCCACCACGAAGCTCGCCGTGTCGGTCATCGTGCTCGGGCTGGTCGTGCTGTGCTTCGGCCTGCTGGTCACCGTGTTCACCGCCCGCGCGGTGGTCAACCCGATCACTTCGGTCCAGGACGCGCTGAACCGCGTCCGGGCCGGCGACTTCGCCGTCGAAATCCCGGTCTACGACGGGACCGAGCTCGGGCTGCTGCAGGCCGGGTTCAACGGGATGGCGGCCGGGCTGGCCGAACGGGAACGGCTGCGCGACCTGTTCGGCAGGCACGTCGGGCACGAGGTCGCGGTCGAGGCGATGCGCACGTCCGAGGACGACACCGGGCTCGGCGGCACGGTGCGCACGGTTTCGGTGCTGTTCGCAGACCTGGTCGGCTCGACGGCGCTGGCCGCGAGCCGCCCGCCCGAGGAGGTCGTCGCCCTGCTCAACCGGTTCTTCGCGGTGGTCGTCGACGAGGTCGGCCGGCACCACGGGCTGGTCAACAAGTTCGTCGGCGACGCCGTCCTCGCCGTCTTCGGCGCGCCCGCCGCACTCGACGATCACGCGACCTGCGCGCTGGCCGCCGGCCGCGCGATCGCCCGCCGGCTCGCCGAAGAAGTCCCCGACGGCCCGGCCGGGATCGGCGTGGCGACCGGGGACGCGGTCGCGGGCAACGTCGGCGACCCGCGCCGCTTCGAGTACACGGTGATCGGCGACCCGGTCAACGAAGCCGCCCGCCTCACCGAGCTGGCGAAGACCGCACCCGGCCGCCTGCTCGCGTCGTGGACGGCCGTCGAGGCGTCCGCCGCGGAAGAAGCCGCCCGGTGGACGGCGGCCGGGGACGTCACGCTGCGCGGGCGCACCCGGCCGACGACGCTCGCGTCACCCCGGGGCTGAGCCGTACCGTCCGGAGTGGACAGGGGAGAACCATGCTCGAGCACCGGACTGTCGAGGCCGGCGGAGCCGGAGTTCTTCGCGCAGCGCTGAACGTCAGCGCCGGGGGTCGATGTGGATCTTCGGTCCCGGGCCGCCGATCCGTTCCCCCGCGAGCACGGCCCCGACCTGGTCGAGGCCCACGGTCGCGGCGACGAGCGGGCGCGGGTCGACCGCTCCGCTGCCGTAGGCGGCGATGGTGTCGGCCAGCCCCGGGGACGCCGAGAGGACACCGACCGCCGTGACGTCCTTCAGCACCAGCTCGCGGCTGTCGACGCGGCTGGGCCGGCCGGACAGTCCGATGTAGACGACCCGGCCGGCCGGTTCCACCACGTCCACCGCGAACGCGGGCAGGTCGGCTGCCCCGCCTGCGTCGACAACCGCGTCGAACGGCAGGTCCGGGAGCGTCTCCCGGGTCCAGGCGCCCGGGAAACCGAGGCCGCGGGCGAAGTCCAGAGATCCGCCGTCGAGACCCATCAGGTGCACTTCGGCACCCGCCGCGCGCAGGAAGAGGGCCGTCAGCAGCCCGATCGTCCCCGGTCCGAGGACGAGGGCGCGGTCTCCGGCGCCGACGCCGGCCGCCCGGGCCGCGCGCAGCGCGTTGCCGCCCGGTTCGACCAGGGCGCCGAGCACCGGGTCGACCGCGTCGGGCAGCGCGTGCAGTGACCACGCCGGCACGGCCAGCCGTTCGGCCAGTGCGCCGTGGCGCCCGCCGCGGATGCCGACCTCTTGGCGTCGTTCGCAGGTGTGCTGGTGGCCCTTCCGGCACCGGCGGCACGTCCGGTCGCCGAGCATGGTGTCGCCCATGACCCGGCGGCCGAGCCACGCCGGGTCCACGCCCTCGCCGACGGCGGAGACCGTGCCCGCCCATTCGTGGCCGAGCCGCATCGGGTACGCCGCGTGCCCCTGGTGCAGGTAGGTCATTTCGCCGGTGAAGAACTCGACGTCGGTGCCGCACACGCCGGCCCGCTCGACGTCGACGACGACCTCACCCGGGACGGCCTCCGGCGCGGGGACTTCCCGCACCGCCCCTTCCCGCGGTCCGGTGAGGACGTACGCCCGCATGGTCGATGACATGCCCGCATCCTCGCATTCCCCCCGGCGCCGCGAATTAACGAACACTTGCTATTTTCTTGACACCTGTTCATTATCGAGCGCATGGACGCCGACTGGACGACCGAGGTCCCCGCCAAGGACCGGCGGGTGCGCCGGTCGCGTGCCGCGCTGATGCGGGCCGCCATCGCCCTCGTCGGTGACCGGGGCACCGCCGCCGTCCCCGTGTCGGACATCGCCGAGACGGCGGACGTCAGCCGGCAGGTGCTCTACCAGCAGTTCGGCGACCGGGACGCCCTGCTCCTGGAGGCCGCGCTGGACCTCGTGCGGCGGGAGCTGCTCGAGGGGCCGCTCGACGGGCTGTCGGAGGCGGCCCCCGGCGACGAACGCGCCCCGATGCTGGCGCTGGCCCGGCACTTCGCCACCCATCGGCGGTTCTACCGGGCGCTGCTCACCAGTTCGTCCGCGTTCGCGCTCAACCAGGCATTGACGAGCGTGTTCCTGCCGCTCAACCGGGAGGGCATCGGCCGGATGCTCGGCGACCGGCTCGGGCGCCAGGGCGTCGAGGACCTCGCCGCCTTCCTGACCGGCGGGGCCGGCGCGCTCGTCAACGCCTGGGTGATCGAGGGGCCCGAGCCCCTGGACCCGGAGGAGTTCACCGACCGGCTCACGGCGATCCGGTCGGTCGTCACGGACCTGATCACGAAGGAGCCCTGCCGGTGAACCCGATCAGCCATCTTCTCGAGCGCCTGCTGAAGCTGCCCGCGCCGGCCACCCGGAACCTCGTCGTCCAGCGGGACCTGCGCGTCCCGATGCCCGACGGCGCCGAGCTGCTCGCCGACCGGTGGGCGCCACGCTCGGGCGGGGACGGGCTGCCGACCGCGCTGGTGCGCAGTCCCTACGGCCGCAAGGGCGTGTTCGGCGTGCTCCTGGCCCGGCCCCTGGCGGAACGCGGCTTCCAGGTGCTCGTGCAGAGCACCCGCGGCGGCTTCGGGTCCGGTGGCGTCTTCGACCCGCTGCGGCAGGAGCGCGAGGACGGCCTGGCGACGCTGGACTGGGTCGTGGCTCAGCCGTGGTTCGGCGACGCGATGGTGCTCGTCGGCGCCAGCTACCTCGGTTACGTGCAGTGGGCGGTGGCCGACCGCCTGCCGCCGCAGGTCAAGGCGATCGTCCCGCAGGTCACGGAGTCCGGGCTGACGCTGGAGTTCCTGCGGGAGGACGGCCTTTCGCTCGAGACGCCGTTCGGCTGGGGTGTGCAGGTCGCGACCCAGGAGCGGCGCTTCGCGCTGCTGCGGCAGCGCGGCCAGGCGAAGAAGCTGGTCCAGGCGCTGAACACGCTGCCGCTCGCGCAGGCCGACGTCGTCGCCATCGGCCACCGCTCGGACTACATCCAGGACGTCCTCGCGCACCCGGAGCACCACCCGCGCTGGGCCGAGATCGACCACCGCAAGCGCGTCGCCGACGTGACCGTCCCGGTCAGCTCGATCGCCGGCTGGTACGACATCTTCCTGCCCGGCCAGCTGCGCGACTTCCGGACGCTGCAGGACGCGGGACGGTGGCCGCGGCTCACGGTCGGGCCGTGGACCCACGCCGGCCGCTCCGACCTGCTCGGCTCGACGGGCACCACGCTGCGGGAGACCCTCGAGTTCGGGCTCGCGCACGCCCGCGGCGAGGAACCGCCGGCGCGGGCGCCGGTCCGGCTGTTCGTCATGGGCGAGGAAGCCTGGCGCGACTTCGCTTCGTGGCCGCCGGAAGGCTATGCGCCGCAACGGTTCCACCTGCATTCCGGCGGCACGCTGTCCCCGGACGCGCCGACCGGGTCCGAGCCCGGCCGCTACCGCTACGACCCGGCGGACCCGACCCCGGCGGCCGGCGGCGTGCGCATGGCCCCCGACGCGGGCCGGGTGGACAACGCGGCGCTGGAAGCCCGCGCCGACGTCCTCACCTACACCACGGCCGTGCTCGGCGAAGACGTCGAAGTCATCGGCGAGGTGAGCGCGGAGATCTTCTTCCGTTCGAGCCTGCGGTTCGCCGACGTCTTCGTCCGGCTCTGCGACGTCGATCCGGAGGGCCGTTCGGTCAACGTCTGCGACGGCCTCACCAGCCTGCGGAACGCGGACGAGCCGGCCGCCGTCACGGTGGCGATGTGGCCGACGGCGCACCGGTTCCGGCGCGGGCACCGCATCCGGGTCCAGGTCTCCAGCGGCGCTTTCCCGCGCTACGCACGCAACCCCGGCACCGGCGAGCCCCACGCCACCGCGGTCACGCTGCTCGCCGCGGACCAGGAGGTGCACCACGCACCGGACCGGCCCTCGGCGATCATCCTCCCGGTGCGCCGTCCCGGTCCGTGAAGAGCAGGGCGCTTCCGTGGGCGCGCTTGAAGTAGAGATGCGCGTCGTGCTCCCAGGTGATCGCGATGCCGCCGTGGAGCTGGATCATCTCCGCCGCCGCGTGGGCGAACGCCTCGCCGCACACCAGCTTCGCCGCGGAGACGGCCTCCGGGTCGCCGTCCACCAATGCCGCGTACAGGGCCGAGCGGGCCGCTTCGACGTGGACGTGCACGTCGGCCATCCGGTGCTTCAGCGCCTGGAACGACCCGATCGGGCGACCGAACTGACGGCGTTGTTTCGTGTACTCCACCGTCAGTTCCAGCGCGCGGGCCGCCGCGCCGACCTGTTCGGCGGCGACGGCGACGACCGCCGTGGCCTGCAGCTGCCGCAGCGGCTCGGTGAACCCGCCGACGTCGAGCCGCCGCGCCGGCGTCGACGCGAAGTCCACGACGGCGAGCCGCCGCGTGGGGTCGAGGCTGGTGACGCGTTCCCGGCGGACGCCTTCGACGGGCACTTCGTACAGGCCCGGCCCGTCCGGGGTACGGGCCACGGCCAGGAGGACGTCCGCGATGTCGCCGTCCAGGACGTAGCAGGCGCGGCCGTCGAGGCCCGCGGCCGACGCCGTCAACGTCGCCTGACCGTCCACATCGGACCAGGCCAGCGCGGCGAGCGTCGTTCCCGCGGCGATGCCCGGTAGCAGCCGCTCGCAGGCGTCGCCGTTCCCGGTGCGGAGCAACGCTTCTCCGCAGAGGACCGCCGAACCCAGCATCGGCGCGGGGGTGAGTGTCCGGCCGAGTTCCGCGAGCACGACGCACACCTCGGCCAGTCCGGCGCCCGCTCCGCCGTACTGCTCCGGGATCGCGAGGGCGGCGACGCCGATCTGCTCGCAGAGCGTCGACCACAGCTTGTCGTCGTACCCCAGGGGCGATTCCATGGCCGCCCGCACCGCCTCCGGCCCGGACCGGCGCGTCAGCAGGGCCCGGACGGCGTCCCGCAGCGCCCGGGCTTCCCCGGTGTCCATCGGGTCCGTCATCGCAGGACCCGCGCCCGGTGGAACGAACCGGTCCCCCAGGCCCCGGCCAGGGCCCGCACCTTCGTCAGCCGCAGGCCGAGGTCGTGCTCGGCGGTGTAGCCGATGGCGCCGTGCACCTGCAGGGCGGTCCGCGCGGCGAGGTGGGCGGCGTCGCCGGCCATGACCTTCGCCGCCGAGACGTCGCGGGCGAAGGTCTCCCCGGCGAGAGCCGCGCCGTAGAGGAGCGGACGGGCGAGTTCGAGCTGGGTGACGACGTCGGCGAGGAGGTGCTTGACCGCCTGGTACTCGCCGATGGCGCGGCCGTACTGATGACGCTGTTTCGCGTACGCGACCGAAGTGTCGAGCAGCCATTGTCCCGCCCCGAGGAGCTGGGCGGCCACGGCGAGGACCCCGCGGTCGAAGGCGGCCGGGGTGGCTGTCCCCTGGGTGGCGCCGGTGACCCGGAACAGCCGCCGTGCGGGGTCGATCGAGCGGACGGCCTCGGTCTCCGGGTCGGTGATCTCCCCGGCGGTCAGGTCGAGGACCACGCCCGCGACATCGGCGTCCAGCGCGAGGGGGACTTCGGGAGGCGCGACGACCGTCGCGAGGAGGTCGCCTTCGGCGAGGGCGGTGAGCCGGTCGCCGGTCAGCACCGCCGGCGCGACGACGGCCGTCTCGACCAGCGGGCCGGGCACGGCGTGGTAGCCGAGGGCTTCGAAGGCGACGACGGCGTCGACCGGCGACCCGCCGAGGCCGCCGTGCTCCTCGTCGACCAGGAGGGCCGGGACGCCGAGTTCGGCGAGCCCGCGCCAGAGCTTGAGCCCGCGGTCGTGGTCCCCGGCCGCCCAGGCCCGGGCGACGGCCGCGGTGTCCGCGCCGGCGAGGAAGTCGTGCAGGGACGCGGAGAACTGGCGCTGTTCCGGGGACAGCTGGAACTTCATCGGCGCTCCCTCGGGAGTTTCAGCAGCCGTTCGGCGATGGTGTTGCGCTGGATCTGGTCGGTGCCGCCGTAGATCGGCCCGGCCAGGGAGAACAGATAGCCGTTCACCCATGCCCGGTCGGTCTCCGCCGCGGGGCCGAGCACATCCAGCGCGGTCTCGTGCAGTTCGACGTCGAGGTGGGACCAGAACAGCTTGTTCACACTCGACTCCGGCCCCAGCTCACCACCCTCGGCGAGGCGGCTCACCGTGCCGAAGGTGTAGAGCTGATAGGCGCGCGCCCCGATCCACGCGTCGGCCACTCTGTCCCTTGTGGACTCGGGGGAATCCCGGGAGCGCCACAGATCCACCAGCCGATCGGCCGCGGCGAGGAACCGGCCCGGGCTGCGCAGCGACAAGCCGCGCTCGTTGTTGGCCGTGGTCATCGCGACCCGCCAGCCCTGCCCGACCTCGCCGATCACGTCCTCGTCCGGCACGAACACCTCGTCGAAGAAGATCTCCGCGAAGCCGGGTTCGCCGTCCAGCTGCGGAATCGGGCGGACCGTCACACCTTCGGCGCGTAGGTCGGCCATGAAGTAGGTCAGCCCGTGGTGGCGCTGGGCCTCGGGGTCGGTCCGGAACAGCCCGAACGCCCGGTCGGCGAACGCGGCCCGGGAACTCCACGTCTTCTGCCCCGACAACAACCAGCCACCGTCCGTGCGGACCGCGGTGCTGCGCAAGGCGGCGATGTCGCTGCCCGCCTCCGGTTCCGACCACGCCTGGGCCCACACCTGCTCCCCGGTCGCCATCGGGGGCAGGATCCGGTCGCGTTGCTCCTGGGTGCCGTGCGCGAACAGTGTCGGGCCGAGCATGAAGATGCCGTTCTGCGACACCCGGCCCGGTGCCCCGGCCGCGTAGTACTCCTCCTCGAACAGCAGCCACTGCAGCATCGAGGCGTCCCGGCCGTGATACTCGGTCGGCCACGACACCACCGACCACCGTGCCTCCGCCAGCTCGGCCTCCCACTCGCGGTGGGCTGCGAAGCCTTCGGCGGTGTCCATCGAGGGCAGCGAGCGCACATGGGTGGCGAGCCAGTCGCGGGCCTCGTCCCGGAAGACGGCGGAGGCTGCGTCGATGTCGAGATCCATCACGCCCCCTTGTTCGCATCGCGCATCGACCGCGCCGACTGCCCGCCCAGCGAGTCCTCCGAGGTCTCGGCGTTGTGGGCGTGCGCCAGGTGGTGCAGCCCGAAGACGGAGTCCATGCCGGACCGCATTCCCATCAGGTCCTCGGCCTGGTTGACGGCCTTTTTCGCCAGAGCGAGCCCGAACTGCGGCATTCCCGAGATCTTTTCCGCGAGTTCGAGGGTGTGCTGTTCCAGTTCGGCGCGCGGCACGATCCGGGTGACCATCCCCCATTCCTTGGCCTGCTGCACCGTGAAGCGTTCCCCGGTGAACAGCACTTCCTTCGCCGCGCGGGGACCGAGCACCCACGGGTGCGCGAAATACTCCACACCGGGGATGCCCATCCGCACCACCGGATCGGCGAAGAACGCGTCATCGGAAGCGACGATCAGGTCGCAGACCCAGGCGAGCATCAGCCCACCCGCGATACAGGCGCCCTGGATGCTGGCGATCATCGGCTTCGGGATCTCCCGCCACCGGCGGCACATGCCCAGGTACACCTCGGACTCCCGGGCAAAGCGCTGATCACCACCCGCGCGGTCGGTGTGGTCCCACCACATCACCGCGCGCCGCTCGAACGTCTGGTCCACATCCCGGCCCGGGGTACCGATGTCATGCCCCGCCGAGAAGTGCTTCCCTTCCCCCGCCAGCACGATCACCTTCACCTCGGGATCGTTCACCGCAGCGGCGAAGGCGTCATCGAGGGCATAGGTCATGGCCGAATTCTGGGCGTTGCGGTACTCCGGCCGGTTCATCGTCACCACCGCGACCGGCCCCCGCCGCTCCGACCGGACCACCGGCTCACTCATGCCTTCTCCTCACTGAGCACGCGCTTCAGCACCTTGCCGGAAGCGTTGCGGGGCAGCTCGTCCAGGAACTCGACGAACTTCGGGGTCTTGTAGTTGGCGAGCCGCTCGCGGCAGAAGCCGAGGACCGTCTCCTCGGTCAGCCCGGCGCCGACGACGAAGGCCTTGCCGACCTCGCCGAGCCGCTCGTCCGGGACGCCGACGACGGCGACGTCGCGGACGCCGTCCAGCTCGGTCAGGGCGTGTTCGACCTCGGCCGGGTAGACGTTGAAGCCGCCGCTGATGTACATGTCCTTGAGCCGGTCGGTGATCGTCAGGTTGCCTTCGGCGTCGAGCTCGCCGACGTCGCCGGTGTGCAGCCAGCCGTCCTCGTCGATGGCCTTCGCCGTCGCTTCGGGGTCGTCGAGGTAGCCGAGCATCACGTTCGGCCCGCGGACGACGATCTCCCCCGGCGAACCCTGGATCGCCACTTCGAAGCCCGCGGTCGCCCGGCCGGACGTCCGGGCCACCAGCTCGGCGTCGTCGCCCGGGCGGCACATCGTCACCACCACCGCTTCGGTGAGGCCGTAGGCGGTGAGGACGATTTCGAAGCCCAGCTCCGACCGCATCCGGCGCACCAGGGAGGCGGGCACCGTGGCCGCCCCCGTGACGGCGAGCCGCAACGAGGAGAGGTCACCTTTGCGCGGCTCGCGCAGCAGGGACTGGAAGACCGTCGGCGCGCCCGGCAGCACCGAGATCCGCTCCCGTTCGATCGTCTTCAGCACCGCACGGACGTCGAACACCACCTGCGGGACGAGCGTCGCGCCGGTCAGCAGGCCCACCACGATGCCGGCCTTGTAGCCGAAGCTGTGGAAGAACGGGTTGATCACCAGGTACCGGTCGTCGGCGGTGACCTGCCCGCAGTCCGCCCACGCCGTGGCGACGTCGACGACCTGGCGGTGGGCCGACAGCACCCCCTTGGAGCGGCCCGACGTCCCGGAGGTGAACAGGATGTCGCTCACGTCGTCCGGCCCGACGGCGTCCGCCCGCGCCTCGGCCTCCGCCTCCGGGACCTGCGGGGCCAGGGCCAGGAACTCGTCCCAGCCCAGGGTGCCCTCGACCGGCCGGTGGGGCTGTTCGACGGCCACCCGGACGACGGTGCCGAGGTCCGGCAGCTCCACGCCGGTCTCCCGGATCGCGGCGTAGCGGTCCGCGCCGAGGAAGTCCGCGGCGACGACGAGGGCCTTGACCCGGCCGCGGACGAGTAGGTCCACGGTCTCGGTCGCGGTGAACCGCGTGTTGACCGGGATCAGCGTCGCGCCCGCGTAGAGCGCGCCGAGCGCGGAAAGGACCCAGTGGTGGGTGTTGGGCAGGTTGATCGCGACCCGGTCGCCCGGCTGGACACCCCCCGCGGCGAACGCGCGGGCGACCGTCCGAACACGTTCCAGAAGCTGGTCGTACCCGAGTCGCACGGGGCCGTCGACCAGGGCTTCCGCGGAACCGAACTTCGCGGCGGCGTCCCGGACGACGGCCGGGATCGTGGTTGGTACCACCACACCCTCCTCTGGACCGGCAAACTAGAACGTGTTCTCATTACCCTAGGTGCCGGACCGCCCTGGCAGCAAGGAGGCGTGCGTGGAAGCGACGGGATTCCGCCGTGAGGTCGCGGACTGGCTCGCCGCCAACCTGACCGGCGAGTTCGCCCGGTTGCGTGGTCTCGGCGGCCCGGGACGCGAACACGAGGAGTTCGACCTGCGGCTGGCGTGGGAACGCCACCTGGCCGCGGCGGGCTGGACGTGCGTGGGCTGGCCGGTCGAACACGGCGGCCGCGGCCTGTCCCTGGACGAGCAGGTCGCGTTCCACGAGGAGTACGCCGCCTCCGGCGCCCCCGCCCGGGTCAACCACATCGGCGAACAGCTCCTGGGTCCGACACTGATCGCGTTCGGCACGCCTGAGCAGCAGAAACGGTTCCTGCCCAAGATCGTCGACGTCGAGGAACTGTGGTGCCAGGGCTACTCCGAACCGGGTGCCGGCTCCGACCTCGCCGCCGTCTCGACCTCGGCAGTCCTCCGCGACGGCGAATGGATCATCAACGGCCAGAAGATCTGGACCTCCCTGGCCCACGTGGCCGACTGGTGCTTCGTCGTCGCCCGCACCGAACCCGGCTCCCAGCGCCACCACGGCCTGTCCTACCTGCTGGTGCCGTTGCGCCAGGACGGCATCACCATCCGGCCGATCCAGCAGCTCACCGGCACCTCGGAGTTCAACGAGGTCTTCTTCGACGACGCCCGCACCCCCGCCGACCACGTCGTCGGCGCACCGGGCGAGGGCTGGAAGATCGCCATGGCCACCCTCGGCTTCGAACGCGGTGTGTCGACGCTGGGCCAGCAGATCGGGTTCCGGCGTGAACTCGACGCCATCACCGCCGAAGCCAAGCGCCTCGGCACCTACGACGACCCGCTGCTTCGGGCGGACCTGACGCGCGCCCGGATCGGCCTGCGGGTGCTGCGCGCGCACGCGCTGCGAACGCTGGGACGACCAGCCGGCCCCGAAGTCGCCGTCGGGAAGCTGCTGTGGGCACAGTGGCACCGCGGGCTCGGCGAACTCGCCATGCGCGCCCGCGGCACCCGCTCGATGGTCGCCGACGGCACCGAACTCGACGAGTGGCAGCGACTGTTCCTGTTCACCCGCGCCGACACCATCTACGGCGGGTCGGACGAAATCGAACGCAACATCATCGCCGAGCGCGTCCTCGGCCTACCCCGGGAGGCCCGTCCGTGATCCCCCAGTACCCACCCGGCCACGACCTGCTCTCCGGCAAAGTGGTCGTGGTGACCGCGGCCGCGGGCACCGGGATCGGCTCCGCGGTGGCGAAACGCTGCCTCGAAGAAGGCGCCGGCGTGGTGATCAGCGACTGGCACGAACGCCGCCTGAAGGAGAAAGCCGCCGAACTCGCCGAGTTCGGCAAAGTCCACGCACTGCCCTGTGACGTCACGAAAGAAGACCAGGTCCAGGCGTTGATCGACGGCACCATCGAGCACTTCGGCCGCCTCGACGTGATGATCAACAATGCCGGGCTGGGCGGCACGAAGTCGGTCCTGGAGATGACCGACGACGAGTGGTCCCGCGTCCTCGACATCACCCTCACCGGCACCTTCCGCTGCACCCGCGCCGCCTTGAAGCAGTTCGTCGCCCAGGGCGGCGGCGGGGCGATCGTCAACAACGCGTCCGTGATCGGCTGGCGCGCCCAAGCCGGACAGGCCCACTACGCCGCCGCCAAAGCCGGCGTCATGGCGCTCACCCGGTGCTCGGCTCTCGACGCCGCCGAGCACGGTGTCCGGATCAACGCCGTCGCCCCCAGCCTGGCCATGCACCCGTTCCTGGCGAAGGTGACCAGCGACGAACTCCTGGCCGATCTCACCAAACAGGAAGCCTTCGGCCGCGCGGCCGAACCCTGGGAAGTCGCCAACGTCATGGTCTTCCTCGCCAGCGACTACGCCAGCTACCTGACCGGCGAAGTCGTCTCCGTCAGCAGCCAGCACCCCTAGGAGCCCCTGTGCCCGAAGCCTTCCTCATCGACGCCGTCCGCACCCCGGTAGGACGGCGCGGCGGCGCGCTGTCCGGCTGGCACTCCGCCGACCTGGGCGCGCACGTCATCAAGGCGGTCGTCGAGCGCGCCGGCGTCGACCCGGACCTCGTCGACGACGTCATCTTCGGCTGCACCGACACCCTCGGCCCCCAATCCGGGAACATCGCGCGCACCGCGTGGCTCGCCGCGGGGTTCCCCGACCACGTGCCCGGCGTGACGATCGATCGGCAGTGCGGCTCCAGCCAGCAGGCAGTGCACTTCGCCGCGCAGGCCGTCATGTCGGGGACCCAGGACCTGGTGCTGGCCGGGGGCGTGCAGAACATGAGCCGCATCCCGATCAGCGCGGCGATGCTGGCCGGGCGCGAATACGGCTTCGACGACCCGTTCTCCGGCTCCAAGGGCTGGCAGGAACGCTACGGCAGCGCCGAGGTCTCGCAGTTCCGCAGCGCGGACATGATCGCCGAGCACTGGGACATCAGCCGTGAAGCCATGGAGGAGTACGCGCTGCGCAGTCACCAGCGGGCCCTGGCCGCGATCGACGAAGGCCGGTTCGACGCGGAAATCGTGCCGGTCGACGACTTCCGGCACGACGAAGGGCCTCGCCGGGACACCAGCCTGGAGCGGATGCGGGGGCTCAAGCCGTTGAGCGAGGGCTCACGCCTGACGGCGGCGGTGGCCAGCCAGATCTCCGACGGCGCGAGCGCGGCCCTGCTCGCCTCGGAGGCGTTCGTGGACGAACACGACCTCATCCCGCGGGCCCGCATCCACCACCTGTCGGTGCGCGCCGCGGACCCGGTGTGGATGCTGACCGGCCCGATCCCGGCGACCGCGCACGCGCTGCGGAACGCCGGGCTCGCGATCGGCGACATCGACCTGTTCGAGGTCAACGAGGCGTTCGCCAGCGTGGTCCTGGCGTGGCTGGACGAAACCGGCGCGGACCCCGGCCGGGTGAACGTGAACGGGGGCGGGATCGCCCTCGGCCACCCGATCGGGGCCACCGGGACCAAGCTCCTCGCCACGCTCCTGCACGAGCTGGAGCGCCGAGGCGGGCGTTACGGCCTGCAGACGATGTGCGAGGGCGGCGGCACCGCCAACGTCACCATCATCGAACGGCTCTGAAATCGAACGGCGGCGATCAGGCCAGGGCGCGCAGCTTCGGCAGGACGTCCTCGGAGAACTGGGCCAGGAAGCGTTCCTGGTCGTGGCCGGGACCGTGGAAGACGAGGTGGTTGAGGCCCGCGTCCAGGTACGGCTTGATCTGGGCGACGGCCTCGTCCGGGTCGGAGGCGACGATCCACCGCTTGGCGATCTGCTCGATCGGCAGCTCGTCGGCCAGCCGTTCCATCTCCTCCGCCGAAGAGACCGTGTGCTTCTGCTCCGCCGTCAGCGACAGCGGCGCCCAGAACCGCGTGTTCTCCAGGGCCTTCTCGTGGTCGCGGTCGTAGGACAGCTTGATCTCGATCGTCCGGTCGATGTCCTCGGCGTCCCGCTCCGCGGCGGAAGCGCCTTCCTTGACCGCGGGCATCAGCTTCTCGGTGTAGAGGTCCATGCCCTTGCCCGAGGTGCAGATGAACCCTTCACCCGAGCGGCCCGCGTACTTGGCGACCACCGGTCCGCCCGCCGCGACGTACACCGGCACCGGCTGCTCCGGCCGGTCGTAGATGCTCGCGTTGACCAGCGTGTAGTAGTCGCCCTCGAAGTCGACCTTGTCCTTGGTCCACAGCTCGCGCATCAGCTTGATCGACTCGCGCAGCCGCGCGAACCGCTCCTTGAACTCCGGCCACTCACGCCCCGAGACGGCGATCTCGTTCAGCGCCTCACCGGTCCCCACCCCGAGGATCACGCGGCCGTTCGACAGCAGCGACATCGTCGCGAACGCCTGCGCGATCACCGCCGGGTTGTACCGGAACGTCGGGGTCAGCACGCTCGTGCCGATCTGCACCCGCTTCGTCCGCTCGGCCACCGCCGGCATCCACGCCAGCGCCCACGGCGCGTGCCCGCCTTCGTGCCGCCACGGCAGGAAGTGGTCCGACACCCAGACCGAGTCGAGGCCGGCCTCTTCCGCACGCACGGCGTACTCGACCAGGTCCCGCGGCCCGAACTGCTCCGCCGACGCCTTGTAACCGACCTTCAGCCGCACCTGCTCAACCTCCCGTTTCCCGGCCGAGGCGGCGCAGGATCTCACCTGCCTCGGCCACTGTGCCCGCGACGATCTCGGCGACCGTGGGCAGGTCGTGGATCATGCCCACCACCTGTCCCGACGCTAGCACTCCCGCGTCGGTGCGGCCTTCGACGAGCCCGGCGCGCAACAGCATGGGAGTGTTGGCCGCCATGACCAGCTGACTCCACGTCAGGTCCTGGCCGTGTTTCATCGCGAGGCCTTCCCTGACCATCGCAACCGGGGACAGTCCGGTGATATTCCGGAACCGGAGGGCGTTGCGCGCGGCCTGTGCCAGGCTCTTGATCCGTCCCGAGCCTTCGAGCTTCTCGACCAGGTCGGTGCGCAGGACGCGGTGCGGGAGGCCGTCGACGCGCCGCGTGACGACCGTGCCGGTGAGGCCCTGCTCGAGGTAGAGGCGCTTGACCTCGTCCGGGACCGTGCTCTCCTTGCTCAGCAGGAACCGGGTGCCCATCGCGATGCCCGCGGCACCGTAGGCGAGGGCGGCGGCGAGCCCACGTCCGTCGAAGAAGCCGCCCGCGGCGACGACCGGGATGTCGACGGCGTCCAGTACCGACGGCAGCAGCAGTGTGGTGGCCACTCCCCCGGTGTGTCCGCCGCCCTCGCCGCCCTGGACGATCACGGCGTCGGCGCCCCAGCCGGCGACCTTCTCGGCGTGCCGGGCGGCACCGATCGACGGGATCACGACGACGCCGTGGTCACGCAGTTTCGCGATCATCTCCTTGCGCGGCGCGAGCGCGAACGACGCGACCTTGACGCCTTCGCGGATCAGCAGGTCGACGCGGTCACCGGCGTCCACCGCATCCGCGCGCAGGTTGACGCCGAACGGCTTCTCGGTGCGTTTCTTCACCTCCGTGATCGCGGATTCCAGCTCGCCGAATGTCATCGTGGCCGACGCCAGGATGCCGAGCGCCCCGGCTTCCGCGGTCGCCGAAACCAGGCGAGGGCCGGCGACCCAGCCCATGCCGGTCTGCACGACCGGGTGCTCGACGCCGACGAGCCGGGTCAGCGCGGTCTTCACGCCGGGACTTCCCGGTCGCGCAGGCTCTTCGGATCGAGGACTTCGCGGATCAGCCGCAGTTCCTCCCCGGTGGGCTCCCGGGTCGTCTCCGCGGCCGACATGTCGACTTCGAACGTGGTCGCGGCGGCGACCTCGTCGCGGGTGACGCCGGGATGCAGCGACACGGCCCGCATCGCGTGGTCCTCGCCGGTGAAGTCGAAGACGCCGAGGTTGCTGACCACGCGGTGGACGTCGTGGTACTTCTGCGCCGACGGCCCGGCCTTGGCGGCGTTGTCGTAGCCGACCCCGGAAATGACGTCGACGGTGTCGACGAACACCCGGGTGCTGTGCCGGGGCACCCAGTAGCTGGTGCGGTGGTTGATCGTGTTCCCCGGGGCGCCGCGCACTCCCAGGAGCTGCTTGGCCGGGCGGGCGTGGTCGCCGATGGCGGAGATGTTCTGGTTGCCGTAGCGGTCGATCTGGTTCGCCCCCATCACGACGTGCCGCCGGCCGTGCGGGACGATGGTGTCCAGCATCTTCCGGAACGGCTGCCAGCCCTCCACCACCCCGTCCGTGGTCATCAGGTGGGCCTCGCCGTCGGACATCAGCAGATCGGGCTCGAACGTCGACCGGGCCAGCTTCGCGCCCAGCTGCGGGATGAGGCCCATCGGGCTGGCCAGGATCTCGCCGTCGCCGCGGAACAGCTCGGCCACCGCCACCACGACGATCTCGGCCCGGGTCACGCCGCTCATGCCGCCTCCGCCTCGAACTTGTCCACTTCGGACAGATAGGTGCGCTCGTCGCCGGACAGGAACCGGTCCACGAACCCCGGCCACGCCTCCAGATCTTTCGCGCAGGCGGCGTAGTGCCGCTGGAACCGCTCATCCCGGCCGTAGTCGGGCACGGCGGTGGTGAAATGCGCGCCCCGCGGTGCCTCCACGACGCCGTCGACGGCCCCGCGGTTGAGCAACAACGACTGCACCGGCCCGGCCGCCGTCAGCTCCGCTGTCCCGACCACTTTCTCCACCGACACGAAACACCGGTCCGCCGCCAGGCCGAACAACTCGTCGAAATACGGGTCCGGGCCGAGATATTGGGCGTTGCCGCGAGCATCGGCCCGGTTGAGGTGCACCAACGCCACATCCAGCCGCTGCGCCGGAACCGCGACCAGCTCCTCACCATCGGCGTACGGTGAGCGGACAGTCCGCAGATCCGGGTTGGCGCGCATCACCTCCGAACCCAGCCCCGCCCGGGTCGGGAGGAACGGCAGCCGCTGCATCGCCGCCGACAAGGCGGTCCCGAACATCCCCTCGTCGTACTCGGTCACCGCGATCGCCCCGGTCTCCCGGGCCCGGCCGAACCACGGGTCGTACGGGATCGAGTCGAGGGTGACGAACCCGAACACCACCCGCTTCACCTTGCCCGCCGCACACAGCAGACCGACATCGGGGCCGCCGTAGGACACGACCGTGAGGTCCTTGACCGGGGTGCGGAGGATCGCGCGGACCAGCGCCATCGGCTTGCGCCGGGAACCCCAGCCACCGATCCCGACGGTCATCCCGTCCTTCAGCTCGGCCGCCACCTCATCCAGGCTCGTACGCTTATCGGCCATTCAAGAACTCCTCACGAGCCTCGTCGGACGCACCCAGCAGGTTCAACTCGAAGGTGAACCCCTGCTCGAACCGGTAACTGCGGTGCACCTGCTGGGTGTCGATGCCGTTCAACGCCTCCTTCGCCGCCCGGATCACGCGGGTGTCCTTCTTCGCGATGTCCCGGGCGACTTCGAGGGCCGCCTCGTCGAGTTCGGCACGTGGCACCACCCGGTACACCGAGCCGTGCGCGTGCAATTCCGCCGCGGTGATCTTCCGGGCGGTGAAATACAGGGTGCGCATGAGGTGCTGCGGCACCAGCCGCGCGAGATGCGTCGCGGCACCGAGCGCGCCGCGTTCGACTTCCGGGACGCCGAAGGTGGCGTCGTCGGAGGCGATGATCACGTCCGCGTTGCCCACCAAGCCGATCCCGCCGCCGAGGCAGAAGCCGTGCACCGCGGCCACGACCGGCACCGCACAGTCGTAGACCGCGCCGAACGCCGCATAACAGCCCTTGTTCGCGCCGACCAGGGCGTCATAACCGGCGGTGCGCTGGATCTCCTTGATGTCCACCCCGGCGTTGAAGCCCCGGCCCTCCGCCCGGAGGATCACCACGTGCACATCGGGGTCACGGCCGGCCTGCGTGATCGCGTCGGCCAAATCGAACCAGCCCTGCACGGGTAGCGCGTTCACCGGCGGAAAATCGACCGTGACGACCTCGACATGCCCATCACGCTTGGTGAGGATGCCCATCAGCTCGCTCCGTAGACCGGTTCGGGCTCGGGCGCGCGCTCGAGCAGTTCCTTCACCACCGGACCGAGTTCCGCCGGATCCCAGCGAGCGCCCTTGTCGACAGCCGGGCCGTGCCGCCAAGCCTGCGCCAGCGACACCTTCCCGCCTTCGACTTCGAAGACCCGGCCGGTCACGTCGGCGGACTCCGTACTGCCGAGCCAGACGACCAGCGGCGACACGTTCTCCGGCGCCATCGCGTCGAACCCGGAGTCCGGACGCGCCATCGACGCGAACACCCCTTCGGTCATCCGGGTCCGCGCCGCCGGAGCGATCGCATTCACGGTGACGCCATAGCGAGCCAGCTCCGCGGCCGCCACCACGGTCAGCCCCGCGATACCCGCCTTCGCGGCCGAGTAGTGGCCCTGCCCCACACTGCCCAGCAGCCCGGCACCCGAACTGGTGTTGATGACCCGGGCCTGCGGTGGGCGCCCGGCCTTCGCTTCGGCCCGCCAGTGCTCCGCCGCGTGCCGCAAGGGCGCGAAGTGGCCTTTCAGGTGCACGCGGACGACCGCGTCCCATTCGTCTTCGCCCAGGTTGACCAGCATCCGGTCGCGGAGGAACCCCGCGTTGTTGACCAGGACGTCCAGGCGGCCGAACTGCTCCAGCGCGGCGTCGATCAGCTCCTTCGCACCGGCCCAATCGGCCACGTCGGAAGTGTTCGCCACCGCCCGCTCACCGACGGCCTCGACGACTTCCGCGGCCGCGCCGGCGTCCACGTCGTTCACCACCACCGACGCGCCCTCGGCGGCGAAGGCCAGCGCGTGCGCCCGCCCGATCCCCCGTCCGGCCCCGGTCACCACGACCACCCGGCCCTGGCACAACCCGCTCACGAACCCTCCCGATGATTGACATCCGCCGCGGCGAGAAACGCCGGCACTTCTCCCCCGCCATGCACGCGCAACGTCGCACCTGACACGTAAGAGGCCAGGCCCGACGCCAGGAACGCGGCACACGCCCCGACTTCTTCGGGCTCGGCCAACCGGCCCAGCGGCACGGTCTTCCCGACCGCCTCGACCGCGGCCTCACTCCCGTAGTGCAGATGCGCCTGCTCGGTCCGCACCATCCCCACGTCCAGGGCGTTGACCCGCACCTTGGGCGCCCACTCGACTGCCAGGCTCGCAGTCAACGAATCCAGACCTGCCTTCGCGGCGCCGTAAGCCGCCGTGCCGGGCGATGGGCGCGTGCCGCTCACGCTCGAGATCATCACGATCGAGCCGCCGGACTCCTGACGCTGCATCACCGCGTTCGCGTGCTGCGCGACCAGCAACGGCGCCAAGAGATTCAGCTGCACCACCTTCTCGTGCAACCGCGGCGACGCCTCCGCCGCCGACACATACGGCGCGCCGCCGGCGTTGTTGACCACCACGTCGAGACGCCCGTGCCGCGAGACGATCCCCTCGACCAAAGCCGCCACCTGGGCCTCGTCACGGACGTCGCACGCGACGAACTCCGCCGAAGTCGGCGCCTCGCGCCGCGCACAGGTCACCACGTGGGCGCCATGGGCGAGGAACACGTCGCTGATGCCCCGGCCGACCCCGCGGACACCGCCGGTGACCAGCACCACGGCCCCGGTCAGGCCCAGATCCGTCTTCACCGGCACACCACCTTCCACGCCCAAAACTAGAACATGTTCTCGCTTTGGACAAGGTGGGGCCGGAAAGCGGCTACGACTCGGCGGCGGGGAACTCGTTCCGGGCGATGCGCAGGCCCGACGCGCGCAGCGCGGCCTGCATGGCGAACCGCGCGTCCGGGTCGTCGAGGCGGTCGCCGAAGGCCTGCTTCAGCTGGCGCACGCGGTAACGGACCGTCTGCGGGTGCACCGAAAGGTCCACCGCGATCTTCTCGGAGTTGCCGCCGTTCTGCAGCCAGGACAGCAGGGTTTCGCCCAGCCGGCCGCGCGTCCGGTCCGGGAACTGCGCGAGCGGCGCCAGCTCCCGGCGGGCGACCTGCTCGGCCAGTGGCGAGTCCTGCAGCAGCCACAGCTCGGTCAGGTGGTCGGTACACCACGTGACGGGGGCGTCCGGGAGCGCGCCGTCCGCCACCAGCCGCAGGGCGGTTCTCGCCCAGCGCAGGGAGTGCCCCGCCGCCCCGAGCTCCGTCGGCGGCCCGACCGCGACGCGGGTGCCGAGCCGGGTCAGGCTCCGCGCGTCCGCCGGGGCGGGCAGCAGCAGGTGCGGCTGCGGCGGGTCCAGGTCGGCCAGGACTTCGGGGCCCCACGACGCGCTCACCGTCGCCTCGGCGGCGACCGCCACCACTTCGCGGGGGACCGGCCAGCCGGCCGCCGCCGCGAGCTCGGCGAGCACCGCTTCCGGGACCGCGCCCGGGCCGACGAGCAGCCGCAGCAGCCGCCGTCGCAGGCCCGCCCGGGTGCCGTCGATCTCCGCGCAGGCTTCCCGGTAGCCCCGGCTGGACATCCGGGCCAGCTCGTCGGCGAAACCGAAGAGCATCTCGGCCAGCTGGGCCATGACCGCGGACGAAAGCCGGTGCCGCCGGCCCAGCCGCATGATCCAGCGCCAGCCGACCCGGGTGCCGATCCGGTAGGCCGACTGGAGGTCGTCGAGGGTCCGGCCCTCCCGCGCCTCGCCGGCCCCGAGCCGGCGGCAGGTCTCGTACAGCCGGTCCCGCGAGGCCAGCGGGTCCTCGACGAGGTCCACGAAAAGCGCGACGGCGCACTCGACGCCGTGCCGGGTCACGCGGCCGTAGTCGCCCGGCCGGGCGTAGACCGGGACCGCCCGCCACACCTCCCGGACGATCGAGTCCACCAGCGCCGGCAGGGCCGGGCGCATGAGCGAGGCCAGTTCTCTTCTCCGGAGTACGTCTTCACCGGCGTCCCGGGGAGCCGGGACGGCTTGCCGAGCACTGTCGCGGGACACCAGGGTTCCTCCACCGGGGACGGCGACGGAGCGTGCTTTACCTGACAGTAAAGCAGGGAGACCGTAGAGTACACCTCCATGAGCCGGCAGAGTTCTCCTGATCGATCCAGCGCTCGCCGCAGCCCGGCCGCCCGGCCCACCGACGACGAACTGCTCGACGCCGCGCGCGCCGTGTTCGCCGAACGGGGATACGCGCAGGCCACCATGGGGCTGATCGCGGATCGCGCCGATACCACCAAGCCCACTCTCTACGCGCATTTCGGCGACAAAGCCGCCCTTTTCCGCACCACCGTGACCCGGGAGGTCGCCGCCTTGCGGGACTGGGTGATCCGCGCCCACGAATCGGCGGGCGGGCACCCGGTGGAGGAGCGGGTCCGGATCTCGGTGATGGCCATGTTCGGGTACGCCGGCGCCCACCCGGAGAGTTTCCGGCTGCTGTTCGACTCCGCCGTCGACGAGATGTCGAACGAGCGCCGCGCCCTGGCCGACACCATCACCACGCACGTGATCGGGCAGGTGCGCGAACACCTGCACCGCCACGGCCGCCCGGCCGGGCCCGGCGCGGACCTGCTCGGGGCGATGATGGTCGGCCTGGTGGGCCGCGCCGCGATGCACGTCTCGCACTCCCCGGGCCTCGACCCGATGGCGGCGGGCGAACTGGCCACCGGGTTCGTCATGGCCGCGCTGCGGGGCCTGGATCCCGCGCTGCTGGACCGGCTCGAGACCGCGCAGCCGGCCGGTCAGTTCACCACCTGAGCGTCCACTCAGGACTCTTTGTCACCACCTGGACAATTCCCGGCGTGAAGCGAAAACACCTCTTGCCGGGGCCGGCCACCGCTGCGACGCTGCGTTTACCACAAGCGTCGTTTCCCTTTCCGATCCCCACGGAAAGCGCTTGCCGACTCCCGTTTCGACACAAAGAGGTGTTGATCGACCATGATTCGCGTCCCCAGGAATCGTTTTCTGTCCGCCGCAGTGACGGCCGGTCTCGCCGCCGCCGGCCTCACCGTCGCCGCCGCGCCCGCGGCCTCGGCCGCGCAGTGCACCGATATCGACGTACCGGTGGCCCGCGGCACCTTCGAACCCGGCACGCTGGGCGTGTTCGTCGGAGACCCGGTCTACCAGGCGATCCAGAACCGGCTGCAGCCGCGCTCGCTGAGCGGCTACCGCGTGGACTACCCGGCCGACCTCGGCGAGCCGGCGTCGGTGCAGAAGGGCAACACCGACCTCGTCAACCACGTGCGCTCCCAGGCCGCTTCCTGCCCGCAGCAGCGATTCGTCCTCGTCGGCTACTCCCAGGGCGCCAACGTCGTGGACAACTCGATCGGCGTCAGCAGCGACGGCGCCCTCGTCGGCGGCCCGATCGTCGCGACCATCCCGGCGGACCTGGCACCGCGGATCGCGGCCATCGTGCTGTTCGGCAACCCGATCCGCGCGATCGGCCGCCAGGTCACCGGCCCCTATCAGGGCCGCACCAAGGACTACTGCGCGTCCGGCGACCCGATCTGCCAGTCCGGCGGCACCGACATCCTGGCCCATCTGAGCTACGGCGGCCAAGCCGACGACGCCGCCGACTTCGTCGCGGGCAAAGTCTGATCCCAGTCCGTGAAGGCCTCCTTCCCGGCCATAAGAGCCGGGAAGGAGGCCTTCACGGACTTTCTTTCCTCAGCAGTTGGCCGGGGCGGTTTCGCCGTTGAAGCGCTTGACGATCCATTGGTGGGCATCCGCGTTCCCGGCGAGAACTCCGGAGACGTGGTCGGCGAGATAGGTGTTCCACTGCTCGCGGACCCCGGCCGCGCAGTACGTCCGGCGCAGCGTTTCCGCCTGCGGGGTGTTGACGATCTCGTCGGTGCTCGCGTGGTACTGGAACACCGGCACCCGCGGCGGGTGGGCACCGAGCTTGTTCTGCGCCAGCCGCGCCTGCCACTGCGGCGTGTCCAGCGGGTTCGACGTCGTGAAGTCGCTGATCTTCTTGAACGGGTAGTTCAGCAGCAGCTCCAGCATGCAGGCGTTCTTCTTCGCGTCGTCGAGCTGCTGACGGCCCGTGTCGTTGAGGAAGGAGTCCAGCTTCAGGTCCGGGTACGCCGCGTCGAGCCCGACCGAGGCGAAGGCCAGGAACCCGAAGCCGACGTAGCCGTCGAGGCCCTTGGCGACCTCGGTCAGGTCGGCCGGTACCCCGCCCGCGACGACGCCGACGACGTTCAGCTCAGGCGCGTACGTGGGCTGCTTCTCCCCGGCCCACATCGATCCGCCGCCGCCCTGCGAGTAGCCCTGGAAGATCACCTTGGCGCTCTTGGCCAGCTTGGCCGACGGCAGGTTCTGCGCCGCCCGCACCGAGTCGATCACGGCCGGGCCCATGGACTGCCCGGTGATGTAGGTGGGCACGGTGGTCGGCGAGTAGCCCTCGTAGTCGGTCACCGCGACGGCGTAGCCGCTCGACAGCGAGTCGTTGATGGCGGGCTGGTCGTACAGCGTGCCGCGCTCCATCGCCTTGGAGGCCGTGCACTTGAACGCCGGGCCCTGCGTGCCGACGGCGTAGCCGACGATCGGCGCCTTGGCCGGGTCGACTCCCTTCGGTACCAGGATCGTCCCGGTCACCGCGTCGGGACGGCCCTGCGCGTTGGTCGAGAGGTACATGACCTGCCAGGCATCGGCGTTGAGCGCGTTCAGCAGTGGCACCGTGGGCCGCCACCGGATGACGTCACCCGGTTTCCCGGCGGGCAGCGGGGACGGCGGGGTGTAGAAGGAGTCGTCGAACGGGCCGGGCAGGACCGGCGCCGCGGCGACGGCGGGCGGGCTCGCGGCCACCGCCCCGAGCGCCACCAGGCAGCAGGCCAGGAGCGCCGGCAGCAGGGACCGGACATGGACGTGCTTCATCGCAACCTCCATCGGGGAAAGGGAATCCGCTCAGGCCGGGAGGCCGAGCGCGCCGGCCAGGACCGGCCAGGAGTTGTGCAGGGCGCGTTGCCAGTACGGCCAGCTGTGGGTGCCCGGCCCGTAGTAGTCGACGGTCGCCGGGATGTTCGCCTGCCGCAGCTTGTCGGTGAAGCTCTGCGACGACAACAGGGCCGACGTCTCCAGGACGTCGCCCTGCGCCCCGGCGGGGTCGAGCGGCCCGGCCTGCCCGCTGCCGCACGAGACGTAGAGCGCCGTGCCGCGCAGGTCATCGACGTGGTCGGCCGGGTTGTGCGCGGACCACAGCGGCTTCATGGACCAGACGTCGCCCCAGAGGCTCACGATGTTGTAGGACCCGGTGCGGATCAGGATGCCGGCGATCCAGGCCGGGATGCCCGGGTAGAGCGTGTCCGGCACACCGCTGTAGGAGGCCGCCGCGCCGAACATCCCCTTGTGCAGGAACGCGTATGCGAGGGCGCCGTAGCCGCCGATCGACAGCCCGGCGATCGCCCGGCGCGTGCCGCCGCGGTAGCCCCGTTCGACGATCTGGCGGACTTCGGCGGTGTGGAACGTGTCCCAGTCCGGGGTGCTGCTCAGGCCGAAGTTCCACCACTTCGTGTACATCCCGGCCGGCCCGTCGGTCGGCATCACGACGAGGGCGTCCTTGGTCGCGGTGAACGCCTTCACGTCGGTGAACTGGTCCCACGAGCGGTAGTCGACCGGCTCGCAGCAGCCGTGCAGCAGGAACAGCACCGGCCACGTCCGCGTGGGCTGTGCCGCCCAGCCGGACGGCACGATCAGCCGGACCATCCCGGTCGTGCCCAGCGCCGGCGAGTCGATCTTCAGGTCGACGGTCCGGGCGTCCAGCCACGTCTCCTGCACGACTTTCGCACCGTCGTCGGCGGTCGCCGGGCTCGCTTCGGCGGTGGCGGTCACCCCGCCGGCGAGCAGGACCCCGACGACCGACAGCACCAAGGCGATCCGCAACCGCTTCATCGCCACACCTCTTTCACAGGGGGATGTTTCCGTGTTTCCTGGGCGGCAGGGTCTGCCGCTTGGTGCGCAGCGCCCGCAGGGCCCGCGCGACCTGCAGGCGGGTTTGCGACGGCGTGACGACCTGGTCGACGTAGCCGCGTTCGGCGGCCAGGTACGGGCCGGTGTGGCGCTTGCGGTACTCCTCGGTGAGCCGGCGGCGGGCGGCTTCCCGCTCTTCGATCGGCAGCGCGGCCAGCTCGCGCCGGTACAGCACCCGCACCGCGCCTTCGGCGCCCATCACCGCGATTTCGGCCGTGGGCCACGCCATCGAGACGTCCGCGCCGAGGTGCTTGGACCCCATGACCGCGTAGCCGCCGCCGTAGGCCTTGCGGACGACCACGGTCACCTTCGGCACGGTCGCTTCGGAGTAGGCGTAGATCAGCTTCGCGCCGCGGCGGATGATCCCGCCACGTTCCTGGTCCGTACCCGGCAGGTAGCCGGGGACGTCGGCCAGGGTGAGCAGCGGGATGCCGAAGGCGTCGCAGAAACGCACGAACCGGGCGGCCTTTTCGGACGCGTCGATGTCGAGCACGCCGGCCTGGTGCCGCGGCTGGTTCGCGACGACGCCGACCGTCCGGCCCTCCACGCGGCCGAAGGCGCAGATCATGTTGGCCGCGAAGGCGCTGTGCACCTCGGTGAACTCGCCGTCGTCGACCAGCCGGGCGATCAGCTCGGCCATGTCGTAGGTCTGGTGCGGCGAGTCGGGCACCAGCCGGTCGAGCTCGAGATCGGCCGCCGTGACATCGGGGGCGGTGTCGTCGGCGTACTCGGGCGCGGGGTCGAGGTTGTTCGAAGGCAGGTACGCGAGCAGGGTCTGCACCCAGTCGATCGCGTCCCGCTCGTCGGCGGCCCGGTGGTGGGCGTTGCCCGCCACCTCGCTCTGCACGGCCGCGCCGCCGAGCTCCTGGGCGGTGACCCGCTCGCCGGTGACGGCGTGCACGACGTCCGGGCCGGTGACGAACATGTGCGCGGTTTCGTCGACCATCACGGTGAAGTCGGTCATCGCCGGGGCGTAGACCGCGCCGCCGGCGCACGGGCCCATGATCATCGAGATCTGCGGGACGACCCCGGAGGCGTGGGCGGTGCGGCGGCCCAGCTCGGCGTAGTACGCCAGCGAGACGACGCCTTCCTGGATCCGGGCGCCGCCGGAGTCGTTGATCCCGACGACCGGGCAGCCCAGGGTCATGGCCAGGTCCATCACCTTGAGGACCTTTTCGCCGGAGGCCTCGCCCATGCTGCCGCCGAAGACGCTGAAGTCCTGGGAGAACACGCAGATCTGGCGGCCGTCCACGGTGCCGTGCCCGGTGACCACGCCGTCGCCCCACGGGCGGTGGGCGTCCATCCCGAACTCGGCGCAGCGGTGCCGCGCGAACTGGTCGAGCTCCACGAAGGACCCGGGGTCCAGCAGCAGCCCGATGCGCTCGCGGGCGGTCAGCTTGCCCTTGGCGTGCTGCCGGTCGACGGCCCGCTTCTCGGCGATCCGGACGGCTTCGTCCTGCCGGGCGGCGAGGTCGGCGATGCGGAACGCCGTGGTCGGGGTGAGCTCGTCCATCACCGCACCTCCGCCTCGAGCCGCTCGGCCAGCGCCGCCGCGAGGGCGGTCACGTGCGGCGGGTCGATCATCGACACGTGGTCGCCGGGGACCCGCACCACTTCGAGCGCGCCGCAGAACTCGTCCCAGCCGAGGGTGTCGTCGGTGCGCAGGTAGCGCGGGTCGAGCGTCGTGGTCAGCGGGTGCGGCTCGCGGGCCCGCAGCAGCAGGACGCGGCCGTCGTGCCGGCCCGGGGTGTACCGCTCGGCGACCCGGGCGTCCACATAGGACTCGTACTGGTGGCGCAGGACGCCGGCGCCCATGTCCGGCACGTACTCGGTCAGCTTGGCCATGACCCACTGGATCTGGGCGTCCTCGTCCAGCCGCGCCAGCTCCTCGCGCGGCACGGTGAACGGCACCCCGTACGTCCGCGACACGTGGTCGGCGAACCGGTCGAAGCGTTCCAGCAGCAGCTCTTCCGCCGGGGTCCCGGTGTCCGGCAGCGGCAGGATCGTGTCGATCAGGACCACCAGGTCGACCCGCTCGCCCGCCGCGGTCAGCCGCCGCGCGGTCTCGTGCGCCAGGCAGCCGCCGAACGACCAGCCACCCAGCCGGTACGGGCCGTGGGGCTGGATTTCGCGGATCAGCTCGAGGTAGCGGGCGGCCTTGCCCTCGACGGTGTCCTCGTCGATCCGCTCGAACCCGTACACCGGCCGGCCTTCGGGCAGCAGCCGCACGAGCTCGCGGTAAACGCTCGTCGGCCCGCCAGCGGGGTGGAAGAGGAACACCGGCTCGGCGCCGACGCCGTCGCGCAGCAGCCGTACCGGGCCGCCGCCGTGGCCTTCGAGCTCCGCGCGCAGGAGGTCGGCCATCGCGGCGACCGTCGGTGTCGCGAACAGCCGTTCCACGTCCGGCACCGAGTCCAGCTCTTCGGCGAAAACCGACCACAACCGCCGCGCCCGTTCGAGGTCGCCGCCCGCGGCGAAGAAGTCGTCGTGCACCCCCGGCTCCGGCCCGCCCAGTGCGGCCTGCCAGTGCCGGGCCACCCAGCGCTCGGCCGGGTCGCGCGGCCCGGCGGCGGCGGGCTCGCGCGGCGCGGCGGAGCCGAAGCCGGCCTGCTCGGCGAGGTGGCCGGCGAGCTCCGCCAGGCTGGCCCCGCGCAGGAGCAGCGGGATCGGCAGCGGCAGGCCGAAGTCGCGTTCCACCGCGCCCCGGGCGCGCATCGCCGACAGCGAGTCCAGGCCGAGCTGGGTGAGCGGCACGGTCCGGTCGACCTCGGCCAGGCCCAGCAGGTCCGCGACGAGCCCGCTCAGGTGGTCGGCGATCGCGGCCCGTGCGGCCTCCGGCGGGACGGCACGCAGCGCGTCCAGCCCGTCCCAAGTGGACGGTTCGGTCCGCGGCGCGAAAAGCGCGAAGAACGGCCGGTCGGCCAGCCTGGGGAACAACTCCAGCACGGTCGCGGAGTCCACCCGGGCCACGCCGGTCGCGGCGCGGTCGCACGCCAGGACGTCGTCCAGCGCGCCCAGGGCTTCCTCGGTGCCGAGCGGGTCGAGCACCGGGTTGGCCGAGCCGGCGGCGGCGCCGGTCTCGCCCCACGCGCCCCAGCCGATCGTCGCCGCCGGGAGGCCCTGGGCCCGGCGCCACGCGACCAGGGCGTCGGCCCACGCGTTCGCGGTGGCGTACGCGGTCTGGCCCGGCGACCCGAACAGGGCGGCCGCCGACGAGTACACCAGCCACCAGTCGGGTTCGTGCCCGGCGGTCGCCTCGTGGAGCCGCCAGGCACCCAGCGCCTTAGGCCGCCAGACGGCGTCGAGCGCGTCGCCGTCGAGGGTGATCGCGGCGCCGTCGGCCAGGACACCGGCAGCGTGCAGCACCCCGCGCAGTGGCACGCCTCCTTCGACGGCCGCCGCGATCAGCTTCTCCGCCGTGCCCGGCTCGGCGATGTCTCCGGGCACCACCCGCACGTCGGCGCCCAGGTCGCCCAGGCCGGGGTCGGCGGCGTGCCGGCCGTTCAGCACCAGCCGCGTCGCACCCCGGCCGGCCAGCCACTTCGCCGCGGCGAGGCCGAGGCCACCGAGCCCGCCGGTGATGACGTAGGCGCCATCGCGGACCGGCTCGCGCACCGGGTCGCCGAGCGCGGGACGGACCAGCCGCCGGGCGTACCGGACGCCGTCGCGCCAGGCGACCTCGTCGTCCGGCCCGTCCGCGCGGACTTCGTCCCACAGCCGGGCCGCGTCGCCGTCGAAGTCGGCCTGGCTCACCCGGAGTTCGGGGTGTTCGAAGGCGAGCACGCGCACGAGCCCGCGCAGCGCGGCCTGGTCCGGATCGCCCCGCTCGCCGGGCAGGACGCTCTGTGCGCCGGTGCCGACCAGCCACAACCGGGGCGGCACCGGCAGCTCGGCCAGCTCGGCGACGACGCCGGTCAGGGTCTCGACCAGCCGCGCCGCCCCCGCCGGGTCGGGTCCGGCTTCGCGGGTGAGCATGGCGAGCACCGCGGTCACTTCGCCGTCTCGCAGCAGCTTCGCCAGCTGCCGCCGGTCGCCGAGGCGGGCCGTCCGCACGTCGTCCCCGGCGCATTCGCCGTCGGTCAGCACGATCCAGCGGTGGGCCCGTGCCGGCGCGGCGGGCAGCTCGGCCGGTTGCCAGGCCGCCTCGAACAGCAGCCTCGCCGACGCCGTGTCGCGGAACCGGCGGCAGTAGACGTCCCGGAACTCCACGAGGACGACGTCGTCGGCGTCGACCAGCTGGACGCTGCCGAGCACGCCGTCCCCGGCTTCCCCGAGCACGGCGTCCACCCGCACACCCCGGCGCGGGTCCCCGGCGACGACCACTTCGCCCACGGCGAGCGGCACGTAGAGGGCGTCCGCCTCGCCGACGGCCGCGGCGAGCGCGTGCAGGCAGGCGTCGGCGAGCGCGGGGTGCAGCACGTAGGCGGGGTGGTCGGCTTCGGGCTGCACGATCGCCGCCGACGCGCGGCCGGGCGCGGCGGTCACCCGGCGCAGGCCGCGGAAAGCCGGGCCGTAGGACTGGCCCAGCTCGGCCAGCGCCCGGTACAGGTCGACCGGTTCGCCGCCGGCGTTCCCGAACGGCGGTGACGGCGTGCCCCCGGTGCCGATCCGCGCGGTGGCGTGCCGGACCCACTCGCCGCGCGCGGACTTGGCGTGCACGCTGAGCTCGGTGCCACCGAGACCGGTCGTCACCTCGGTGTGCCCGGCCAGCGGGAGCAGCTCGCGCAGTTCGAGGTCGAGGACGCGCCCGCGGGGCCCGGCCGCGGCGAGGGCCAGTTCGAGGAAGCCGGTCGCCGGGAACACGGGTTCGCCGCGCACGGTGTGGTCGGCCAGCCACGGCAGCGCGGCGGTGCCGACGTCCCCGCGCCACAGGTGCCCGCCGGCGGGGTTTTCGACGTGCACGCCGAGCAGCGGATGCGCACCGCCCGAGCGGACGGCGGGCCGCGGCCAGAACCGCCGGTGCCGCCAGACCGGCCCGGGCAGCTCGACCGGCGACGTCCGGGGCCGGGCGTCCAGCACCCCGGGCCGGCCGTCGACGTGCAGCCGGGCGAGGCTGGTCAGGAAGGCCGTCCGCTCGTCGATCCGGCGGCTCGCCGAGGCCAGGCCGGTTTCGCCGACGGTCTGCTCGACGGCGGCCAGAGCCACCGGGTGCGGCGAGATTTCGACGAAGACGGTGTGGCCGTCTTCGGCGGCCGCCTGGAGGGCCTGGCTGAACCGCACCGGACGGCGCAGGTTCGCCGCCCAGTAGTCGGCGTCGAAGGTGGGCGTCTCCCGCGGATCGTCGAGAACGCTGCTGTAGCAAGCGATTCCGGGTTGCCCGGGAGCGAGCCCGGCCAGCGCGGCACGGAACCGCCCGAGCACGGGATCGACGGCGGCGGAGTGCCCGGCCCCGCCGACCGGCAGCCGCCGGGCCAGCCTGCCGCGGCTTTCGGCGTGCTCGACCACGGCCGCCACGGCGTCGGCGGCCCCGCTGATGGTGCACTGGGTCGGCGACGCGTACACCGCGACGGTGACTTCGGGAAATTCCGCGACCTCGGCGGGGGAAAGCTCGACGACGGCCATGGCACCACCGCCGCCGAGGTCGAGTTCGGCGAGCAGCCGCGCCCGCGCGGCCATGATCCGCAGCCCGCCGGAGACATCGAGCGCCCCGGCGACGACAGCGGCGGCGACCTCCCCCATCGAGTGCCCGAGCACGGCGGCCGGAGCGACGCCGTGCGCCCGCCACAGCTCGGCGAGGGCCAGCTGCATCCCGAACAAGGCGAGCTGGGTCGCGGCCAGGCCGGGGAGTTCGCCTTCGAGAGCCTCCCGCAGGGAGAACCCGGCGCCGTCGCGGAAGACGGGATCCAGCGCGTCGATCTCCGCGCGGAACGCGGGCTCGGAGCGCAGCAGCAGCCGTCCCATCCCGCTCCACTGGGACCCATAGCCGGAGAACACGAAGACGACTCCCGAACGCCCCAATGTGGCGTTCGGTGCGCTCAACGCACCCAATGTGGCGTTCGGTGCATCCAACGCACCCAATGCCACATTGGGGCGCTTGGGACCGGCACCGGCTGCGCCGCTCGTGATACCCCGGCCCGCCGCCAGCTCGCGCAACGCCGTGACCACTTCGTCCCGGCTCTCCCCGACCACCGCGCCCCGCACCGGCAGGTGCTCGCGCCGGTGGGCGAGCGTCGACGCGACCGCGTCGAGCGGGACCTCGCGGGACTCGAGCCAGTCCGCCAGCTCCGCGGCCCGCGTCCGCAGCACCTCCGCCGACCGGGCCGACAACGCGAACACCTGCGGGCCCTCCGGCCCACCGCGGGGCGGGAACGCCGCCGCGGGCCATTCCTCCAGCACGACGTGCGCGTTGGTGCCGCCGAACCCGAACGCCGACACCCCGGCCCGCGCGGTCCCGGAGTAGCGCGGCCAGTCCGTGCCCGAGGCGACCACCTCCAGCCCGGTGAAGTCGATGTGCGGGTTCGGCGTGCGGAAGTGCAGGCTCGGCGGCAGCCGCCGGTGCGTCATCGCCAGCACCACCTTGAGCAGCCCGGTGATCCCGGCCGCGCCTTCGAGGTGGCCCAGGTTGCTCTTCACCGAGCCGAGCAGCAGCGGACGCTCCGACGTGCGCCCGGCCCCGAGCACCGAAACCAGCGCCCCCGCCTCCAGCGGATCGCCCAGCGGCGTCCCGGTCCCGTGCGCCTCGACGTAGTCCACAGAGGACGGATCGACGCCCGATACCGCGTAGGCGTCGCGCAGCAGGGCGGCCTGGGCTTCCGGGTTGGGTGCGGTCAGGCCGTTGGACCGGCCGTCGGAGTTCACCGCGCTGCCGCGGATCACCGCCAGCACCCGGTCCCCCGCCCGCCGGGCCGCCCGCAGCGGCTTGAGCACCACCACCCCGCAGCCCTCGCCGCGGGCGATGCCGTCCGCGCCGGCGTCGAACGGCTTGCAGCGGCCGTCCGCGGCCAGCACCCCCGCGCGGTGGAACCCGGCCGTGATCCCCGGCGACAGCAGCACGTTCACCCCGGCCGCGAGCGCCGTCTCGCTCTCGCCGCGGCGCAGGCTCTGCACCGCCTGGTGCACCGCGACCAGCGACGACGAACACGCCGTGTCCAGGGTCAGGCTGGGACCGCGCAGGTCGAGCAGGTACGAGAGCCGGTTCGCCGCGATGCTCGCCGCGGCCCCGGTGCCCGACCAGACGTCGACGCCCGGGACGTCGGTCATCGTCAGCGAGCCGTACTCGGTGGCCGACAGCCCGACGAACACGCCGGTCCGGCTGCCGCACAGGCGGCCCGGCGGGATGCCGGCGTGCTCCAGCGCCGCCCAGACGACCTCCAGGAGGAGCCGCTGCTGCGGGTCCATCGCCTCGGCCTCGCGCGGGGTGATGCCGAAGAACTCCGCGTCGAACCCGGCGACGTCGTCGAGGAACCCGCCGCGCGCGGGCACGCCGGCGAGGTCTTCGGCCGGGGCGAACGTCTCCCAGCGGCCCTCGGGGACCTCGCCGATGCCGTCACCGCCGGCCTCGAGGAACCGCCAGAACGCCTGCGGGGACTCGATCCCGCCCGGCAGGCGGCAGCCGAGGCCGACGACCGCGATCGGTTCCCCGTCCTCCCGCAAGGGAATGTAATCCGGCATCGATTCCACAGTGGACAGATGGTCGGCGAGCGCGGTGATCGTCGGGTACTGCCACACCAGCGTCGGGGCGAGCGGGCGGCCGACGAACCGGCCGAGGTCCGCGGCGAGGACCGTGGCGTCCCGTGAGGACAGTCCGGTTTCGTGCAGGGGCCGGTCCGGGTCGGCCTCGCCGGTCCGCGCGGTCAGCCAGGCGCGGATCGCGGCGGCGTCCGGCGCGCTCATGCGAGCCGCCGCACGGTGAGCGTTCCGTCCAGATAGGACTCCCGGCAGCGAGCCCGGCTGATCTTGCCGCTCGACGTGCGTGGCACCTCGCCGGGCGGCAGGAAGACGACGTCGTGCAGGCGCAGGCCGTGCCCGGCCGACACCGCCGCCCGCAGTTCCGCCGTCGCCGCGACGACGTCGGCTTCGGTGTCCTTGGCGCGCTCCAGGACGACGACCGCGGCTTCCCCTTCGCCGCTGTCGATCGCGAAGGCCGCGGCGGAATGCGGCCGGACCGCCGGGTGCTCTTCCGCCGTCTGCTCGATGTCCTGCGGGTAGTGGTTGCGGCCGTCGACGACGACCAGGTCCTTCAGGCGGCCGGTCACGAACAGCTCACCGTCGAAGACCACGCCGAGGTCGCCGGTCGCCAGCCAGCCCTCGCCGGTGCCCGGATCGCGCGGCGGCAGGCCGAAGGTGGCCGCCGACGCTTCGGCCCGGCCCCAATACCCGCTTCCGACATTCGGGCCGCTGACCCGGATTTCGCCCACCGCACCGGGTTCGGCGTGCGCCCCGGTCACCGGGTCGGCGATCCGCACGCGCTGGCCGACCGGGCGCCCGCACGAGACGAGCGTCGTGGCGGCGGCGCCGGGCGGGGCCGGCTCGGCGTGCCCGGCGGCGAGCCGGGCCCGGTCGAAGGTGACCTGCCGGGGCGGCTTCCCGGCGTCCGTGACGGAAACCAGGACGGTGGCTTCCGCCAGGCCGTAGGAGGACCGGTGGACCTCCGGGCGCAGCCCGCACCCGGCGAAGGCGTCGTGGAACTTCGCGATCGTGGCCGGCAGCACCGGCTCGCTGCCGTTGATCAGCGAGACGACCCGGCTCAGCTCCAGGTAGTCCTTTTCGGCTTCGGTGACCCGCGAAGCGCAGTAGGCGTAGGCGAAGTTGGGGGCCGCGCTGATCCCGCCCGGACTGGCCGAAAGCGCCCGCAACCACCGTGCGGGCCGCTCCAGGAACGCCAGCGGGTCCATCAGCACCGACGCCAGGCCGCCGGCCACGGGCGCGCCGATGCCCAGGATGAGCCCCATGTCGTGGAACAGTGGCAGCCAGCTCACCGCCGACGTCGTCCCGCTTTCGGCGCCGTAGGCGGCACACGCCTGGCGCGCGTTGGCGAGCACGTTGCCGTGGGTCAGCACGACCCCGGCCGGCGAGCGCGTGGAACCCGAGGTGTACTGCAGGTACGCCGGTTCGCGGGGATCCGGCGCAGGCCAGTCGCGCGTCCCGGGCGCGACCGCGGGCACGGTGTCGACGGCGACCACCGCCGCGGCGACGCCGCAACCGCCGAGGAACCCGGTGACCGCGCCGGTTTCCGCGGCCGTGGTCAGCACGACCCGCGGGCCGCAGTCGGCGAGCGCCGCGGCCAGCCGGCCCTCGTGTCCGGGCAGGCCCGGGGCGAACAGCGGCACGGCGACCAGCCCGGCCCGCAGCGCGCCGAGGAACGCGACGACGTAGTCGGCGGACTGACCGGCCAGCACCGCCGCCCGGTCACCGGGACCGGCCAGTTCGGACAGTCGCGCGGCGACCGCGTCGACCCGCTCGTCGAGCTCGCGCCAGGTGAGCGTCACCGCCCGGCCGTCCACGCCGTACCGGTGGTCCAGGTAGGTCACCGCGACCCGGTCGCCGAGGCGGCGCGCCCAGTGGCCCAGCAGGGTCGCGAACGACTCGCCGTCGGCAGCTGCTTCGCCGGTGAGGGGAACCGGCTGGGAAATGGTTTCCATGGCTCCTCGCAAAGAGCGGTTACCGGCGCAGAGTGAAGAGCCGCCGGTGCGGTTGTCAACGAACGCGAACTCGGATACTCATCGGGAAACGGATCAGGGGACCGCGCTTTTGTCATGCGGCGACGAGGTAGCACGGTGCCGCAGCACGCGGACGGCCAGCAGCGCGCCGGCGAACGTCAGCCCGGCCGCGGTGAGCAGACCGGCGGTGTACCCGCTCGCCAGGGCCGCACCGGGCGGGACGCCCGCGTCGAGCCGCAGCCCGCGCACCGCGGTCAGCACGGCACCGATCGCCGCCACGCCCAGCGCGCTCGACAGCTCCCGGGCCGCGGTGAGCAACCCGGAAGCCGCACCGGAATGCTGCTCCGCCACGACATCCAGCGCGTGTGAGGTCATCGGGACGGTGAACGCCGAGCCCGCCCCGATCAGCACCATGCCCGCGACGCGGGGCAGCAGCGCCGGGATGTGGTTCACCGCGGCGAGGGCGAGCAACCCGGTCCCGACCGCGGCCAGCCCGGCCGCCACCGTCCGATGTGGACCGGCGCGGGACGCGGCGGCGGGGACGAACGGCGCCGCCAGCACGACCGCCACCGCGACCAGCGCGAGCGGCAGCCCGGCGCGGAGCGGGCCGAGCCCGAGGAACTCCTGGTGCAGCAGCGGCGTGTAGAAGAAGACGCCCGAAATCCCCAAGCCCCACAGCAGCTGCAGGACGAGTGCCCCCGTGAACACCCGGTTGCCGGTCAGGGCCGCCGGGACCAGCCGCTCCCGCGCCCGCTGCTCCCGGATCAGGAACGCCACGCCGGGCACGGCCGCCGCGGCGAGCAGCGGCAGCGCGAACCGGGGTTCGGCCAGCGCCGTGGTGAGCAGCACCAGGCTCGCCGTCACCAGGATCATCGCCGTCACCGGCGGCGCGCGGGTCCCCCCGGCCCGGCCGCGTGACACGGCTGCCGGCACCAGGACGAGCATCGCCGCCACGAAGGGCAGGTTGACGAAGAAGATCCAGGCCCAGCCGAGGTATTCGCTCAGGACACCGCCGAGGGCGGGGCCGAGGGCCAGCGCGGCCGCGAGGCACGCCGTCCAGACCGCGGCGCCGAGCGTCCGGCCGCGCGCGTCGAGGTTCGTCCGCAGCAGGCTCAGCAGGCCGGGCACGAGGAAGGCGGCCGCCACGCCCTGGAGCACGCGGGCGGCGACCAGCAGCCACAGCGAGCCCGCCAGCCCGCCCGCCGCCGCGCCGCAGCCGAACAGGACGAGGGCGGCCGTCAGGGCCGGGCGCCGTCCCCAGCAGTCCACCAGCGCGCCCGCCACCAGCAGCAACCCGGCGAACGGCAGCATGTACCCGAGCGCGACCCACGGCAGTGCCCCGAGGCCCAGCGCGAGGTCACGGGCGATCGACGGCGCGCCCGCGGCGACGATCGTGTTGTCCAGCGTCGTGACGAACGCCCCGAGCGCGACCAGCGCCAGCGTCGCCGTCCGCCGCGTCATCGCGCGCTCCCCACCGGCTCGCGGACGACCGTCGTCCGGCGGCCGGGAAACCACCAGTTCGCCGGGCCGAGGCGGGCCATCACCGCGGGCACGAGCACGCACCGGACGACGACCGCGTCCAGGAGCACGGCGACGGTCAGCCCGACACCCGCCTCCCGCACGACGCGGGCGTCGACGAAGGCGAACGACACGAACACCAGCGCCATGATCAACGCGGCGGCGGTGATGGTGCGGCCGGTCGCCGCGACGCCGTCGACCACCGCCGCGCGCGTGTCCCCGTGGCGGCGCCACGCCTCCTGGATGCGGGCGATGAGGAAGACCTCGTAGTCCATGGACAGCCCGAACAGCCCGGCGAACAGGAACACCGGCAGGTACGGCTCGATCGGGCCGCCGAAGGCGAACACGACCGCGCCGGTCGTCGCGGCCGCCGTCAGCAGGTTCATCACCGCCGCGGTCAGCGGGATCGGCACACTGCGGAACACCCAGGCCAGCAGCAGCACCGAAATACCGACGACACTGGCGAAGAACAGCGGCAGCCGCGCGGTGATCGCCGCCGAGAAGTCGGCTTTGGCCGCGACGGCGCCGCCGACGTGCGCGTCCGGGCTGCCGACGACGGTGGCCATCACCCGCGTGGAGGCCAGTAGGTCGCCGGTGGCCGGATCGTCGGGCGCGGTCCTCGGGATCACCGTGAGCAGCCAGCGATCCCCGGGCAGCGGAACGGGCGGCTCGACGTCGGCGCTCGCGAGCAGCGCCTCCCGGAGCATGTCCGGCGAGCCGCTGGTCCCGACGACCAGCAGCGGGGCGTCCGCGCCCGGCCCGAAGCCCGCTTCCAGCAACTCGGCGGCGGTCCGCGTGACGCTGCCGGGCGGGTCGGACGCGGCGCCCGGCACGCCCAGCCGCAGCTCGGTCATCGGCAGCGCGAGCACGGCCACGACCAGCAGCGCGGCCACGGTGTACGGCCCGGGCCGGGCGGTCACCGACCGCGCGAGCCGGGCCCAGCGGCCGCCGCTGCCGTCCGGCCGGACACGCATCCGCCGGGCGACCGGCCGCAGCAACGCCGGCAGCAGGGTCAGTGCGGCGAACCCCGTCAGCAGCACCGAAACGGCGGCGGCGACCGCGATCCCGGTCAGGAACGGCAGGCCGACGGTCAGCATTCCGGCCAGCGACACGCACACGGTGAGCCCGGCGAAGACCACGCTGCGGCCGGACGTCGCGGCCGCGACGGCCAGCGCCGCCGCCGGTTCGGTGCCGTCCCGGCGACCCTGCCGGTAGCGGGTGAGCACGAACAGCGCGTAGTCGACGCCGACACCGAGCCCGAGCAGCGCGGCGATCTCGGTGCTGATCTTCGGCACGGTCAGGACGTGCGACACCAGCGTCACGGCGGCGAGCGCACAGCCGACCGACACCGCGGCGGTGAGGACCGGGAGCAGCACGCACGTCAGCGAGCCGAAGGTCACCAGCAGCACCAGGGCCGCGGCGAGCAGGCCGATCCCGGCGTTGCCCAGGTCGGGCGCGGCCGCCGTCGTCGCGGCGAGCTCGCCGGACGCCCCGGCGGTGAGGCCGGCGGCGTCGCGGACGACGGCGGCGAACGCGTCGGCCGTGCCCTGTCCGAGGTCCGTGGCCGGCGCGTCGAACCGCACGGTGAGCACCGCGGTGGTCCGGTCGGCGGACACGCGGCCGGGTGGTGGGGAGACCGCGACGACGTGCGGGACCGTCGTCAGCCGGGCGGCGAGCGCGTCGAGCCGGGCGCGGCCCGCGCCGCTGTCGACCGGGCCGTCCGGCGCGCGGACGACGACGCGTTCCTCGTCGCCGGCCGCCCCGCTGCCGCGCAGCAGGTTCGCCGCCGCCGTGCTGTCCGCGGCGGGCAGGTCCACCGTGTCGCGGAAGGCCGCGCCGGTGCGCAGCGCGGCGAACCCGAGCCCGGCCAGCGCCACCAGCCACAGCACGGTGACCACGCCGGCGCGGCGGAAGCACCACGAAACGAGCGTCGTCATCCGTCTCCTCCCGCGTACCGGGGTTGATCACGCTAACAACGGGAAGGCGCGCGAAGATACCGTCCCGCTTCACAAATCGGAGTGCGGAAACCCGTGCCACGGTGAGTGATCCGCGGTTTGTCGGGCACGTGACAAACCCCGGTGCGGCTGTTGGCCCCGGGGTGACAGAACCCGATCTCCGCGCAGGGGTGGCGGTTGCCAAGTCCGATCCCGTGTGAGTACATGACCTCCGCGCCGACGAAGGCGCGACCTTTCCACGAGGTGCTGCGAGGGGTGTGGACCATGACCATGACCCGGACGGTCACGCAGGCGGCGGCGGTTCCGCACCCGAGGAGCGCTCCCCGCGCGCGGCAGCTGTGGTGCTCGCTGCCGTCGGAGCTCGCGCGGCGGTTCCGGCCGCACGCCGACCCGCTCGCCCGGCGGATCCTCGAGGAGATCCAGCGGTCCGTGCCGGAGTACGCCAAGCCCCTCGAGGGCGAGTTCGGCAAGATGATCGTGCTGGCCATCGAGCACGCGGTGCTCAGCTGCATCGACAGCATCGAGAACCTGGCGTCCACTCAGGACAATTGGGCGAAGCTGTTCGTGGAGGTCGGGAAACGCGTCCACCACGACGGCGGCAGCCTCAACTCGCTGCAGGCCGCCTACCGCGCGGGTGGCCGGGCGGCGTGGCGTTACATCGCCGAGCTGGGCCAGGCCCACCGCTTCCCGGCGGCGGTGCTCTGCGTCGGCGCGGAGGCCATCTTCGCTTACGTGGAAGAGATTTCGTCCTACTCGGTCGAGGGATACACGCTGGCGCAGGCGATGGCGACGGGCACGCTCGACCGGCGGCGGCGCCGGTTGTTCGAACTGCTGCTCGCCAGCCCGCCGTCGTCCCCCGCGGCGCTCGCGACGATGGCCAAGGCGGCGCAGTGGACCATGCCGGAGTGGGTCACCGTCGTCGCGCTCGACCCGCGGACCGAGCTGCAGCGCCCGCCGTCTCCCCAGGTCGCCGACGACGTGCTCGTCGATCTCGACGGCCCCGAGCCCTGCCTGCTGACCCCGAACCCGGACCGCGACCTGCGCGGGCTCGAAGGCCGCCTGCCGGGCTGGCGCGCGGCGGTCGGCCCCCGCGTCCGCCCGGCCGACGCGGCGACGTCGCTCCTGTGGGCCCGCCGCACGCTGGACCTCGTCCGCCGCGGCCTGGCCGGCGACGACCCGGTGACGCACACGGCCGATCACCTGGCGACGCACTGGCTGCTGGCCGACCGGTTCCTGCTGGACGAGCTGTCGGCGAAGGTGCTCGCCCCCTTCCGGAACCTGACGGCGAAGCAGCAGACGCGGCTGTCGGAGACGTTGCTGAGCTGGCTGGAGCACAACGGGAGCACCCCGGAGATCGCGCAGGCCCTCGGCATCCACCCGCAGACGGTCCGGTACCGGGTGAGCCAGCTGACCGACCTGTTCGGCGACCGGCTGGCGGACCCGGCGAAGCGGCTGGAGATCCAGATGGCGCTGCGGGCCCACCGCCTGCTGGGCACCCGCCCGGCGGGCGGCGGACGCGTCTCTTGACCGTGCGTGCCCGCGAACCTAGAGTCTTCACGGACTGTTAGCGCTAACAGCCGCTGGAGGACCGTCCGATGACCGTGTTGCCCCTGCCCGAGCCCACCCGGGAGTTCTTCGGCCGCGCCGGCGACGCCGACGTCCACCGGTACACCCTGGGCCGGCCGGGCGGGTTGACCGTCCGCGTCCTCGACTACGGCGGCGTGATCCAGTCACTGGAAGCACCGGACCGCGACGGGCGGCCGGGCAATGTCGTCCTGGGCTTCCCCACGCTGGACGGGTACGTCGCCAACAACCGGCCCGACGCGGCCCGGGTGTTCCTGGGCGCGCTGATCGGCCGGTACGCCAACCGGATCGCCGGCGGCACGTTCACCCTGGACGGCGTCCTGCACCGGGTGCCGGTGAACAACGGAAAGAACAGCCTGCACGGCGGCCCCGAAGGGTTCGACACACGCGTGTGGTCGGCGGCCGCGTTCGCCGACGCCGAAGGTGCCGCACTGCGGCTCACCCTGATCAGCCCGGACGGCGACCAGGGCTACCCCGGCCGGCTCACCACCGAGGTGACCTACCGCGTCGACCCGGGCGACCGGCTGCGCATCACCTACCGTGCGACCACCGACGCGCCGACGGTCGTCAACCTGACCAACCACACGTACTGGAACCTGGCGGGCGAAGGCAGCGGCGACGTCCACGAGCACTGGCTGACGATCAACGCAAGCCGCTTCTGCCCGGCCGACGAGGGCCTGCTCCCCATGGGCGACCCGGCCCCGGTCGAAGGAACGCCGTTCGACTTCCGCACCACGACGTCGATCGGCGCCCGCCTCGGCGAGCCCGACCCCCAGCTGGTGATCGGGCAGGGCTACGACCACAACTGGGTGCTGGACGACGGTTCGCCGTTCGCCGCCCGGGCATGGGACCCGGCGTCCGGCCGCCTGTTGACGATGTGGACGACCGAGCCGGGCCTGCAGTTCTATTCGGGCAACTACCTCACCGAGGACCTGGCCGGCACCAGCGGCCGGCGGTACCACCGCGGCGCCGGGTTCGCGCTGGAGGCCCAGCACTTCCCGGACTCGCCGAACCGCCCGGACTTCCCCAGCACGGTCCTGCGGCCGGGCGAGGTGTACCAGCAGGAGACGGTCTACGAGCTGGCCACAGCGGACCGGCCACCGGTGGCGTGAGCGACAACCGCGGGGCAGCCGACGACACCAACGACCACCACGGGCAGCCGGTAGCGTGAGCGACAACCGCGGGGCGGCCGGCGGGGAGTCCCGCTACCGTCGCCGGGCATGGGAGAACTTTCCGCCGTCGCCGCCGATCTCGCGCCTACCGGTACCCTGCGGGCCGCCGTCAACCTCGGGAATCCCGTGCTCGCGCACGGTACGCCGGCCGAACCGGGCGGGGTCACCGTCGATCTTGCCCGCGAGGTGGCCGCGCGGCTGGACGTGCCCGTGGAGTTCGCCTGCTTCGACGCGGCGCGCAAGTCCTTCGAAGCGCTGACTTCGGGCGCCGCCGACCTCGCGTTCCTGGCCGTCGAGCCGGCCCGGGCGGCCGAGGTGGCCTTCACCGCGCCGTACGTCGTCATCGAAGGCGTGTACCTCGTGCCGCGCGAGTCGCCCTTCGCTTCGCCGGCCGAGGTGGACCGGCCGGGCGTGCGGATCGGGGTGAAAGAAGGGTCCGCCTACGACCTGTACCTCACCAGGACCCTCCGGCACGCGACGATCGTGCGCGGCGAAGACGGTGTCACCGCGTTCGAAGCCCACGGCCTGGAGGTGGCCGCCGGGATCCGCCGTCCGGTGACCGCCTACGCCGCCGCGCACCCGGGGACGCGAGTCATCCCCGAACGGTTCATGGAGATCCGCCAGGCCGTCTGCACGACCCCCGATCGCCGCCCGGCGACGATCGCGTTCCTGCACGGGCTGGTCGAGGAACTGAAGGCCGGCGGGTTCGTCGCCGAGGCACTCCGCCGCGCCGGCCAGCCGGACGCCGTCGTCGCCCCGGCCGCCGCGGAGGACTGACACGCAAATCGCCTCTCGGTCGCCGCCGTCATCGGTACGACATTGCGCCTTCTCGACGGTCGCAACCGGTGTTACATTCCTCGAGGTACGGAGCGATCCTGCGGTCGAGACCCGAGGGGCTGCGATGAGGCTTACTCCCAGCGCTCACACCGACTCGTTCTGCCGCGACCGGCTGCCGCCCGGCGACCAGTGGCCGCGGCTCGTGTTCGACCTGCCGGAACTGCGGTACCCCGACCGCCTCAACGCCGCCACGGCGCTGCTCGACGACACCATCGCCCGCCTGGGCCCGGACCGGCCATGCCTGCGCTCGCCGGACAAGTCGCCGGACAAGTCGCCGCACGAGACGTGGACCTACGGCGAGGTCCTTGCCCGCGCCAACCGCATCGCGCACGTCCTCACCGCCGAACTCGGCGTCGTGCCCGGGAACCGCGTGCTCCTGCGCGGCACCAACACGCCGTGGCTCGCGGCGTGCTGGCTCGGCGTCCTCAAGGCCGGCGCGGTCGCCGTGACGACCATGCCGATGCTGCGCCGGCACGAGCTCGACAAGATCGTCGAGAAGGCCCGGCCGAGCGTCGCCCTGTGCGACGAGCACCTGCTCGACGAACTACCGCCGGATTTGCCCGTCGTCGCCTACGGTATGAAACTGGCCGAGCGCTGCGAACGCCACCCGGCGGCCTTCGCCGACGTGCCGACGGCCGCCGACGACGTCGCGCTGCTCGCCTTCACCTCCGGCACGACCGGGACCCCGAAGGCGACCATGCACTTCCACCGCGATCTGCTCGCCATCGCCGACACCTTTTCCCGGCACGTCGTGCGGCCGGAAGCCGGCGACCTGTTCTGCGGCACCCCGCCGCTGGCCTTCACCTTCGGGCTGGGCGGCCTGCTGGTGTTCCCGCTGCGCGCCGGCGCCTCCGTGCTCCTGCTGGAACGCGCGACGCCGAAGGAGCTGGCGTCGATCGTCGCCGAGCAGGCGGTGACGGTGCTGTTCACCGCACCGACCGCCTACCGCGCGATCCTCGCCGCCGGCGAGGGGCCGCTGCTGGCCGGGGTGCGCCGCGCGGTCTCCGCCGGGGAAGCACTCCCCGCCACCGTGGCCGAGCAGTACCGCGAGGTCACCGGACGGCCGCTCATCGACGGCATCGGCAGCACGGAGATGCTGCACGTGTTCATCTCCGCGGCCGACGGCGACGTCCGCCCCGGCCGGACCGGCAAGGTCGTCCCCGGTTTCCGCGCCGCCGTCCTGGACGTCGACAGTCTGAATACCGGCCTGAATACCGGCCTGAATATCGGCAGCCGGCCGGCGCCCGACGGCACGCCCGGACTGCTGGCGGTGCAGGGCCCCACCGGGTGCCGCTACCTCGACGACCCCCGGCAGGCGGACTACGTGCGCGACGGCTGGAACATCACCGGCGACACCTACGTCCGCGAGCCGGACGGCTACTTCCGGTTCGTGGCGCGCAGCGACGACATGATCGTCTCCTCCGGTTACAACATCGCCGCTCCCGAGGTCGAAGAGGTGCTGCTGACCCACCCGGACGTCGAGGAGTGCGCGGTGGTCGGCACGCCCGACCCGGACCGCGGCGCGGTCGTCACCGCGTTCGTCGTGCTGCGGCCCGGCGTCACCCCGGGCCCGGACGTCGTGCACGCCCTGCAGGAACACGCCAAAGCCGTGGCGGCGCCGTACAAGTACCCGCGCCGGGTGCGGTTCATCGACGCGCTGCCGCGCAACGCGAGCGGGAAGCTGCAGCGGTTCCTGCTGCGCGAGCGGTGAGGGTGACGGGCCCGCTGCCGAGGTGGGGTGGCGGTGGGCCCGTCACGTCTGGGGGTTGCCGGGGACATGCCTCCATCGTAGCCGAGTATTCGAACACGTGTTCGCGTCTATTCGAGTGAAATCCGACTACGAAAAGTCACGTACAACCCGCATTTTCCGGCGACCGCAACACTTCCGGGCGACAAACAGTCCTCAATGGACGGTCGCCGAGCACCGCAAACGTGACGCAGGCGCCGCGAGACGCGCCGTCACGCTCCCGCGGAAGCCACCACACCGGGCCGCCCACGCGGGCCGCCGACGGCGGTAGAACGTCGGACACCGCGGTGACCTGGCGCGCGGGCATCACCCTGGCGCGCCGAGGAGGCGGTGACGGACGCGAAACCCCGACCCCATAAAGTCTTCGCGCAGCCAACCGGAGGTGAACGCCCGCGTGCCCGACGTCGACTACTACGAGGTGCTCGGCGTCCGCCGGGACGCCACGGCGGCCGACGTCAAGACGGCCTACCGCCGGCTGGCCAAGACGATGCACCCCGACGGCGGCGGTACGGTCGGCACGTTCCGGCTGCTTCGCGAGGCCTACGACGTCCTGAGCGACCCCGTCGCCCGGGCCCGCTACGACTCCGGCGGCGCCACCGTGGTGCCCGTGCCGGTCCGGGCGCGGCCGCGACGCCGCTTCGGCGACGAGCCGGGGTTCGTCCCCGGCCTGCCCGATCTCGACGCCGAAGACCTGAGCTGGTGGCACTTCGCCGCCGAGGACACCCGGATGCGGCACGGCAGGCGGCGCGGGCCGGGGCACGCGCCGGCGGTCGCCGCGGTGGCCGGGATGGTGCTCGTGCTGCTGCCGCTGGTGACCGGGGTAGGGTTCTCGCCGCCGGTGCTCGTCGTCTGGCTGCTGCTGACCGCCGGGACCGCGCTGCTGGTCCAGCGGCTCGCCCGCGGCTACCTGCGCGCGAGGAAGGCCCGCGAGGAGTACGCCGAGGAGTTCGGCGGCCGCACCGTGTTCGGCACGCCCGGCACCGAGCGCGACGAGCTGGCCGAGCGCCTCACCGCGGACCTGCTGGAGGGCTACCTGACCCGGCTGCCCGGCGCCCGGATCTTCCACGGCCTCGCCTGGCCCGGCTCGGTGTTCGCCGACGTCGACCACGCCGTGCTGTGCGGGAAACGCCTGGTGCTGATCGAGTCGAAGCTGTGGCTGCCCGGGCACTACGGGACCGCCGAGGACGGCAGGCTGCTGCGCAACGGAAGGCCGTTCCGCGGCGGCGGCAGCCGGCTCGCCGAGAGCCTCGCCGCCTACCGCGACCTCCTGCCGGGCGTGGCCCTGCGCGGCGTGATGATCGTGTACCCGAGCCGCAGCGGCGACCTGTCCACGGCGGACCCCGGCGACCTGCCCGTCGCGCCGATGACGCCGGAGGAGTTCCTGCACGAGATCGGCGAGTGGCTCGCCGCCGATCCGTCCACAGTGGACCACGAGGCGCTGCGCACGCTGCGTGACCAGGTGGTGGGCGGCGGCCGGGCGGCCTGAGCGGCGGCTGCCACACTCACGGGTCATGCGCGCGCTGATCTTCGACTTCGACGGGCTGCTGGTGGACACCGAGGCCTCGGCCTTCCGCGCCTGGCGGCAGGTGCTCGCCGGGTACGGTGCCGACCTGCCGCTGCCGGTGTGGCAGGCGGTGATCGGCGGGCAGTCGAGCGTCGCCGCCGTGCTGGCCCACCTGGAAGCCGCGATCGGGACGGTCGATCGCGAGGCCGTCGTCGCGCGGTGGCGGGAGACGCACCTGACCGCAGCCTCCCGGCTGCCGCTGCGGGACGGCGTCGGCGAGTTTCTCGCGGCCGCGCGGGCCGAGGGGCTGCGGCTCGCCGTCGCGTCGGGCGCGACGCGCGACTGGGTGAGCGAGCACCTGGAGCGGGTCGGGGTGACCGGCCACTTCGCGGTCGTGTCCGCCTTGGACGGGCATCGGCCCAAGCCCGCGCCGGACGTCTACCTGGCCGCGCTCGACGCACTCGATGTGCCCGCCGCCGACGCCGTGGCCTTCGAGGACAGTCCGGCCGGTGTCGCCGCCGCGGTCGCGGCCGGGCTGCGCTGCGTCGCCGTGCCGAACGAGGTGACGTCCGGGCTGGCCTTCCCGGGCGCGGAGCGGGTGCTGCCGTCGTTCGTCGCGGTCACTCCGGGCGATATCACCCATGATCGATCAAAATGCCACAGACATTGACAGGCCGATGGCCATGATGTGAAGCTCATCAACCAGGATCGAACAAGCTGCGACACTGGGGGCCAGATGTCGGTGATGCCGGTGCACCATGCGGATCGCGCTTTCCTGTCGTGACCTCGCCGCCGACCGGTTGCTCGGCGACGGCGCCCGGGTCTTCGCACGAGCCCGCGAAGCGGCCGAGGCCGGCCATCACGTCTTCCTGGTCGCCGAGGAGCTGCCACCGTCGCGGAAGGACGATCGCGTCGGGTGGGTCCCGACCGCGCCCGCACGGCCGGACCACCGCTACTTCGCCGAGGCGCACCGCTACGCCGACCGCGTCCTCGACACCCTGCGCGCCCTCGGCGACCTGGACGTCGTCGAGTTCCTGGACGCCGGGGCCGAGGGCCTGAGCACGATCCGGGCGAAACGCCTGCTCGGCGAGTTCGGCCGCACCACGCTGAGCGTCGTCCGCTGCCCGTGGTCGAGCGCCGCCGACGGCCCCGCCGCGCACCGGCCGCTCACCGCGGAGCACCAGTTCACCGTGTTCGCCGAGCGCTACTGCGCCGAGCACGCCGACGTCACCACCACGGTCGCGACGCCGGTGACGCCCGCCGCGAGCCGGACCCGGCCCGAGGTGTGGCGGCTCGGCGCGTACCGCCCGGACGCCGGGATCGAGACGTTCCTCGAGGCGGCCGCGCTCGTGCTCGACGTCCACCCGGAAACCCGGTTCGCGCTGCGCGGCGAGGACACCCCGACCGATCCGCTCGGCCGGTCCTATCGCGACCACCTGCGCCGCGGCCTGCCGGAACACCTCCGCCGCGCGGTCACCTTCGGCGGTCCGATCGAGGACGAACCGCTGGGTGCCCGCTGCGTCCTCCCGGCCGGCGACGCCGAATGCCCGAGCACCGCCGCGTTCGCCCTGTCGCGCGGGTGCACTGTCGTGGCACCGAAAGGCAGTACCGCGGCCGACGTCGTCGAGCAGCACGGCGGCGGCATCGTCGTCGCCCCGGACGACCCGGCCGCCCTCGCCGAGGCGCTCTTCGACGAGGCGCCGGCGTGCACCGAAAAGCGTCAGGCGCTGCACTTCCCGCAGGTCGAAACCGTCGCCACGCCGGTCGAGCCGGGACTGGTGAGCGTCGTGATCCCGCTGTTCGACCAGGGCCGGTTCCTCGCCGCCGCGCTCGCTTCCGTGCGTGCCGCCGGGTACGACGACGTCGAGATCGTGGTGGTCGACGACGGGTCCACCGACCCCGGGACCGTCGCCGCGTTCGACGCGCTGTCCGATGTGGTCAAGGTGCGCCAGCCCAACGCCGGGCTGTCCGCCGCCCGCAACGCCGGGATCGCCGCGAGCCGCGGCGCCTACATCGTGCCGCTCGACGCCGACGACGAGCTGCCGCCGGGGTTCCTCGGCCCGGCTGTCACCGCGCTCGCGCGACACCCTGAACTGTCCTATGTGGTCGGTTACCTGCGCTACACGGGGTTGCTGGACCACGTCCAGGCGCCGCTCGGGCACGCCGGCGACGTCAGCATGGTGGTCAACACGCACGGCCGCGCGACCGGCGTGTTCCGCAAGGAAGCCCTGCACGCCGTCGGTGGTTACGACGAGAGCCTGCCCGCGTACGAGGACTGGGACCTGTATCTGCGGCTGGCCCGCGCCGGCTTCGAAGGCGATGTCGCGCCGGTCGAGGGCCAGCGGTACCGGCGGCACGCGGGCTCGATGACGTTCGGCCACACCCGCGACGACCGGCGCGAGCTGACCCAGTTGCTCCTCGAGAAGCACGCGGCGGACCTGCCGCCGGACCGGTCGCTGCCGTTGCTGCTGACCCTGGCCGAGCTGTGGAAATCCGGGTACGAGCCGAGCGCGTCGGCCCGGCTGCTGGAGGCGGGCGATGGCTGAAACCTTCCCCGGGCTGCTGCGCGACCGCGCGGCCCGCGAACCCGATCGCGTCGCGATGCGCGTCGGTGGCGAAGCGCTGACCTTCGGCGCCTGGCACGACCGGGCGGCACGGATCGCGGCCGGGCTGGCCGTCCGGCGAGGCGACCGCGTCGGACTGCTCTTCGACGAGCACGACTGGCTCGATTTCGCCGCCGCCTACGCCGGCGTGCAGGCGGCCGGGGCGGTCGCGATGCCGATCTCCGCACGCACGCCCGGCCCCGAAATCACCAGGCTGCTCACCGAATTCGGCGCGGCGGGCCTGATCCACGGCACCGGCCTCGACGCTCGGGGATGGGCGATCGAGGACGTCATCACGGACCGGCCGGGCGGCGTCGACGTCCGGCCCGGCGACCTGGCCCAGATCCTGTTCACCTCGGGCACGACGGGCCGGCCGAAAGGCGTCAGCGCGACCCACGTCAACCTGACCTACGGCTACCACCCCCGGATGCGGCGGCGGCCGCTCGCGCACTCGAAACTGTTCCTGCACGCCTTCCCGCTCGGCACCAACGCGGCGCAGACGATGCTGTTCAACGCCCTCACCGCCGAACCCGCCGCGCTGGTCCTCCCCCGGTTCGACGCCGCCGAATTCTGCGCGCTGATCGAGGAAAACCGCGTCGGGACGGCGTTCCTCGTTCCCGCCATGGCGATCGACCTCGTCGCGAGCGGCGCGCTCGACCGGTACGACCTGTCGTCGGTGCTGCTGCTCGGCTCGACCGCCGCCGCGCTGCCGCCGGAGATCGCCAAGACCCTCGCCACGGCGTTCGAAAACGCCGACATCGTCAACTACTACAGCTCCACGGAGGCCGCGCCCGCCCAGACGGTGATGATCTTCGACCCGGACCGGCCCGCGGCGGTCGGGCAGCCCGCGGACGGCGACCTGCGGATCACCGACGCCGCCGGCCACCCGCTGCCGACCGGCGAAACCGGCGAGGTCTGGCTGCGCTCGCCGACCACCGCGCGGACCTACTTCGGCGACGCGAGCGCGACTTCGGCGGTGTTCCGCGACGGCTGGATCCGCATGGGCGACCTCGGGCACCTCGACGACGAGGGTTACCTCTACCTCGTCGACCGCGAGAGCGACGTGATCAAGTCCGGCGCGTTCAAGATCTCGACCCTGCGGATCGAGGCGGAGCTGTACGCGCATCCGGACGTCCGCGAGGCCGCCGTGCTCGGCCTGTCGCACCCCGTGCTCGGCTCGGTCCCGGCCGCGGCCGTCGTTCTGCGCAGACCGGTCGACGACCTGCGTGCGTTCGCCGCCACCCGGCTGGCGCGGCACGAGATCCCCGCGCGCTGGCTGATCCTCGACGCCCTGCCCCGCAACGACGCCGGGAAGGTGCTCAAGCGGACACTCCGGGACCTCTTCGACGCGCCTTCCGAATCCGCCGCTCCGGCTTCCGACGCCGAAAAACGGCTCGCCGGGCTGTGGGCGCGGGCGCTCGGCCGGGACGTCCCGGCGGGCGCGGACTTCTTCGCCGCGGGTGGGGATTCGTTCGCCGCGGCTCGGTTCGCCGCGCTCGCGGCCGAGGAGTTCGGCGTCGAAGTCCCGGTGTCCTTCGTGTTCGACTTTCCCGATCTCGCCGCCCAAGCGAGACAACTCGCCGACCGGCGACCCGCCGCTCGAGTGGAAGTCGATGTGTCGGACGGCGTCCCGCTCAGCTCCCTGCAGGAGTACTTCCTGCGCTGGCTCGGCGAGACGGCCGAGCCGCGGGCGGTATCGGCGGTCGCGGTGGCGATCCGGATCACCGACCTCCTCGACGTCCCGGCGCTGCGCCGCGCGCTGGACGACGTCGTCGCCCGGCACGACGCGCTGCGCACGGTGTTCCCCGGCGGCCAGGCCGAGGTGCTGGACCGCTGCGAGCCGGACTTCGACGAGGTCTTCGCCGACGATCCGGTGCGGCAGGCGTGCGCCGAGCTGGAGCGGCCGTTCGACCTCGAACGCGGCCCGCTCGTCCGGGCGCTGGTGATCGAGGAAGGCCCGGAGGAGTTCGTGCTGGTGCTCGGCGTGCACCACCTCGTCTTCGACGGGCATTCGATGGGCGTGCTGCTGCGCGAACTCGGCGAATGCTATGCAGGCCAGGGCCACCGCCTTCCTCCGGCGGGTCGCGCGGCCGACGTCTCGGCCTGGGCTCGGACTCGCTGGCCCGAAGCGCGGGAGTTCTGGCAGCACGCCCTCGACGGTGCTCCGGCCACCCTCTCCGGCGCGCCACGCTCGGCCGAAATCGCTGCGTTCGAAGGACATTCCGTCCCGTTCGAGATTCCGTCCGAGTTGGTCGAGCGGCTGCGCGCGAAGGTCGCCGAGCAGCGTGCGACCGTCTACATGGGACTCCTCACGGTGTGGGCCAAGGCAATGGCGGAGTGGGCCGGCAGCGACGAAGTCGTCGTGATGTCGCCGCTTCCCGGACGCACCAAGCCGGAGTTCGACACCGTGGTCGGCTGCCTGGTCCAGTCGCTGCTGCTACGCATCGACGTCGCCGACGACCCGCCGTTCGAGGAGCTGCTCCCCCGCGTCCGGCAGGTCGTGCTCGACGCGACCGAGCACCAGTACTACCCGTACGAAGAGTTCAGCCGCCGGATCCCGCAGCCGGCCTGGCTGCGCTTCGAACGCTGGGGCGGGCCGGTGCACTTCCCCGGCCTCGAATCCGGACCGGTCGAGCTGCCGCGCGAGCTGATGTTCTCGTGGCCGATGCCGGGCCCGGACCTGAGCGTGCCGGAACTGGCGCTCACCGAGCACCCGGACGGCCGGATCACCGGCTGGCTCGTGCACAACCGGCTCACCTACGAGCCGCCGGCGATCGACCGGCTGGCCGAGCTCGTCCTGGCCCAGCTGAGGGAGGTCCGATGAGGCAGGCATCGCTGGCGCAGAACGGGATCTGGTTCACCGAGCGCGCGGTCGACGCGGGGTCGGCGTACCACATCCCGCTGTCGGTCGTCCTGCGCGGCGACCTCGACGTGGACACACTGGCCGCGGCGTGCGGCGACGTCGTCGCGCGGCATCCGCTGCTCGCGTGTGGACTGTCCGAAAACGACGGTTCCGTCACCCTCGTCGAGAAGGATCCGCCGGTCCTGGAACGCGCGGCGGGTACCCGGCGCGAGCTGATCACGCGGCCGTTCGGGGACGGGCCACTCTCGAGGTTCGTCCTGTTCGAGGGGCACGAACTACTGATCGTCGTGCACCACCTGGTGTTCGACGGCGCGTCGAAGGACGTCCTGCTGCGCGATCTGGCCGCCTGCTACAACGCCCGCGTCGCCGGGACCGAGCCGGACCTCCCGGCCGCTCCCCCGGACTATCGGGAGCACGTCGAGGGCGAGACCGAACGGGTCGCGGCGGCGCTCGAGCAGGCCAAGGCATTCTGGGCGACGCGGCCGCTTCCGGAGGACGTCGTGCTGCCCGGGCTCGACGGCCCACCGGACACCCGTGACGGCGAGTTCGTCAAGCTGACCCTCCCCGCCGGGCTCCGGGAGTCGGCACGCGACCTCGGGCTGTCCCAGTTCGAGCTGCTGCTCGCCGCGATCCAGGCGCTGCTCTTCCGCTACGGCAACGCGCGGCCTTCGGTGGCGATCGACCTGTCGACCCGCACCCCGCGCCACCGGCACGCGGTCGGCGTGTTCGTCAACGAGCTGCCGATCGCCCTCGACGCCGACGCGACGACTCCGTTCCGGACGTTCGGCGAAGGAGTACGGGCCGAGCTACGCGAGCTGTACCGGCACTGGGAGGTGCCACTCGCGCGAGCGGTCTCGGGCGTCCGGCCCGCGACCGCACTCGCGCCGGTGTCGCTGAGCTACCGGGACCGGTCCGCCGCGCCGGAGTTCACCGGCTTGGAAGCCACCGTGGACTGGACGGAGTTCGCGTTCGCCGCGCGCAACGCGCTGCACTTCCAGGTCGTCGCCGGCAACGGCGAGCCCACCCTGATCCTGCAGTACAGCAGCCGCCGGATCGGCCACGCCGACGTCACCCGCGTCGGCGAGCACCTGCGCACGCTGCTGGACGCCGCCGTCAGCGCGCCGGACACCCCGCTCGGCGAGCTGCCGGTGCTCGGCGAGGCCGAGCTGGCGAACGTCCTGACCGCGTGGAACGACACCGCCGCCGGCTTCCCCGAGACCACGCTGACCGCGATGATCGAGGCGCAGGCGGCTCGGACGCCGGACGCGGTGGCCGTCACTTTCGAAGGCAGCGAACTGTCGTATGCGGACCTCGACGCCCGTGCCAACGGCATCGCGCGGCTGCTGCGGGATCAGGGCGTGGGCACCGACGACGTCGTCGCGATCTGCGCCGAGCGCTCACCCGAGCTGGTCGTCGGGCTCCTCGCGATCCTCAAGGCCGGGGCGGCTTACCTGCCGCTGGATCCCGAATATCCCGCCGAGCGGCTCGCGTTCATGCTTTCCGACGCTCGCCCCGCCGCGATCCTCACCCAGCGACGCCTGCTCGACGAGCTGCCGCCGCTGGAACGCAAGCCGATCCAGCTCGACGACGTCGTCCGCGGCGAGCGCCTGGAACCCGTTGCGGGGCCGGACAATGCGGCCTACGTCATCTACACCTCGGGCTCGACCGGCCGCCCGAAAGGCGTGGTCACCGAACATCGGGCGATCGTCAACCGGCTGCACTGGATGCAGCAGACCTACGGGCTCGGCGCCGACGACGTGGTGCTGCAGAAGACGCCGGTGAGCTTCGACGTCTCGGTGTGGGAGCTGTTCTGGCCGCTGATCACCGGCGCCCGGTTGACGCTCGCCAAGCCGGGCGGGCACAAGGACGCCGCCTACCTCCAGAGCCTGATCGCGAAAGACGTCACGACCGTCCACTTCGTCCCGTCCATGCTGGAGGTGTTCCTCGCCGAAGAGGATGCCGGCGCGCCGGCGCTGCGCCGGGTGATCTGCAGCGGCGAGGAACTGCCCGCCGACCTCGCCCGCCGGTTCACCGGCCGCTTCCCCGGCGTCGAGCTGCACAACCTGTACGGCCCCACCGAAGCGGCGATCGACGTCAGCCACTGGCACTGCCGGCCGGAGCTCCTGGACGGGCTGACGCGGGTGCCGATCGGGCGGCCCATCGACAACATCCGGCTGTACGTCCTCGACGCGGACCGGCGGCTCGTTCCGCCGGGGACGCCCGGTGAGCTGCACATCGGCGGCGTCGGCGTCGCGCGCGGCTACCTGAACCGGCCCGAGCTGACCGAAGAGCGGTTCGTGCCGGACTCCTTCGAACCCGGCGCGCGGCTGTACCGGACCGGCGACCTGGCGCGTCACCGGCCCGACGGCACCCTCGAGTTCCTCGGCCGGATCGACACGCAGGTCAAGATCCGCGGCCAGCGCGTCGAGCTGGGCGAGATCGAGGCCGCGCTGCGCGGCGACGACGTGCGCGACGCCGTCGTGGCCCTGCGCGAGGACCGGCCCGGCGACCAGCGCCTGGTCGCCTACCTCGTGGGCGCGACACCGCGGCCGGAGGAGCTGAAGGACCGGCTCAAGCGCCTCCTGCCCGACGACATGGTGCCCAGCGCCTACGTCACGCTCGACACCTTTCCCCTGACCCCGAACGGGAAGCTCGACCGGAAGGCGCTTCCCGCACCGGCATCGTCCACTGCGGACGCCGGCGGCACCGAGCCGCGCACGGACATCGAGAAGCTGATGGCGCAGCTGTGGCAGGAGGTCCTCGGGCTGGACCGGGTCGGCATCGACGACGACTTCTTCGACCTCGGCGGGCACTCCCTGCTGGCCACCAAGGTGGTTTCGCGGCTGCGCCGCCGCCTGCCCGAGGGCACGCCCGGGATCACGGTGATGGACGTCTTCGCCGAGCCGACGATCCGCGAGCTGGCCGCGATGATCGAAACGCCGGGCGCGGAAAGCCGTGCGGGCAAACGGCTCTACGAGCTGACCCGGCCGATCCCCGGCCACGAGCGGCTGGTCACCTACGTCGGCGTGCCGTATGCGGGCACCAGCGCGGTCGTCTTCCAGCCGCTGGCCGACGCGCTGCCGCACGGGTGCACCCTGTTCGCCGTGGCGTTGCCGGGCCACGACCCCGGCGTCGTCGAGGAATCACTGCCGCTGGAGGAGATCGCGCAGGAGTGCGTCGAGGAGATCCTCGAGCGCGTCACCGGCCCCCTGGTCCTCTACAGCCACTGCCTGGGCAGCGCGCTGACCACCGAGATCGCGCGGCGGCTGGAGGCGGCCGGGCGCGAGATCGACGCGATCTACGTCGCCGCGAACTTCCCGTTCGCGCTGCCGGTTCGCGGCGCGCTCGGCAAGCTGGGACAGCTGACCAAGCTGAAGCGGCTGCGCAGCGACCGGTCGTGGGCCAACTGGCTGCGCGGCATGGGCGCCGACCTCGAAGGCCTGCCGCCCGAAGAGATCCAGCTGATCGTCAAGCTGATGCGCGAGGACGGCGCGAACGCGGAGGACTACTTCTCCGCGCTGCTCGACACCGGCGCCGCGAAGCTGCGCGCGCCGATCATCTCGGTGGTCGGCGAGCGCGACCCGATCACCGAGTACTACCAAGAGCGGTACCGGGAGTGGCAGATCGTCACCCGGAAGACGGCGCTGGTGGTCCTCGACGAGGCCGGGCACTACTTCCTGCGGTTCCGCCCCGAAGAGCTCGCCGAGATCATCACCTCCGTGCACCCGGCCCTCGCCGCCGGGACCACGGACGAGCTGACGCACGAGGCCCGCGGCGAGGACGCGAGCTGGTGGTTCGCCGAAGTCTCCGAGGCCCCCGACGACGTGCCGCCACCACGAACGCCCCAGCCGAGCCTGGGCCGGTTCCTGACGGTCGCGGCGGGCCAGCTCGTGTCGATCACCGGCTCGCAGCTGACCGAGTACGCGATCCCCCTGTGGATCTACCTCACCACGGGCTCGCTGACGTCGTACGCGACGTCGTGGATCTTCGGCATGCTCGGGCTGTTCCTGGCGCCGGTGGCCGGGGCGATCGTGGACCGCTGCGACCGGCGGAAGGTGATGCTGACCGCCGACTGCGCGTCCGGCGTCATCCAGGGTGTCTTCGCGCTGGTCTACTTCACCGGGGACCTGCAGATCTGGCAGATCTGGATCGGGCTCGGGCTGCTGTCGGTCGCGCTGGTCTTCCAGCGGCTGGCCTACCAGTCCGCGGTGCCGCAGCTGGTGCCGAAGCACTTCCTCGGCCACGCCAACGGCGTCGTGCAGCTGTCCACCGGCATCGGCCAGTTCATCGCGCCGCTGCTCGCCGCCGCCGCGATCTCGCTGTTCAGCCTGGGCGGGATCCTGGTGTTCGACCTGGTCAGCTTCGCGGTCGCGGTCGCCGTCGTCGCCGCGGTCCGGTTCCCGCGGTCGATGCCGCACAAGCACCGCGAGTCGCTCGGCCGCGAGATCGTCCACGGCTGGCGCTATTCGATGGGCAACCGCTACATCCGCGGCATGGTCGCCTACATGGGGCTGCTCAACATCTTCCTCTCCGCGGTGATCCTGCTGATCTTCCCGCTGGTGCTGTCCTTCGGGTCACTGTCCACAGTGGCCACGGTGTCGTTCCTCGGCGGGATCGGCGCCGCGCTCGGCGGCCTGGCGATGTCGATGTGGGGCGGGCCGGGACGGCGGCGGATGCGCGGGATGCTGACCGCCGGCGTCGTGATGGGCTTCTGCGGTGCGTTCGCCGGGCTGCACGCGGACGTCGCCGTGGTCGCGACCGGGCTGGCCGGGATGTTCTTCTGCGTGGCGCTGGTCAACGGCATCCACGCGACGATCGTGCAGGTCAAGGTGCCGCAGCGGTACCACGGCCGGGTGTTCGCGCTGGACCAGATGATCGCGTGGTCGACCATCCCGCTCGGGCTGATCGTGGTGGCGCCGCTGGTGATCGGGTTGTTCGAGCCGCTGCTCATGCCCGGCGGCGGGCTCGCCGCGAGCGTCGGCGCGGTGCTCGGGACCGGCCCGGGCCGGGGCATCGGGTTCAGCTACGTCGTGCTCGGGCTGCTGATCGTCGCGCTCGGCCTGGCGGCGCTGCGCACCCGCGTGCTCTCGCGCTTCGACGAGGACATGCCGGACGCGCTGCCCGACGACGTCGTGGGCATCCAGGCCCTGCGGGAGCGGCGGGGAGAAGGAGCGCGTCGATGATCGAGCCGGCCTTGGCCACCCGCGGCGACCGGCCGGCGTTGCTCGCGGAGGACGGCACGGTCACCACCTACCGTGAGCTGGCCGAACAGGTCGACGCGCTGTCCGAGTGGCTGCGCGGGCTCGTGGCACCCGACCAGGTCGTCGCGGTGGCCATGGGCAACTCGCCGCTCGCGGTCGCCACGCTGCTCGCCACGGCCTCGGTCGCGGTCTGCGCGCCGCTGCCGTCCGGGCAGCCGGCGGCGGACCTCGGCGCGTCCGTGCTCGTTTCCGAGACGTCCGAAGCCGAGGCCGGGATTCCGGTGGTCAGGCCCTTCGACGAGGTCGGCAGGCTGTCCGGGCCGCGGTGTTCGGTGCCGGGAACCGCTTTGCTCGTGCGGACCTCCGGCAGCACCGGCGCGGCGAAGCTCGTGCCGCTGCCGCGTGAGGCGTTGCGGCACGCGGCGTCGCTCGTCGCCGGGACCCTCGAACTCACCCCCGCCGACCGCGGGCTGAACGTGCTGCCGCTGCACCACACGCACGGTCTCGTCGGGGTGGTGCTGTCGACGCTGACGGCCGGGGCGAGCGTCGTCTGCCTGCCCGGGTACAGCGACGACGGGATGCTCGCCGCGTTCCGTTCCTTCGCGCCGACGTGGTACAGCGCGGTCCCGGCGATCCACGCGCGGGTGGCCGCGTTCGCCGCCGACGGGCAGCTCGACGGCCACCGGCTGCGGTTCGTGCGGTCCGCGTCGGCCCCGCTGCCGGAGACCTTGCGGCTGCGGCTCGGGGACGCACTCGGCGTGCCGGTGCTCCAGGCCTACGCGCTGACCGAAGCGCCGGGCGAAATCTGCGCGCACAGCCCGTCCGCGCCGGTGCCGCCGCTGACGGTCGGCCCACCGGCCGGCTGCGAAGTCACCGTGCGGGCGCTGGGCGAGATCATGGTGCGCGGGCCCCACGTCTGCCCCGGCTATCTGTCCACTGTGGATGGACCGCTGATCGGGCACCCCGGCGGCTGGCTCGACACGGGCGACCTCGGCCGGCTCACCGACGACGGCGACCTGGTGCTGTCCGGACGCCGCGACGACGTGATCAACCGCGCCGGCGAGAAGGTCTTCCCCGAGGAGCTGGAAAACGTCCTGGCCGGGCATCCGGGCGTGACCGACGTCGTGGTCGCCGGCGCGGCGGACCCGGTCCTCGGCGAGGCCGTGGTCGCCGTCGTCACCGTTTCCGGGGAGACGACCGACGACGACCTCCGCCGTCACTGCGCACGGGCCTCCGGCCGCGGCCCGGACCGGTTCGCACGGGTCGCGGAGATCCCGCGCTCGGCCACCGGCAAGGTGAACCGCCGCGCGCTGGTCGCCTCGCTCGGCTCGGCGCCCGCCGGGAGCGACGACGTGCTCGACGCCGTCGCCGCCATCTGGGCCGAGGTGCTGTTCCTGCGTTCCCCCGACCCGGACACCGGCCTGGACGAGCTGGGCGGCGAGTCGCTGCACGGCGCCCGCATCGAGGCGCTGGTCGCCGAACGCCTCGACGTCCGGTTGCCGCCGTCGGCCGTCCTGGACCGGGGGATCACGATCCGCAAGATGGCGGCCCTGGTCAGCGGAAAGCCGTGAATGGCACATCGAGGGACTTGAAGTCCGTGAATGTGCCATTCACGGACTTCGACGCGGGCGCGCAGGTATGAACTCCGCCGCCGTACTGGGCACCGTGGTGCTGGCCTACCTCCCGGCGGCGGTCTCCCCCGGCCCGAACTTCGTGCTGATCGCGCACACCGCCGCGGCAGGCACCCGGCGCGCCGCGGTGGCCGTCGCGCTCGGGGTGGTCGCGGCGGGCGGCCTGCTGGCCGCGGTCGCGGTCTTCGGGCTCGGCAGCGTGCTGGCCCGCACACCGTGGCTGGCGACGGCGTTGCGCGTGGTCTGCGGCGCGTACCTCGCCTGGCTCGGGATGCGGCTGTGGCTTCGAGCCCGCGCCCCGGAAACGGCCCCACCCGCGGGCCATGGCAGCGCTTTCCGCCAAGGCGTGGTCAGCAACCTCACCAACCCGAAGGCGGCCGCGTTCTTCGGCAGCGTCCTCACCGCGACCCTGCCACCGTCCGAACCCACGGCCGTCAAGGCCGCCGCGGTCGCGCTGATCGTCGCCGCCTCGGCCGCCTGGCACCTGGGCGTGGCCCTGCTCTTCTCTTCCCCCGCCACCCAACGCTGGTACGCGCACGCCAAACCGGCCCTCAACCGCGTCGTGGGCACGATCCTCGTGGTCCTCGGCCTCGCCCTCGCCGCAACGCCGTGAAGGCCTCCTTACCGGCCATAAGAGCCGGTAAGGAGGCCTTCACGGATTTCGGCGAACCTAGCGGACGCCGCCCGAAGCGCGCTGCTTCTGCGCGTGCGCGGACCGGGTGCAGACCTCGCCGACGTCGACCGTCTGGGCGCGGTCGACGTAGACGTCCGCCACGCCGACGAGCTTGCCGTTCGGCGTGGAGCAGGTCAGCTGGTAGGCCTCCTTCGTCCCGTACGTCGGCGGGATCGGGGACGCGAACGACACGTCACCGGTCCAGTCGTCGGGGACGTTCGGGTCGGTCTGGTCGTAGTTGACCACCACGGCCTTGTAGTCGCCGGCCGGCGGGTCGAACAGCACGGCGTGCTCGGACGTCGTGCCGCCGTTCGCCGACGAGCTGACCAGGTTGCCCGCCGCGTCGTAGACGTACAGGTCCCAGTCGGTCGTGGGGTTCTTCCAGTTGATGTCGACGCTGAACTTGCCGTTGTCCACCTTCGGCAGGCCGTCGACGTGGAAGGTGAACGACTCCCCCGTCGCGTCCGTCGGGTAGTTCTGGTTGATCGGCGGCACGCCCGCGGGGTTGGTGACCGCGAAGCCCTGCTGGGCCGGGCCTTGCGGGGTGCGCCCGTACCGGCCGGCCACGTACGGCCGCGTCGACGGGTTGACCGACCAGGCGAACCGGCCGCCGGTGGCGGTGAACTTCGAGTTCAGGTCGTCGGTGTAGTAGATCGGCGGCTTGGTGGAGCCGTCCGGCTGCAGCACCGGCGACGTCGGCGTCTGGAACGTCTTGTGCAGCTTGAGCTGGTAGCCCTTGGGCGCCGAGCCGATCAGCGTCGAGTGCTGCTGCGGGTCGGCGGCGTTGCCCAGCATGTCCAGGAACGCCTGGCGGTTGCCACCCTTGCCGGCACCGGCCGCGGGGGCCAGGCCCGCGTACTCGGCCACGACGCTGTCGGCGTAGGGCCCGTGGAAGCCGTTGCCGCCGACCTCGATGGTGAAGCCCCAGCCACCGGTGGCCCAGTACGACCAGTCCTCGGTGGTGCCGGTGGTGTCGTAGAGCGCCCAGCTCGGCTCGCTGGTGTAGCCGTTGCGCGAGGCCAGCTTGTCGCCGAGGGCCTTGTACTGCGGCTCCTCCAGCGGCGGGCGGACGTCCGCCACGCCCGGCGGGCGCAGCACCAGCGCGGCGACGGTGTGCATCGTCAGCAGGTTGGTCACCTGGCGCGAGGACACGATCGAGCGCACGTTCCGGACCTCGGGCTCGCTGAACGGCGCGGAGCCGCGGAAGGTGTCGCCGCTCCAGGCCAGCTCGGCGCCGTTGCCGCCCCAGAAGCCCGCGTAGTTGCGGTTCGGGTCGGTGCCGCGCAGGCGGCCGCCCGGGTTCGCCTTGCACACGCCGGTGGCGTACTGCGGCGGCGAGTCGCTGACGTTGCAGTTCTTGCGCTTCATCTCGTAGTCGAACCGGGTGAAGTCGCCCTTGGGCTCGGCCTCGCGGGAGATCTCGAAGCCGTCCGGGTTGATGATCGGCACGACGATGTTGCGTGTCTTGCTCACCAGCGACCGGATCGAGGCATCGCGCGAGTAGCCGTTGACCAGCTCGTACGCCCATTCCATGACGTGCTCGCCGGCCGGCCATTCCCGGGCGTGGTGCACGCCCATGGTGAAGTTCACCGGCTTGCCGTCGGTCAGGTTCTTGACGTCGGTGGCGATTTCGACGCCGACGACGTCACGGCCCTCCCACGTCGATTCCGGCATGGTGAACGCCGAGACGAGAGCCGGGTTCTTGCGGGCCAGCTCCTTCAGCTCGTAGTTGTACTCGTAGAGGTGCCGGTAGCTGGTGCGCCCGGACGGCAGCGCCGACGCGGCGGTCTTCGCGGCGTACTGGCGGTCGGCCTTCGCGTCCTGGACGGACTTGGCCGAGAGGTCGGCCTCGATCACCTTCGACTTGAAGCCGCTGTTCTTGAGCGTCTGGCGGTCGGCGTCGCCGGCGAGGACGACCTCGACCCCGGTCGCGTCACCCTTCTCGGTGACGTCCAGACCGAGGGCGGTCAGCTTGTTCTTGTCGGCGCGCGTGGGCGTCTCGACGCGGACGAGCTCCGCGCGCTGCGTCGCCGCGGCGGTGCCGGTCGGCGTGCCCTGCGGGGTCAGCGCCAGGAAGTCGACGCCGAGCTGGACCTGGCCGGCCGAGCCGCCGTACCGGCAGCCCTGGACGACGAGCTCTTGCCCCTTCTTCACGAAGCTCTCGGCGAGTTCGTGGGAACGCAACGCCGTCGAGGCGGCGACGACGGCGCCCGTGGCCTTGTCGAACACGGCGACGTCCCAGTCGCCCTCGGCGCCCTGGACCGGCTTGAGCCGGGCCTGGACCAGACCGTCCACCGTGGACGTGAGCTCGCGGCGGTCGGCGCCCGACGTCCCCTTGGGCAGCGCTTTGGCGAAGCACGAGCGTGGGACCGCCTTGTCGGCACGCAGGATGTTCTGCGCCGCGCCCGCGGTGCCGGACGGCAACGCGACGAACGTTCCGGCCAGCGCGACGGCCGAAGCCAGCATCACTAGCCGTCTTGGTGAATTCCCCACAGGAAAAGACCTCCTTGACCGTGGCCGGCAGGACGGACCTACCGGTAGCGAGCGACCATAATGGAGGAAATCCGGCCGGGGTAACCGCCGGAAGTTGTACAGCGTTCCCGCGGAGGTGCCTTTCACCGGGAGTTCAACCCCCGGTCGGCTACTGTCGGTCCATGGTCACGATCCCTGCGCGACGGCTGTCGGTCGCGGTGTCGCTGACGGGTCTCGCCGCACTGGTGATCGGCGCCGGCTTGGTGCTGCTGCTGCAGGTCATCCCGCCGACCGACGAGATCAGCGTCACCCGCCGCACGATCAGCGAGTACGGCCTGTCCGACCACAAGTGGGTCTTCGACCTCGCGGTGGTCCTGGTCGCGCTCGGGTCGGCCGCGGGACTGGCGGTCCTGGCCCGCCAGCGGCGGCTCCCGGTGCCGGCGGCCGTCCTGGGTGCACTGTGGACGGTCGGGCTGCTGGTCATCGTGGCCTTCCCGAAGCCGGACTGGGCGACGGTCTCCCGCGCGGACTTCGGCGGCACGCTGCACCGGATCGCCAGCGTGGTGGCGTTCGTCGCGTTGCCGCTGGCAGTGCTGGTGGCGGCGCGGACAGCGTTCCCCGCGTCCCCCGGGCGACGCTGGCTGGCGCGAGTGCTCGCGATCGCGTCACTGGGCTGGTTCGCGGTCATCCTGGGCGCGGTCGTGGTGGCCGCCCTGGACGACGGCCGCTGGTGGACGCTCATCCCGCTCGGCCTGGTGGAACGCGGGATGGCGCTGACCGAGCTGCTCGCGCTGGGCGTCCTGCTGGCGCCGGTCGGCGAACGATCCGGGCGGAATCCGTAGCGCGCGGGCGGTTCAGCGGATGCGTTCGTGGAGCGCCGCCATCCGGGCGTCGAGGTCCGCGGCCGTCCGGGCCGCCGCCGCGAGCTCGCCGGCGAAGTCGGGTGGGACGCTGTCGCGGTACTTGTACGAGAGTTTGTGCTCCACCGCCGCCCAGAAGTCCATGGCGATGGTGCGGAGCTGGACCTCCACCTTGACCTTTTCCACCCGGTCGGAGAGGAACACCGGGATGCGCACGATCAGGTGCAGGCTGCGGTAGCCGTTGGCCTTCGGTCCGGCGATGTAGTCCTTGGTGCGCAGCAGCTCGACGTCGTCCTGCGCGGTGAGCATCCGCGCGACCTCGTAGACGTCGGAGACGAACGGGCAGACCACGCGGATGCCGGCGATGTCGTCGAGAGCCGCGGCCGCGGACACCCAGTCGCCACCGAGACCCCGGCGCCGCACCTTCTCCTTGATCGCCTCCGGCCGCTTCACCCGGCTCGTGATGTGCTCGATCGGGTCGTGCCGGTGGACGAAGTCGAACTCCTCGCTGAGGATGCGCAGCTTCGTCATCAGCTCTTCGATGGCGAACTTGTACATCAGGAGAAACCGCGGGAGCTGCCCGGCGACGGCGAGCTCGTCGGCCGCCTCGCGCAGGGAAGCGTCCTGGGCCGCCGGGTCGGTGGTCACTGAAGCCTCGTGCTGTCGTCGGTCGTTGCGGAGCACCAGAGTACTGGCCTCCACCCGATCAACGGACGGCGACGGGCCGGAGTTCCCGCACGGGCAGGCCCGGCCCCGCCGGTGAGGGCGGCGGGGCCGGGCCTGCCGGTGGGTGGGCCGCAGGTCAGGCCCGGTTTACCGGGCGCTCGGGGTGGTGGTCAGCACCCCGCTGGCCACGGCTTCGTGCACTCGGTCGGACACTGGCTGCCGGTGTTCGGAGCGGCGCACCATCCCCGCGGGCACAGCTCCGCGCACTCGATGCGGCCACGCGCCGGGCACTGCTTCCGGGCTCGCGAGTTCCCCCGCGGACACGGCCCCGTGCACTCGCTGCGGCCACGCGCCGGGCACTGCTTCCGGGCTCACGAGTATTCCCGCGAACACGGCCCCTACCTCGATGCGGCCGCAGATCAGGCGCCGTCTACCGGGTGCTCGGGGTGGCGGTCGCCGTCCCCGTGGCCGCGCCGGCCGAGGCTGCCACACACCGTGCCGCGACCGCGGCCGCGTTTTCCGCGGCATCCGCCTGGGCGGCCTGGCCTTTCTTGTTCTGTTCGGCCTTGTTGTTCTTCTGTTCGGCCTTGTTCGCCTCGGCCTTGTTCCCGGCGGCGCCCTGCTGGTCCGCCATGCCGTTCGCGTCGGCCTGGTCCTTGGCCTTCTTGTTCTCCTCGGCGGCCATGTCCTGCTGCCCGGCGGCCGCGGCGGGGTCGGCGGCGGCCTGGGCCACGCAGTCGAGGATGGCGGCGCACTCCTGCGCGGAGACGGCAGCCGCCTGCTGACCGGCCATGCCGTTGTTCTCAGCGGCGCCCTGCTGGTCGGCCATCCCGTTCTGGTCGGCCTTGCCGTTCTGGTCGGCCTTGCCGTTCTGGTCGGCCTTGCCGTTCTGCTTGGCCGCGCCCTTCTGCGCTGCCATGCCCTTCTGCGCTGCCATGCCGTTCTCGTTCGCCATGCCGTTCTGATCCGCCATGCCCTGCTGATCCGCCATGCCGTTCTGGTCGGCCATGCCGTTCTGCTCGGCCGCGCCCTTGCCGTTCGCCATGCCGTTGTTCCCGGCGGCGCCCTGCTGATCGGCCATCCCGTTCTGGTTCGCCATCCCGTTCCGGCCGGCCGCGTCGTTCCCCTCGGCCTTGCCGTTCTGGTTCGCCATGCCGTTGGCGTCATTCACCCCGGCGGCCTGGGCCACGCACTGCTCGACCACCGCACAGTTCTGCGCGGCGGCCGCGTTCTCGGCGGCGGCCTTCTCGGCGGCCTTGTCCTTCTTCTGGGCCTTGCCGTTCCGGGCGCCGGACCCGTTTTCGGCCTGCTTCTTGGCCGCCGCGCCCTGCTGCCCGGCCATGCCGTTCTCGCCGGCCATGCCGTTCTGGTCCGCCATGCCCTGTTGATCGGCCATGCCGTTCTGCTCGGCCATGCCCTTCTGTTTCGCCGCGCCCTTCTGCGCAGCCATGCCGTTCTCGCCGGCCATCCCGTTCCCACCGGCCATGCCGTTCTCATTCGCCATGCCCTGCTGATCGGCCATGCCGTTCTCGTTCGCCATGCCGTTCTGCCCGGCCATGCCCTTCTGCTTGGCCGAGCCCTTCCCGTTCGCCTTGCCGTTCTGCTCGGCCTCGTCGTTCCGCGCGGCCTGCTCGGCCGTCCCGGCCACCGCCGCGCACTCGGCCGCCACGGCGTTCGCCGCCATCTGCTTGTCGCAGCCCGCTGCCGCGCGCCTTTGCTTGAGCTGGTCGACCACCGCCTGGCGGTTCGCTATCCGGGCCGCCGACTGGCTGTCCGGGGCCAGCTGCTGGCCCTTGATGAACGTCAGGTTGTTCTGCAACGCCGTGTCCAGACCACCGCAGCTTTCCGTGGCCGCATTGCCGGCCGGGCTGCTCAAGGCGATCGCCGTCGCGGTCGCTCCCGCGACTCCCAACAGCGCTGCGAGTCCGATTGTCGCAGGTTTGCGGTGTCGTCCTGCCGTGCGCGTGTGGGGCATCAGCCCCTCCTTTCCGGTCGCCACCTCACCAGGGCACACGGCGCGGCGGCCGGGGCGGTTCACCGCCTCGTGCAAGGAAAAACCGGAACGTCCACAGTGGACAAAAGAGAAAACGGCGCGTGGCACCTGGAACCGGCGGCCCGCCGGTTCACCCCATGCCTACCAAAGCCCGGGTAAGCCCCGGGTTAACGGAAACCGCCCCGGGCGGATGCCCGGGGCGGTCCGGCCGGGTTCAGCCGAGGTCGGCCAGCTGCGGCACGGCCGGGGCCATGCCCTCGATCCACGCGGCCGGGGAGCCGGTGGTCGGCGTGACGATCGCCGTCCGCACCCCGAGCTTCGCGTAGTCCGCCATGGCGCGGACGAACTCGTCGCGGGTCTCCGGCGCCGGCCGCGGGTTGTTGGCCAGGACCGTCTTGCGGATCGCGTCGTAGTCGCGGCCGAGGTCGTCGCAGTGGCGGCGCAGCACGTCCAGCTTGTGCGCGACGTCCTCGGGCGAGGACGCGAAGAGGTTGCACGCGTCGCCGTACTGCGCGACGAGCCGCAGCGTCTTGCGTTCCCCGCCGCCGCCGATGAGCACCTTCGGGCGGTTGATCGGCTGCGGCGAGCAGAGCGTCTCCGCCAGCCGGTAGTGCTTGCCCTCGAACGGGCCGTTGTTCTCCGGGTCCCACATCTGCCCGCAGATGCGCAGCGTCTCCTCCAGCCGCTCGAAGCGCTCGGCGACCGGCGGGAACGGCACGCCCATCCCCTGGTGCTCGCGCTCGAACCAGGCGGCGCCGATACCGAGGGTGGCCCGGCCGCCGGAGAGGACGTCGAGCGTGGTGACGATCTTCGCGAGCAGGCCCGGGTGCCGGTAGGTCACGCCGGTGACGAGCAGGCCGAGGTCGATCCGGGACGTGTGCGCGGCGAGGTAGCCCAGCGTCGTGTACCCCTCGAGCATGTTCGACTCGGCGGGGAGGCCGGTCGGCTCGATCTGGAAGTAGTGGTCCATGAAGGACAACCAGGTCGCGCCGGCCTCCTCCGCCGCGGCGCCGACGCGGGCGAGCTCGCCGGCGATGGCGGTGGTGCCCCCGTCGATGTCGAAGATGGGAAGGTGGAAACCGAGTTCCATGAAGCATGCTCCTGACATGGTTGGCGTGCCTGCCACGGTATGACCTGGAGTGCGCTCCAGGGCAAGCCTCAGCCCACGGTGGCGGCCAGGAACTGCCCGACCGTGCGGTCGGTCGTCGCCCCTTCCGTCACCGGGACGCCCGCGGCGCGCAGGCGGGCGGCGAACTCGGCCGACTTCCGGCCGCCGTCACCGATGAGGAACGGCGGCGCGCCCGGACCGGCATGCGTCAGCGGGCTCGCCTCGCGGAGTGCCGCCGGCGAGCGGCCCAGCGCGACGAGCACCGACGCGCGGGTGAGCGGGCCCAGGCCTGCGAGGCCGAAGTCCGCGGGCGCCGACAGCGCCGCGACCGCGCGGACCGTGCTGTCCTGCCCCGGGTACTGGCCGGTGTCCGGGCCGCGCGCGACGCCGAGGAGGGCCGCCAGCGTGCCGCCCGTGCCGGTGCCCACCACGGCGATCCGGGCCGGGTCGACGGCCAGCGCGGCCGCGTTGGCCTTGAGGAACCGGACCGCGCAGCGGGCGTCGGTGAGCGGGGCCGGCCACGGCGCGGCGGGCGCGAGGCGGAAGTCGATCGAGGCGACGGCGAACCCGCGGGCCACCAGCTCGTCCCGCAGCGGCCCGGACCGCGGGCCGGCGAGCAGCGCGCCCGGGCCGTTCGGCTTGCGGTTGCCGACCACCAGGCCGCCGCCGTGCAGGAAGAGCGCGACCGGGGGCGGCGGGCCGTCCGCGCGGGGACGGCGGAGGTCCATCGCCAGCGGCACGCCGTCGGGACGGCAGTACTCGAACGTGCCTGTTCCGCTGTCGAGCAGCGTCGAAGCGACCGGCCCGGTGGCGGAGTCACCGGCCGCGACGGCGCCCGCCACGCCGGTCGCGAGCACCGCCACGAGCACCGGGAACAGCATGATCCACGCCGTCACCCGCCGCGCGGCGGACGGCCACGGGTGCGCCCGGCGCCGGGCCACGAAGAGAAAGCCGAGCACGGCGATGACCTGCAGCCCGGCGGCCACGTAGTCCGTGAAGCCGGCCACGGTGTCGGCCGGCTGCCAGGGGTCGAACCGCGTCAGCAGGCCGAGCGGACGGCTGACCACCCACAGGACGAGCGCCCCGGCCGCCGCGAGCGCCCCGAAGTGCGCCGTCTTGCGGGTCGGCCGGCCGAGCGCCACGACGGCGGCGACGATCCCGACGGCGGCCACCGCGCCGAACAGCATCGCGTACAGCTGCCAGACCCGCCACAGCGCGGGCAACGCGGCCGCCGGGATCACCGCGCCGCCGAGGGCCGCGAAGACGGCCGTGACCAGCAGCGGACCGCGGCGCAGCCCCGGCGGCGCGGTCGACGGGGTCGTCGACGGACGGTACGCGCCACGCTGCCCGTCGACGACCTTCATGCCGCCAGTGTCACCCTGGTCGCGCGAACGCGCACCTACTTGCGGGCCGCCGTGTAGTTCCGGAACAGCAGGTAGGTGTCGAGGATGTCGGACGAGGCGCTCTCGACCGAGCGGTAGATCCCCCACTTCGGGCGGACGTAGTCGCCCTGGTCGGGGATGTTCACGCTGGTCATGCTGCCCTGCGCGGCGACCGCCGCGCCGGAGCCGGTGCCGTTGCGGATGACGCACGCGGCCTTGCCCTTCGAGCCCGGCGTGAACGTCCACTCGATGGTGATCCACTTGTTCCGCAGCGGCGCCAGGTCGGTGGCCGCGATGCTCGGCGAGCCCGAGTTGGCGTAGGCGCGGGCGTTGAGCATCTCCTTGCTCCCGCTGCGGGTCAGGTCCAGCGTCACCCACGGGCCGCCGTTGGTCGACGGCGTCTTCGTCTGGAAGATGTGGGTGAACTTGCTGGTGCCGTGCAGCGAGGCCGGGATGTACATCTCGTAGGAGATCGTCCAGGTCTCGCCGTTGTGCATCTTCAGCGTGGTGCCGTTCTGCACCATGCCCTTCGACTCGGTGCGCTGGCGGTCGCCGCCGCCGGTGGTGTCTCGGTCGTCCTTCCAGATGTTGAACCGGTAGTGGTCGCCTTCGACGACGACGTACTTGCGGTCGGGGTGGTGGTTGCCGCGGTCGGCCTCGATGCCCTCGAAGGCCTTCAGCCCGTCGGAGGCGGGGTCGGGGTGCCACAGCGGGGCCGCCTGGGCCGGCAGGGCCGCGCCCAGCACGACCGGGACGGCGAGAACGGAGACGGCGAGGGAACGCAGGACGGTCCTGCGGGGGAATTCCGGCATCGTCGGTGTGTCCTTCCTGACGACGAGTTCGGCAGGGGTGCACATCGGTCGGCGGACGGACCCGGGAACCGGGCTGGACATCCGATGTCTTGCGTGTCGAAGTTAGAGCCGACGACGAGTTGTGTCAATGGTCGCCGCGCCATCGCGCTGGTTCGTCAAGAATTCATCGGATGGCAGCGGAGGTCCACTCCTCGACGGTACGGTCGTACGGGTGAATGATCGGATCGCGCGCCACGACCGCGTCTCGGCGGCGCTGGCGGAGGCCGGCGACGGCCTCCTCGCGTCGGCGCGGCCCCTGGGCAGCGGGATCGGCGGGTCGACCTGGCTGCTGCGGGTGGCGGGCGAGCCCGTGTTCGTCAAGCGGGTCGCCCTCACCGACGTCGAGCTGCGGCACGAGCACTCGACGGCCGACCTCTACGGCCTGCCGCCGGAGTCCCACTACGGCGTCGGCTCGGCGGGCGGCGGCGCCTGGCGGGAGCTGGAAGCCCACCGCATGACGAGCCGATGGGTCCACACCGGACAGTGCGAGAACTTCCTGCTCCTGCACCACTGGCGTGTCCTGCCCGGGCTGCGCCGCGAACCACCCGGGCGGGCCGAGCTCGAGCGGGACGTCGCGTTCTGGCACGGCGACCCCGGCGTGCGGCGCCGGCTCGAAGCGCTCGCCGGGTCTTCGACCGACCTCGTGCTCTTCCTCGAACACCGCCCGTGGAGCCTCGCCGACTGGCTGAGCACCCCGGACGCGCTCGACCTGGTCGACGAGGACCTCCGCGCCATCACGGGTTTCCTGGGCGGGCAGGGCGTCCAGCACTTCGACGCGCACTTCCGCAACATCGTCACCGACGGGAAACGGCTCTACCTCACCGACTTCGGGCTGACCGTGTCGCCGGGGTTCGAGCTCGCCGACGCCGAAGCGGCGTTCCTCGCCGACCACGCGGGCCACGACCGGAGCTACGTCGTGACCCAGCTGGTCAACTGGATCGCCACCCACCTGACCGACCGCGGCCGCGGCGGCTGGCCGCATCCCCGCGTCCGCAACGACTTCGTCCGCGAATGCGCGGCGGGGCGCGAAGTACCGGAGCTGCCTCCGCGGGCGGCAGCGCTCCTCCGCCGCTACGCCCCGGTGGCGACCGTCGTCAACGACTTCTACTTCGCCCTGCACGGTGAGAGCCGCAAGACGCCCTACCCGCGCGACGAAATCGCCGCGCGGCTGCTCCACGCCGGCTGACTTTGTCACCCTGGTGGAGCACACCGGGCCGGGTTGACCGGCGGAAATCGTGGGTACTTCCCTTTCACGTCACCGGAATCCGGACTTCCCCGTCCCCTCGGAGCACACCATGATGAACGATTCAGGAGCCTGGCACGACAAGCTGCAGCGAGCCCAGGAAGCGATCCAGCGCAAGCAAGCCGAACAGGCGAGCCGCACCACGGCGACCGCCTCGACCACACCGCGGTGATCGTCCGTCCACAAGGGACACCAGCACGCCCGGGTGCCATGAGGGGCACCCTCGTGGACACAAGCGCCATGAGGGTGCCCTTCATGGAATCCGCGGCCGCACCCTCCTTCCGGGGCTTGACCATCGGACACGGGAACCTTAAGGTCAGCTACTGCGAAGCATGTTAACGTTAACATGCGCTGGTCCCCGACGTGCCCCGAAGGAACCGACAACGATGAGGTTGTTCTCCCCGCGCCGTTTCGGCGTCGTGCTGGCCGTCGCGGCCGCACTCGTCCCCCTCGGCAGCGCCGGTGCCGGTGCGGCGCCGGGCCCCGACACCGGCGCGGGAGTCCGCGCCGCCGCGAACACGCTCTCCGTGCCCGACATCGACGACGTCCGCGGCAACCTCACGCTGCCGACGAGCGGCGCGGACGGCACGAGCGTCACCTGGACGTCGTCCGCTCCCGCCGTGATCACCCCGACCGGCGAGGTCACCCGGCCGGCGACCGGCGCCGCGCCCGCGAAGGTCGTCCTGACCGCGAAGGTCAGCCTCGGCCGCGAGAGCACCACCCGGCGGTTCACCGCCACCGTGGTCCCGAAGCCGGTCCAGGAACCCTTGGCCGGCTACAGCTTCTTCTACTTCACCGGCGAAGGCACGTCCAACGGCGAGCAGGTCTACTCGGCCATCAGCAAGGGCAACGACCCGCTGAACTGGACCGAGCTCAACAACGGCCAGCCGGTGCTCAAGTCGAGCCTCGGCGAGCTGGGCGTGCGCGACCCGTTCATCCTGCGCTCCCCCGACGGCGACAAGTTCTACCTGCTGGCCACCGACCTGCGGATCTACGCCGGCCGCGGCTGGGACGCCGCCCAGCGCACGGGCAGCCGGTCGATCATGGTCTGGGAGTCCACCGACCTGGCGCACTGGTCGCGCCAGCGCAGCGTCCAGGTGTCCCCGCCGACCGCCGGCAACACGTGGGCCCCGGAGGCGTTCTGGGACGCCAAGCGCGGGACCTACGTCGTCTACTGGGCGTCGAAGCTCTACGCCGAGAACGACCCGAACCACCTCGGCGACAGCTACAACCGGATGATGTACGCGACCACGCGCGACTTCCACACCTTCAGCGCGCCGCAGGTGTGGATCGACCCGGGTTACTCGGTGATCGACTCGACGGTGATCAAGAACCAGGACACCTACTACCGGTTCACCAAGGACGAGCGGGACAACACGTCGTCGACGCCGTGCTCCAAGTTCATCACCGAGGAGAAGGCCACCGACCTGCTCGACCCGCACTACGGCTTCGTCGCCGACTGCATCGGCAAGGCGACGGCGACCAGCCCGGGCCTGTCCGCGGGCGAAGGGCCGACCGGGTTCAAGTCCAACACCGAGAACAAGTGGTACCTGTTCATCGACGAGTTCGGCGGCCGCGGCTACGTCCCGTTCGAGACCACCGACCTGAACTCGGGCAAGTGGACGATGTCGACCGGCGCGCACCTGCCCGCGTCGCCCCGGCACGGCACCGTCCTGCCGGTCACGCAGGCCGAGATGAACCGGCTCAGCGCGCCCCCGGCGCCGGTGAAGGCCGACGCGAACGGCCTGGTCGCGCACTGGCCGCTCGACGCCAAGTCGGGCACGGTCGCGGCGGACACCACCGGCCACGGCTACGACGGCGCCCTCGCCGGTGACGTCTCGTGGAGCGACGGCGCGCTGGCCTTCGGCGGCAGGAACGGGCACGTCCAGCTGCCGAACAACCTGCTCACCGGGGCCACCGCGGCCACCGTGTCGGCCGACGTGCTGGTCGATCCGAGCCAGCAGACGCCGTACTTCCTGTGGGGCCTGGGCAACACGGGCAAGGACGGCGTGGGCAACGGCTACCTGTTCACCACCGGCGGGACCGCGAGCGGCGGCTTCCGCGGCGCCATCGCGACCGGCAACTGGAGCACCGAGCAGGGAGCCGACTCCGGGCGCGGACTGCCGCGCGGGGTGTGGAAGAACGTGACCCTCACGGTCGGCAACGGCGTCGAGGTGCTCTACCTCGACGGCGTGGAGGTCGCCCGCAACACGAACGCCACGATCAAGCCGTCCGACCTCGGCGGCGGGGTCACGGCGGCGAACTACCTCGGCCGCTCGGTGTACGCGAGCGACAAGACCCTGACCGGCAAGATGAAGGACGTGCGGCTCTACAACCGGGCGCTGACCGGGCTCGAGGTCGCCACCCTGCCCTCGAACAGCACCGCGATCCGGTCGGTGGAACTCGGCGCGCTCAAGACGCCCGCCGTCATCGACTCCGGCGCCGGGACCGTCGTGCTGCCGGTGAAGCCGGGCACCGACCTGCGCCGGCTCGCGCCGAAGTTCGGCCTGGCGCCGGGCGCCACCATCAAGCCGGACAACGGGAAGCCGGTGAACCTGGCCTCGCCGAAGAAGTTCACCGTCACCGGCGCGGGCGGCGACCGTCGCGTGTGGACTGTCGAGGCGCACGAGGTGCGCAGCCCGGTCCTCCCGGGCTACAACGCCGACCCGAACATCGTCGCGTTCGGCGACACGTACTACCTGTACCCGACCACCGACGGCTTCGACGGCTGGAGCGGCACGAAGTTCTCGGCGTGGTCGTCGAAGAACCTCGTCGACTGGAAGGACGAGGGCGTCATCCTCGACCTGGGCAAGGACGTGAGCTGGGCGGACAAGAACGCCTGGGCGCCGACGATCGCGAAGCGCAACGGGAAGTACTACTTCTACTTCTGCGCCGAGGCCAAGATCGGCGTCGCGGTGAGCGACTCGCCGACCGGCCCGTTCGTCGACTCGGGCAAGCCGCTGATCGCGAAGAACCCCGACGGCGGCCAGGCGATCGACCCGGCGGTGTTCATCGACCACACCGGGCAGCCGTACCTGTACTGGGGCAACGGCAACGCCTACGTCGTCCCGCTGAACGAGGACATGGTGTCCTACGACCCGACGAAGATCACCCGCCTGACCGGCCTCGACGACTTCCGCGAAGGGCTGTTCATGGTCGAGCGGACGGGCACCTACTACCTGAGCTGGTCGATCGACGACACCCGCAGCGAGGACTACCGCGTCGGCTACGCCACGGCGCCGAGCCCGACCGGGCCGTTCACCAACCACGGCGTGATCCTGAGCAAGGACGCCCACCTCGGCGTCCTCGGCACCGGCCACAGCTCGATGCTGCAGGTCCCGGGCACCGACGACTGGTACCTCGCCTACCACCGCTTCGGCATCCCGGGCGGCGACGGCACCCACCGCGAAACGACGATCGACAAGCTGACGTTCCGCCGCGACGGCACGATCGCCCCGGTCGTCCCGACCCTGGAAAGCGTGCGGCCGCAGCGGATCCCGTGGCACTGCGGGCGCGTCCGCTTCACCTGAGCGGTCACCTGACCTGGTGAGACGGAGATCACGAGCGGCGGCGTTTACCCGGCCTTGACCCGGGTAAACGTCCGCCGTTCGGGTTGCTTCAGCCGCTTCCGCCCCAGGAGTCGTTTGATGACCAGTGTCCTGACCGACGGCCTCGAGGACCCGCGACCGGTCCCCCGGCCGCGGCGCCGCCCGGTCACGTCCGGCACGCTCGCGGAGCTCGCCCGCCTCGCCGCGCTGGCCGAGCTCGCCCGGCGCTCCTCGCCGTCCCTCATGCACCACGCGATCCTCGCCGGCACCTCGCCCGCCACGGTGGCGGCGGCCGCGAAGGTCGACGTCGCCGAGGCGCACATCCGCTGGCACGAATGGGCCGACACGGCCGTCGGCCGCGACGAGTACCTGCGCGTCCACACCGCGTTCGCCGAAGCCGTCGTCGCCCGCCACGACGCCCTGGAGGAGGAACTGTGCCCGTGACGACCGAAGGCACGACGCTGGCCGACCTGGCCGCGCTCGGCGACGCGGCCACCGAGCTGCTGGCCGAGATCACCGAGCAGCTGGCCACCGCCGCCGCCCGGCGCTGACGCGAACCGACCCTCCAGGCACGCGAACCGACCCTCCGGGTACGTGCCTCAGCCGGCCAGCTCGGGCAGGGTGAGCGTGTGGCTCGTGTGCCGCACCTTCGCGTGCAGGTAGCGGAGGTTGTCGGGGTTGGCGTGCACGCCGGTGGGCACCGTCTCGGCGACCGTGATGCCCCGCTCGCTCAGCTGCCGGACCTTGTCCGGGTTGTTGGTGAGCAGGTCGACCTCGCCGATGCCCAGCGCGGTGAGCATCTGGGCGGCGGCGGTGTAGTCGCGGGCGTCCTCGGGCAGGCCGAGCGCGGTGTTCGCCTGGTAGGTGTCGAGACCGGCGTCCTGCAGCGCGTACGCGTCGAGCTTGGCGTACAGCCCGATGCCGCGACCCTCCTGACGCAGGTAGAGCAGCACGCCGCCGGCACTGTCGATGCGCTGGACGGCCTCGCGCAGCTGGGGCCCGCAGTCGCAGCGGGCGGAGCCGAACACGTCCCCGGTCAGGCACTCGGAGTGCATCCGGACGAGCGGGGTCGCGGGGTCGCCGAAGACCAGGGCGAGGTGCTCGCGGCCGTCGGCGAGGCCGTCGAAGGTCACGACCTCCGCCGTCGCCGAGTAGCCGTCGGCGAAACGCAGCGGGACCCGCACCCGGGTGCGGACGGTGGCGGCGGGGATCATGGTGGCTCCTGTCTCGTTCAAATTTGAACCTGGGACCGACCGTACCCCTTGAGTTCGAATTTGAACAACAGGTACCGTTGTGACATGGGTCGTCCGCGGTGGCTGAACGCCGAGGAGAAGCGCGCCTGGAACGCGTTCCTCGGCACCTACGAGCTGCTCAACCGGCGGCTGGACCAGCAGCTCAAGCAGGACTCGGGAATCTCCCACCTGCAGTACGTGATCCTGGCCCGGCTGTCCGGGGCCCCGGATCGCGAGCTGCGGATGGCCGAGCTGGCCTGCGCGGTGTCCAACTCCAAGAGCGGGCTGACCTACCAGGTCGGCCAGCTGGAACAGGCCGGGCTGGTGCGCCGCCGCGCGTGCGAGAGCGACCCCCGCGCCGTCTACGCCGGCCTCACCGACGAGGGCATGGCCCTGCTGGAACGGGCCGCGCCCGGGCACGTCGCCCTGGTGCGCGAGCTCCTGATCGACGTCCTGACCCCGGACCAGCTGAGCGCGCTGGCCGACGGGCTCGGCGAGGCGAACCGCCGCATGCTGGCGGACGGGGACACCGGCGACTGCGCCGGAGAGCGCCCCGCCCGTGGATGACCCCGAGCTTTCACGTGAAAGCTCGGGGTTCGGCGGGTGGGAGGGTGTGAGAACGGCCGGATCTCGCAACCATTCCGGGCCCTCATCCGTGCATCAGAGTGTGAGGACCACTTCGGAACGACGGCGGCTCTTCCGGCTGCGTGCGACCGGGATCGCGGTGCTGGCGGGGGCCGGTCTCGCGTTCGCCCACACCGTGACCGGGGCGGCGGCCGGGGGACCCGTCCTGGCCGCGTCGACGACCGGGCAAGGCCTGCCCGACACCGCGGCCCCGGCGCCCGTGACCACGCCACCGGCGCCGAACCCGATCCTGCCCTTCAACGCGAAGCTGACCTCGGACGACATCCCCGTCCTCGGCGGCGGCGTGCGCAGCGGCGCCTGCAGCGGCTCGCTGGTGGCGCCGCAGTGGGTCGTCACCGCCGGGCACTGCTTCCACGACGTGCACGACGTCCGGGTCGGCGGCCGGTCGCCGTACACGATGACGGTGACCGTCGGCCGGCTCAAGGACAGCGATCCCGGCGGGCACACGGCCGAGGTCGTCGACGTCCGGCAGTCGCCGGTCAACGACCTGGCCGTGGTGAAGCTCAGCAGCCCGGTCCCCGGCATCGCCCCGGTCAAGCTGGCCGAGACGCGCCCCTCGGTCGGTGAAGAGCTCCAGTTCGCCGGCTGGGGCTCGCACTCGGCGACCGTGCTCGGCCCGTCCGACCACCTCAAACGCGGGCACTTCCGGGTGTCGGGCGTCGACCGGGTGACCCTGGAAGCCCAGCCGGTGGGCACGCGCACGGTCGAGAACGGCCCGTGCCCGCAGGACTCGGGCGGCCCGTTCTTCCTCTCCGACGACGACCACAGCGGGACGCTGGTGGCCATCGTCAACACCGGCCCGCCGTGCCCCCAGCCCGGCGCCGAGACGATCGCCCGCGTCGACGTCGTGGCGGACTGGATCCGCGAGCAGACCGGGTGAGACCCACCGTCAGCCGCCGGCGTGCCCGATGACGAACGCCGTCAGGAAGCCGATGGTGGCGAGCAGGCCGGTGTAGAGCTCGGTGCGTTCGAACGCCTCCGGGATCATGGTGTCGGCGATCATGGCCAGGATCGCCCCCGCGGCCACCGCCGTGATCGCGGCGACGGTCGCGGGGGACGCCGTCCGCAGCAGGAGGTTGCCGGCCAGCGCCGCGGCCCCGCTGGCCACGGCGATGCCGCTCCACACCCCGAAGACGTAGCCCGCACCGCGCCCGGCCGCCTTCATGCCCGCGGCGCTGGAGAGTCCTTCCGGGACGTTCGAGATGAACACCGCCGCCAGCACCGTGATCCCGACTCCCCCGCCGCCCAGCAGCGACACGCCGAGCACGACGGATTCCGGGATCCCGTCGAGCAGGGCGCCGACGGCGATGGCGGCCCCGCTGCCCGCGGTGTCCTGTTCGGACGGTTGCTGGTCGCCGGAGCGCTTGCGGTGCCGGGCACCCCGCCGGGCCAGCAGCACGTTGATGCCGACGTACACGGCCGCACCGCCGAGGAACCCGCCGGCGGTCGGCCCCAGCCCGCCGGCCCGCTGGGCCTCGTCGACCAGGTCGAAGGCCAGCGCGGAGATCAGCACCCCGGCCCCGAAGGCCATGATCCCGGCGACGACCCGGCGGGACACGCGCACCCACCACGCGACCGCGGCGCCGAGGACCAGCGCGATCCCGCCGACGAGGCCCCACAGCCCCGCCTCTGCCCATTGCGGCACGAGAGCCACCTTTCCGCCGGCACGTGATCGTCCGGGAAGGGACTACCCACGCGGGCCGCCGGGGACACCTCACCCCGCCGAACATTGTCCTGATGTGCGAAGACATTCCCCGGACATTCCCCTTCTTGTGCCGTCTCCCGCCACGCCGACAGGCTCCGGTGGCACCGGCGGAAGACCGCCGGCCGTCGAGAAAGGAAACGGACATTCCCATGCGCACCAAGAGCAGCAAGCCGGCCCGCGGCCGGGTCGCCGCCGTCGTCGGCACGGCCGTCGCGCTGACAGCCCTGTCGTCGGGCCTGACGGCGGCCCCGGCCGGCGCCGAGACGCTCAGCACCTTCGCCCTGTGCTCCGGCACGGCCACCGGCGCGGTGGGCAAGTGGGGCCCGGTGTCCAAGCACTGTTCGTACACCAGCCCGGCGAGCGGCTGGCGCGGGAAGCTGCGGGTCGAGTGGAACACGCAGTCGGGCACCAACCAGGCCGCGTGCGTGGAGGCCCGGATGGGCAAGGCGGCCCACCCCGACGCGTGGCAGGGCATCGGCTGCGGGAAGTCGGGGGTCGGGACGGTCAAGTGGCCCGCCAACACCGCCTCGAACCTCGAGGTCCGGGTTAAGGGCATGGGCACCAGCCTGATCGCCAACGTCGACTACTTCATCTGAGTTCGGCCGAGCCGGCCCCGGCCCCGCGGAAACCCGCGGGGCCGGGCTCAGCCGGTCACGTCGACCTGGAAGTAGATACCGCTCGACTGCGGCAGGTAGAACCGCCCGCCGGAGTCGACCATCTTCCAGAACACCTGGCACGGCCCCGGCGTGCCGCGGGCCTGGACCGGCACGCTGACCGCCACCTCCGCGCCGGGCTCGGCGTCCGGCAGCGGCACGCGCGGATCGGTGTGGCAGACGTCCAGGCCGTCGAGCGGGGGCAGCCGCTGCAGGAACCGGCCGTGCCACGCGACCGTGCCGGCGTTGCGCAACCGCCACGTCTTGACGAACCGCTGGTTCACGGCGACCTTGCTGCCGTCCGGGTAGGTGACGTCGGCGACCAGGCTGGAGGCGTCGCCTTCGATCGGCAGAGACGGCTCGCCGCCGCCGCGGGCGCGCGGCACGTTCACGGCGACCACGACGCCCGCCGCCACCACGACGACGACCACGGCGACCAGCAGCCACCCGTGGCGTCCCGGCCGGGTCTCGCCGCCGCCATCGCCGTCGCCGTCTCGGCGGGCAGCGCCCCAGCGGGCCCGCCACTCGCGCCGGGTCTCTTCTTCGTCCCGGCCGAGCACGGTGACGGCGAGGGGCCGCACGAACTCCCAGGTCGTTTCCCAGCTGGGCAGCTGCAGCCCGCGCGCGGCGGCCGCCAGTGCCGACTTCGAGGCCATCGCCCCGAATTCGGCGCGCATCCGGTCGTAGGACGGGTCGCCCGCGGCCTCTTTGAGCACCAGCAGCGCGTGCGCGAACTCCGCGACCGGGCCGCCGTCCGGATCGGGCCGGCGGGCCCGGCGGCCCCGCTTGCGCACCGGGCCGCCCGCGTGGTCGATCGTCATCTCCTGCCTTCCCCCGGGACCCCGACCGCGACGGTAACGCAGCTTCGGCGCCCTCGCCGTCCGGAAGATCACCCGGCCGTGTGTGCCATCCGGGCAGCGGATTCCGCCCCTTCGGTCGCCGGCCGTCCGGCTACGCTGGGCCGGAGTGGATCAAGGGGGCGCGATGCGGGTTCTGCTGACCGGGCTGCCGATCCGGTCGCACCTGGTGCCCGTGCTGGTCCCGCTGGCACGGGCGGCGCGGGAAGCCGGTCACGAGGTCGCGATCGCCACCGGCGCGGCGGTCGCGGACGACGTCGAGCGGCTCGGGGTGCCGGTCGTGGTCCTGCCGGCCGTGCTCGCGCCCGGGGAACTGGGGCGGCGGCCCGAACTGCTGGACCGGTCACTCCTGGCGCGGATGCGGCACTGGCGGCCGGAAGTGACCGGGGTCCTGCCGGTGCCGCTGTTCGACGACACGATGACCGCGAAGTTCGCCGCCGACGTCGTCGACGCCGGGTGGCGCCCGGACGTGATCGTGCGGGAGACCAACGAGTACGGCGGGCACCTGGCCGCCGAGGTGCTCGGCGTGCCTTCGGCCGTGGCCGACATCGCGCCGCTGCTTCCCCGGCTCGTGCCGGACCTGGCCGCCCGGCTCGACGTCCTGCGGGGCGGCTTCGGGCTGCCGCCGTCCGGGTCGGCGACGGCCGCGCTGACCGCCGGTCTGCTGCCGCAGGCGTGGTACCCGGCCGCGCTGCGCACGCCGGGGCACCGGTACTACCGCGTCCCCGAACCCGCCGTGGCCCCCGCCGGCGACGGCCCGGTCGTGCTGGCCGCCTTCGGCTCGAACGTGCCTTCCCTGCTCGCCCCGGACTCCGAGCTGACGGCCATCACGGTGGCGGCACTCGGCACGGTGGGGGTGCGGGCCGTCGTCGCGCTCGGGAGCGACGAGGCCGTGGCGTCGTGGACGGGCCCGCGCCCGGACAACGTCGAGCTGGCGGGCTTCGTGCCGCAACGCGCGTTGCTGGCCGCGAGCGACGTCTTCCTGACGCACGCGGGGTTCAGCGGCGTGCGCGAGGCGCTGTCGGCCGGGGTGCCGATGGTGGCGGTGCCGTTGTTCGCCGACCAGCCGGCGAACGCCGAGCGCGTCCGGGAACTCGGCGCCGGGCTCCGGGTCGACGCGGCCGGGCTCACGCCGGAACGGCTGGCCGGCGCCGTTTCCCGCGTCCTCGCCGAGCCTTCGTACCGGTCGGCCGCCCGCGGTTTCCGGCGTGGCATCGCCGAGCTGCCGCCGATCACCGATCTCGTCGCCGATCTCGAGAAGCTGCGCTGAACCAGGTGTGGCGCGCGTCACGGAATGCCTGTCGATCTTCCGCGCTACACACGGGTAGTTGTCGTTCGTCTTCGAGGGAGTGCCATGTCCGCTACGACCACCCCGGCCGAAACCGCCACCGCCGTGCCCGAGCTGGAGGACTTCGACTTCCCGCTCACCGACGGGGCCGCCTGCCGCATCGACGACCCGGACTGCGAAGCCTGCCAGTGATCCCCTGGTGCCGGCCGGGCTCCCCGGCCGGCACCCGCGCGGCATCAGACGTGCATGGCCAGCCACAACGCCATCCAGGCGAGGCAGGCGAGCGCACCACCGACCCCGAACGCCAGCAGTACCCTTCGCAGCGCCGCGATGACCCCGGCGCGGCCCGACATCTCGGTGATTCCCGCTTCAGCCATGGCCTGGAGATGCCCTCCCGAAGAGCGGGCAAACATGGTTCCGGGACCCGGCACGGGGTAACCCGACGCGAACTCCCGACCCGGAACCCGGAGGAGATGGCACGGGACATCTACTCGGCGGAAGCCACGTCGAGCCGCGGCAGCGTCCGGGTGGACGGCCGCGGCGATCTCGCCTACCCGGTCGGCGAGCCCGGCGGCGACCGGCGACCTCTACGACGCCGTGACGCGCGCAGCACTGCGGCTTTGTCCCCTGGTCGGCACCGAGGTCCCGGTGACGTTCGACCACGAGCACGGCCTCGCGCTCCAGCACCACCGCGGCCCGGCCGACCCCGGCCGGAACTGATCAGAGACCGGCGAGCGCGACCCGGTCGCGGCCGGCTTTCTTGCCCGCGTACAGCGCGTCGTCGGCCGCGCGGATCACGCCGTCGAGGTCGGCCTCCGGCACCGGCGGGTGCAGGGCCGCGCCGATCGTCGCCGACAGCGTGACCGGCTCGCCCGTGGGCGTGGAGACGCGCAGCGCGCGGATCCGCAGCCGGATCCGCTCGGCGATCGCGCGGACTTCGGCTTCGTCGACGTCGGGCAGCAGGACGGCGAACTCCTCGCCGCCGTACCGGCCGACCGTGTCGCCGCGCCGGACGGCCCTGGTCAGGACGGTGGCCACCGCGGCGAGGACGTCGTCGCCGACCGGGTGGCCGTGGGTGTCGTTGATGCGCTTGAACCAGTCGAGGTCGATCATCAGCACCCCGACCCGCCGCCGGCCGGCGCGGGCGCGCTCGAGCGCGTGCTCGGCCTGTTCGTCCCAGGCCTTCGCGTTGAGCAGCCCGGTGCGGTGGTCGGTGCGGGCGGCCAGCTTGAGCTGGTCGAGCTGAACGCACTGGTGCAGCGCGAACGTCGGGATGATCATCAGCAGCGCCGCGGGCGGCCACCACAGCAGCGCGAGCGCCACGAACACGCCGAGCGCCAGCTGGCTGACCTCCAGCAGGTTGTCCGAGGCGCTGCCCAGCAGCCGCCGGGGGTGCTCGACGGTGACGGTCCAGGCGATGACCGTGCCGACGAGCGCGGTGTTGACCGCCCACTGCACCGCGGCCGCGGTGACCACGGCGGCCAGGTCGGTCCAGCCCGGCCGGCCGCCGGCGCCGAACTGCGCGAGGTGCTCGTGCGTCCCGGTCAGCCGCAGCACGGCGGCCGCGGCGCCGGCGGCCAGCGCGAGCGTGGCCGCGGTGAACACCGTGCGGTGCGGTGGCCGGACCGCGTCGAACCGGTTGACCAGCAGCCAGCGGTGGCCGTAGATCGCCGCCACCAGGGCGACTTCCAGCACCAGGGGCAGGGCGATCGCCCCGGCGAAGATCCAGACGCTGCAGAGGTCGACGTAGGGCGTCCCGGACCGGTCGCGGCGCCGCCGTTCGATGAGGTGTGACGCGTGCAGGTGCGGCAACGCCGCCGCGGCGAGCCAGCCCGCCGTCACCCACTGCCGCGTCGTCGGCGGCGTCCGGGCGGCGAGCACGAACACGCCGCACGCCACCAGGATGACGACCAGGACGAGGAACCGCACCCGCCCGGGCAACGACCACAGCTTCCACCGCACCGGTGCCCAGCCCCCGTCGGTGGTGTCCTCTCCGCTCATCGCAGCGCCTCCCCGCCCTGCTCCGCGCCGTTACCGATCCGGCCAAAAGCAGGCCGCCCCCCGCGCGACAGGTAACCGTTGCTGCGAAGCCATGCGGCCGTGACTGTGGTCGGATCGGTAACGATCAGCACAGTAACCCCCTGTAGCCCAGCGTAGTCGCGTTGCGGCTCGATGTCAGCCGATTCCCCACAGCGCGACCCGACCGGACGGCTGAGACCATTTGCGGGACGAACCGCACGGAAAGGCGAGCCGATGAGCGACAAGGGCTGGTGAACCCCCACGACCGATCCCCACGCCGGACGCACCCGGAAGGAGCACGCCATGAGCGACAAAGGCTGGTGAGCACTCAGGCTTCGGCGGGCAACGCGGCCGAGACCGCGTCCGGCCGGCGACGCGACCAGGCGGCGGCCGCGGCGAGCGCGACCAGCGCTCCCGCGGTGCCCGCCCAGGCGATCGCCGTGGCCGGCCCGGCGAACTGCGCGAGCAGCCCGCCGGCCACGATTCCCAGTCCCTGCCCGGCGATCATCCCGGTGCGCGCGAACCCGAGGGCCCGCCCCCGCACCGGCGGCGGGGACAGCTGCACGAACGTCGCCCCGGCGGTGACCTGGTAGGCCGAACAGAGCCCGGACACGAACAGCAGCGCCAACGCCGTGGCCAGGTCCGGCTGGGTCCAGTAGACCGCGAGCGGCGCCGCCGTCCCCACCGCGAGCACGCCGAGGGCGCGCACCCGCACCGGCCGGGCGACCAGCCGCAGCAGCAGGGCGCCGGCGACCGCGCCCGCCGGTTCCGCAGCCAGCAGCACGCCGATCCAGCCACCGCCCGCGCCGACCTGGTGGGCGAACGGCACCGCGAGCCCCTCGGGGACGACGGTGAACAAGGCCAGCCAGCCCAGCCACACCAGCGTGCCGAGCGTGCGGTCCCGGCCGACGACCACCGCGCCCGCCGCGACCTGGCGCCACGACCGCCGCCACCAGGTCGCCACCACCTCGGGTTCCGCGGCCGGCGGCGGGTGGCGGTCGAGGCCGGCGCGGATCAGCAGGGCGGAAACGGCGAAAGTGGCGGCGTCGATCGCCAGCGCGGCGTGCGCGCCGACGCCGGCGACCACGAACGCGGCCGCCGCGAACCCCAGTACCAGGCACAGCTGCGTCGTCACCTGCTGCACCGCCTGCCCCGCCTCGTACCGGGAGCCCAGCAGCTCCGGCAGCACCGCGCCCTGCGCGGCCGAGAACGGCGCTTCGGCCAGCTGCACCAGCACCAGCAAGGCGGCCATCAGCGGCAAGGGGACCGCGGGCACGGCCATCAGGCCCACCAGCGCCGCCCGGACGACGTCGCACACCACCAGCACCCGGCGGCGCGGGAACCGGTCGGCCAGCCACGACAGCAGCGCCCCCGAAACGAGCGCGGGCAGCATCGACAACGCGTACGTAGCCGCGCTCAAGGCCGCGGATCCGGTGCGCTGGAACACGAGGATCGACAGCGCGACCCGCGCCAGCTGGTCTCCCGCCACCGAAAGCAGGCCTGCCAGCCACAGCAGCCGGAACCCGCGCACCCCGAACGCGGACCACGTCGCACCCGGACGCCCGCCGGCCATCCCCACCCCCAGGCTGTCACGCCAAAGCGTTGCCTGGAAACTCACGGTAGCGCTTGCGCCCGCCCGCCACCACCGCCGGTGGTCGGGCCGTGTCGGGTGGGGTAGCCGGGACGGCGTGCGGAAACCGGCTTGCGCTGCGGGACCAGCCGGCCCGCGCTCAGGCCACCGGCGGGGTGCCGTGCGTGTGGAACGACTCGATCGTCTTGAGCCCCCACGCCTGCCCCTTCGCCCGCTCGGCCTCGGTCCAGGTGACCGGCTCCCAGTCCGGCGCGAAGATCAGGCGCGCGGTCGGGTTGCACAGCTCGATGCGGTTGCCGCCCGGTTCGTAGACGTACAGGAAGAACGTCTGCTGGATCGCGTGCTTGTGCGGCCCGGTTTCGATGTGCACGCCGTTGTCGAGCGCGATGTCGGCGGCCCGCAGGATGTCTTCGCGGGTGTCGGTCGCGAACGCGATGTGGTGCAGGCGCCCGTTCGAGCCCGTCCAGTCGTTCGTGTAGACGATGTCGTACGACTTCTGCGCGAAATGCGTCCACTGTCCGGAAATCACGCCGCTGTCGAGCCGGATCTGCTCGGTCACGCGGCCGCCGAGGACGTCGCAGACGAACCGGCCGTTGGCTTCCGCGTCCCGGGCCAGGTAGTTGACGTGGTCGAGGCGGCGGACGCCGACCCCGCGCCCCGGGTACGCCTGCGCCTGGTTCTTCAGCGCGGGCCGCAGGTGCTCGGGCGGCCGGTAGCGCTCGGTTTCCCAGTAGATCTCGAGCTCGTGGCCGTCCGGGTCGCGGAACAGGTAGGTGGGCCCGATCCCGGTGTCGCCGTCGACCCAGCCGATCCCGTAGCCGCGTTCCTCCAGCGCGGCCACGCGACGCTTGAGGGCGTCCTCGCTCGAGGCGCGCACCGCCGTCCGCCCGACCCCGGACGTCTTCGCCGCGGTGAGCTTCAGGCTGTGGTGCTCGTAGTCGTCCCAGGTGCGCAGGTACACCGAGTCGCCGTCGGTGCCGTTCTCGGTCAGCCCCAGCACGCGGACGAAGAAGTCCAGGCTCCGCTCGGGTTCGGGGGTCCGCAGCTCGACGTGGCCGAGGTGCGCGACCTCGTGGCGCGGCGACGGATCGGGCATGTCGGCACTCCTCAAGGACGGGGGAAAACAGTGCCGTCGAACAGTTTCCGCGCCGTGCGGAACACCGTCGACCGCCGGACGCGGGGCGGGGTGACCGTGGTGTCGAGCTCGATGCCGACCGCGAGCTTCCCGCTCGCGTGCTCGACTTCGACGGGCTCCCCCGCCGGCGGCGTCACCAGGAGGTCCCGGCCGACGGCGCCGTCGAGCAGCAGCGCCGTCACGACGCTGATGGCACCGAGGACGCCGATCGAGGGGTGCGTCTCGACGGGGATGAACGTGCGGGTGCAGATCGCGCCGCCGTCGCGCGGCGCGGCGACCAGGGTGGTCTTCGGCACGGAACTCGCGCCGACGTCGCCGAGTCCCATCAGCTTGCCGGCTTCGGTGCGCAGCGCGTCGATCCGGCCGGCGAGCGCGGTGTCGGCGGCCAGCTGCCCGGCCGGTTCGCAGCCGGTGACACCGAGATCGGCCGCCCGCGCCACGACGACCGGCATCCCGTTGTCCACACAGGACACCGCGATGCCGCCGACGTCGTCGCGGACGTGGCCGGTGGGCAGGAGGCTGCCGCACACGGACCCCGCGGTCCCGGTGAACTCGAGCTCGACGGGAGCGGCCGTGCCGGGCACGCCGGAGATGGCCGTGTCACCGCGGTAGTCCACCTCGCCACCGGGAGTGGGGAAGGTCGCGACGGCGATCGTGCCGGTGTTGAGCAGCCGCACGCGCACGGTGGTGTGCTCGTCCCCGGCGGGCACGAGCCCCCGCTCGACGGCGAACTGCCCCACCCCGGCCAGCAGGTTGCCGCAGGTCTGCCGGTCGGAGACGGTCGCCTCCGCCACGCCGAGCTGCAGGAACAGGTAATCGACGTCGTGACCGGGTTCGTTCGCCGCGGACACGACGGCCACCTTGCTGGTGACCGGGTGCGCGCCGCCGATCCCGTCGAGCTGGCGCGGGTCGGGGGTGCCCATGATCCGCAGCAGCACGTCGTCGCGGGCGGCCGGATCGGCGGGCAGGTCGCCGGCGAGGAAGTAGGCACCCTTCGACGTCCCGCCGCGCATGAGCATGCAGCGCACGCCGGTCATGCCTGCTCCTTCGCGTACTCCTCGGCGGTCAGGTACCGGACGCCGAGGGCTTCGAGCTTCGCGCGCAGCCCGTACCGGTCGAGGCCCAGCTGCCCGTTCGCGAACGCTTCCCGCGCCGCGGCTTCCTTGTCCTGCCTGGCCCGGGCGGCTTCGAGTCCACTTCGGACATCTTCGCGGCGGACGCGCATGACGCCGTCGTCGTCGGCCAGGACGGCGTCGCCCGGGCGGATCACCTGACCGCCGAGGACGACGGGCACGTTCACCGCGCCGGCGGTCGCCTTGACGGTCCCCTGCGCGCTCACCGCCGCCGACCACACGGGAAAGCCGAGCGCGCGCAGCTCGGCGACGTCACGGACGCCGGTGCCGGTGACCAGGCCGCGCACGCCGCGGTGGCGCAGCGCGGTGGCGAACAGCTCGCCGAAGAGGCCGTCACGGCACGGCGAAGTCGTGGTGACGACCAGGATGTCGCCTTCGCGGCACTGCTCGACGGCCGCGTGGACCATCAGGTTGTCCCCCGGCCAGCACAGCACGGTGACGGCGGTACCGCCGACGCGGACGCCGTCCTGGATCGGCCGCAGGTCCGGGCCGAGCAGGCCGGAGCGGCCGAGCGCTTCGTGGACGGTCGCGACGCCGTAGCCCGCCAGGCGCGCCACCTGCGCCGGGTCGGCACGCGGTGGATCGGTCACGACGACGGGCTTCATGCCGCCACGGTACGGTCTGGTCGACGAAATTGTCAACAATCTTGGCGGGCAAGTCGGCGGCACTTTGGGCGCCGTGCGTGGCTGCAGCTCGTCCGACAGGACGGGCTCACAACCTCGGGCCGCCGCCGATCACCCGCCCGGCACGCCCCGGCCCAAGCGCCCCAATGTGGCGTTGGGTGCATCCAACGCACCGAACGCCACATTGGGTGCGCTCAACGCACCCAATGCCACATTGGGGCGCAAGGCCCCGGAGGTCGCTGTCATTCCTCCACAATGGATTCCAGCAGTTCGGCGGCCAGCTTGTCGGCCGGCCGGACCCATTGGTGGCGCAGGGTGCGGAACAGGGCCGCGGCGCGCGTCCCCGGCCAGCCGTCCGGCAGCAGTTCCGGCGGCAGGACCGGGTCGCGGCGGATGAGCAGCAGCCATTCCGCGCCCAGGCGGATCCGCTGGGAGAGGTCGTCGAGATCGCCGTACGCCCGGTCGGTCCAGCGCCGGAGGAACTCGTCGTAGCCGTTCGCGATCTGGGGCAGGTCCCAGGCCTCCCGGGCGATCCGCGCCGGGTCGGTCCACATGAACGGCTCCGCGCGGAACACCTCGGCGTGGTCGAGCAGGTCGAGCTCGGCCAGGGCCGGCGCGATGTCCGCGGCCGCCGTCGAGACCCACAGGCCGCTGCGCAGCAGGCCGAAGCCGAACCAGCCCAGGCGGGTGCGCAGGGCGTGCCGGTCCGCGCGGCGGGTCTCCGGCACCGAGAAGCTCAGCAGGGTCCACCGGCCGTCCCAGTGCCGGTCGACGATGTCGCCGTCGAGCTTGCGCTGGCCGTCGCGCAGCACCGCCGTCCCGTGCTCGGTCAGGGCGAGGAACGCCTGGCGGCCCCGGCGGACCGTCCGGAGCAGGCCGCGGCGGCTCATCCGGCTCAGCGTCGCCCGGGTCGCGTGCTCGCCGACGCCGAGGCGGCCGAGCACCGCGAGGACACCGCCGGTCGACACGGCGATCCCGCGGTCCAGCACGTGGTCGCCGAACACCGCCAGCAGCAGCGCTTCGGGCCGCACGACCAGTGCGGCCCCGTCTCCCGCGGGGTCGACGGCTTCCGGCATGCGCCACCTCCTCGCCCGATCCACCGGCACTCAACCTACCGGGCGGCATTTGTTCGTCATCTCAGTCGCGACCGCAATATTTCTGTCGGGCTTTTTCGCACGTTCTCGGGAATTCGAAAGTTTCGCAGCGCACGGATATTTGATGAATCGTTGACGGTCGTCGCGAATATGCCTACCCTCGCTCGGCGAGGGGGATCGCCGACCGGAGGTCACCGATGAGTGGATTCAGAACGGCGTTCGTGACATTCGTCAGCACCCTGCTGATCACCATCGCCACCGCCGTGGTCCCGTCCCCGGCGTCGGCCGCGTCGCTGGTGGAGGTGACGGGCTTCGGCGCCAATCCCGGCGGGATGCGCATGCACGTCTACGTGCCGGACTCCCATCCGGCCAACCCGGCGATCGTGGTCGCCATGCACGGCTGCGGCGGCTCCGGCCCGGGGTTCTACTCCGGCAGCGAGTTCGCCGCGCTCGCCGCCCGGTACGGGTTCATCGTCATCTACCCCAGCGCCCAGCAGCAGGCCGGGTTCGGGAACTGCTTCGACACCTGGTCGGACGCCGCGAAGCGCCGCGGCGGCGGCAGCGACCCGGTCTCGATCGCGTCGATGGTGACCTACGCCGAGCAGCACTACGGCGGCGACCCGAACCGCGTCTTCGCCACCGGCTCGTCCTCCGGCGGCATGATGACCAACGAGATGCTCGCCCTCTACCCGGACGTGTTCAAGGCGGGCGCGGCGTTCATGGGCGTGCCCTTCAACTGCTTCGCCAACGCCGCGGACTTCCCGCCGTGGTCCAGCAAGTGCACCGGAAACGGTGGCGCCAACCGCACGCCCCAGCAGTGGGGTGACGCGGTCCGCCAGGCCTACCCCGGCTACACCGGCCCCCGCCCGCGCGTCCAGCTGTGGCATGGCACCGCCGACACCCTCGTGCCGTACTCGCTGCTGCAGGAGGAGATCGAGCAGTGGACCAACGTGTTCGGGCTGAGCCAGAACCCGACGTCCACCGACACGCCCCAGGCCGGCTGGAACCGCCGCCGCTACGCCGACAGCTCCGGCACCGTCCGGGTGGAGGCGTACAGCATCCAGGGCGCCGGGCACAGCCTGCCCGCGGCCGGCATGGCCGCCGCCGCGATCGCGTTCTTCGGCCTCACCTGACCGGGGCGGCACCGTGATGTCTTGAACGACTCGTTCCTGTCGTCCGGCGACAGGAACGAGTCGTTCAAGACAGGGGAAGGTCAGGGGTGCAGCGGGACGGCTTCGGCGGCGTCGGCCGCCTTCAGCGCCTCGATCACGCTCGCCAGGTGGACCCGCGCGGCTTCGGCCGCCTCGGCGGGGTGGTGGGCGCAGATCGCGTCGATGATCGCCAGGTGCTCCGGCAGCGAGACCTGCGGCCGCCCGGGCCGCATCGCCAGCCGGAACTGGTGTCGGACGCTCTGGCCGCGCAGCCGTTCGAGGACCTGCGCGGCCGTGCGCTGCCCGCTGATCTCCCGGACCCGGCGGTGCAGCCGCTGGTTGAGCCGCGAATACCCGACGACGTCGCCGCCCGCCACGGCCATCTGCATCCGTTCCCCGAGTTCTCGCAGCTCGCCGACCTCGGCGTCGTTGACGCGCTCCGCCGCCTTCGCCGCGCAAAGCGACTCGAGCATCATCCGGACCTCGGAGATCTCGACGGCCTCTTCCAGTGACACCGCGCGGACCCGGGCACCCCGGTTCTGCACCCGCTCGACGAGCCCCTCGTTGGTGAGCTCGATCAGCGCGGCGCGCACCGTCGCACGGCTCGCGGCGAACTGGCCGGAGAGGTCCGCCTCCACCAGCCGCTGGTTGGGCACGAACTCGCCGCGGACGATCGCGTCGCGGATGGCCGCCACCACGGAACGCTCCCCCGGCTGCCGGTCCACAGCACTCCCGCTCATACCTCGGCTCCGTTTGTTGACAATTTTGTCGAGCACATCGTGTACTCGATCGTATCCTGCCGAGAGGATTCTGCTATGACCGGAGCCATCGCGGTACTGGGACTGGGCGAGGCCGGCGGCGCGCTCGCCCGCGACCTGACGGCCGCAGGGGCCGCCGTACGCGGGTACGACCCCGCCGTCGCCGCACCCGAGGGCGTCGTCGCCACCCGTTCCGAGGCCGAAGCCGCCGACGGCGCCGATCTGGTGCTCAGCGTGAACAGCGCGTCGGCCGCCGCCGGCGCGCTCGAAGCCGGCCTCGCCGGGCTGCGGACGGGCGCGGCCTGGGCGGACCTGAACACCGCGTCCCCCGGCACCAAGCGACGGCTGGCCGCCATCGCCGCCGGGCACGGCGTGCCGTTCGCCGACGTCGCGATCATGGCACCGGTCCCGGGCCGTGGCCTGCGAGTGCCGATGCTCGCGACGGGGGACGCCGCCGGGACCGTCGCCGTCACCCTGAACCCCTTCGGCGCGGCGGTCGAGGTCATGGCCGGCGAACCGGGGCTCGCCGCCGAACGCAAGCTGCTGCGCAGCGTGTTCTTCAAGGGACTGTCGGCCGCCGTGGTCGAAGCCCTGTACGCCGCGCGCGCCGCGGGCTGCGAAGACTGGCTCCGGAAGGTCGTCACCGACGAACTGACCGCCGCGAACGCGTCCACAGTGGACAGATTGGTCGACGGCTCGCACCGGCACGCCGTGCGCCGCACCGCGGAAATGGCGGCGGCCGCCGGGATGCTCGGCGAACTCGGCGTCCGCGCCGATGTCGCGAACGCGGCGCGCGACCAGCTCGCGCACCTGGGCACGGTCACCGACGCGCGGCCAGCACGGCCGCGAGACCCTCTCGCAGGTCCTTGACGAAGTACCCGGGAACCTCCAGCGACGGGAAGTGTCCCCCGGCGTCGGGCGACCGCCACCGGACGATCCGCCGGTACCGCTCCCGCGCCCAGGGACGCGGGTACTTCTCGATGTCGCGGGGATACACGGTGATCGCCGACGGCACGTCGACCCGGAGGCCGGGGTCGAGCGAGTTGTGGCTTTCGTGGTAGATGCGGGCCGCCGACGCACCCGTCCGCGTCAGCCAGTACAGGGTGACGTCGTCGAGGACGCGGTCCCGGGAAATCGTCTCGAACGGGCTGTCCTCGGTGTCCGACCACTCGGCGAACTTGTCGAGGATCCAGGCGAGCAGCCCGACCGGTGAGTCGACGAGCGAGTAGCCGATGGTCTGCGGCCGGGTCGCCTGCTGCTTCGCGTACGCCGCGCGGTGGCGCCAGAAGTGGCGGGTTTCCTCGGCCCATTCGCGCTCGGCCGCCGTCAGCCCGTCCGTGGACGCCCCGGGCAGGCCCTCCGCGAACGTGGTGTGGATGCCGAGGACGTGCTCCGGGAACCGGCCGCCGAGGACCGTGGTGATGTTGCCTCCCCAGTCGCCGCCGTGGGCGGCGAACTCGCCGTACCCGAGCCGCCCCATCAGCTCCACCCAGGCGGCCGCGATCTTTTCGGTGCCCCACCCGGTGGCGGCCGGCTTGTCGCTGTAACCGAAACCCGGCAGCGAGGGAACCACGACGTGGAACGCCGGCGCGGCCGCGTCCTCCGGATCGGCCAGTTCGTCCACCACGTCGGCGAACTCGGCGATGCTGCCCGGCCAGCCGTGCGTCAAGATCAGCGGAGTGGCGTCCGCCCGCGCGGACCGGCGGTGCAGGAAGTGGATGCCCAGGCCGTCGATGGTCGTGCGGAACTGGCCGATGGCGGCGAGGCGGTCTTCGAACGCCCGCCAGTCGTACCCGGTGCGCCAGTAGTCCACGACCTCGGCGAGGTCGGCGAGCGGGACACCCTGGTCCCATCGGCGGGCGCCGGACGCGGCGGGATGGACCGTCTCGGCCTCCGGCAGCCGCGCCGCGGCCAGCCGCGCACGCAGATCGTCGAGGTCGGCGTCGGATGCGCGGGCTTCGAATGCTCGCACGTCGCTGGTGAGACAGGACATGAGACCTCCTGATCATCGCGGAACCGGCTAAGACGGTTCTAACATGGCATCAGTCGGCCTGCAACCGGCTAAGGTGGTTCCATGCGTGGTGGGTTTCCCGGCTTTCGCCTCGGCAGCGTGCTGGCGACCAGCTTCACGGCGACACTGACGGAGCGTCAGGGCGATGCCGTGGAGCGCATTCCCACGCCGCAGCGGCTCGTCGACTGGCTGGCCGTGACCGGCCTCGCCGTGGACTCCTGCACCCCCGCCCAGCTCGTCCTGGCCCGGGAACTGCGGGAGGCGATCCACGCCGCCGCGACGGCCGCCGCGACCCAGGACGCGCTCCCCGCGTCCGCTGTCCGGGTCATCAACGACCACAGCATTCAGGGCCGGGCTTCGGCTGTGCTGACCCCCGAGGGCAAGCGGCAGTGGCGGCTCAGCTCGGCCTCCCGCGTGGAGGACGCCCTCGGCGTGATCGCCGCCGACGCGATCAGCATCATCGCGGGCGAACGAGACGGAAAACTGGCCTTGTGCGCGTCACCTACGTGCCGGGCCGCCTTCTTCGACACCAGCCAGAGCCGCACCCGCAAGTGGTGCGACATGAACACGTGCGGGAACCGTCAGAAGAAGGCGCGCTTCAACGCCGGCCACCGCAAGAAGCCCGCTACGGCTTGAGGATCGTCGTGGGCAGGCCGAGCACTTCGACGATCCGCCCGACCGCGTCACCGAAGCGCACGAAGTCGTCCCCCAGCGGATCGACGACCAGCCGGCGCACGGTGTCGACGTGGCCGGGCGCCGCGGCCTCGAGGTGCGCGCGGCCCGCGTCGGTCAAGGCGGCCACCGTGAAGCGGCGCCCCTGACCGGTGCACACCGTCCGGGTCACCCAGCCGCGGTCCTCCAGCCGCGCGACCGCATGGGAAATCCGCGGGAGCGACCCGTTCGCCATCTCCGCGATCTCGCTCATCCGCAGCGTCTCGCCGGGTACCGCCGACAGGCGGGCGAGGATCATGTAGCCCAGCAACGTCAGGTCGGCGTCGCGCAGGAGCTGGCCTTCCAGGGCTCCGGGCAGCGTCAGCAGCACCTTGGCCAGGTTGATCCACGCCCGGTGCTGGTCGGCGTCGAGCCAGCGGACCGGCCCCTCTTCGTGCTTTTCCACGCTGCGCTCTTCCACGCTTGACTTTAACACGCAACTCAACCTAGCTTTGGGTTTAACACGCAACCCAAGGAGGAGCGATGACCACCGCCACCACCCGGACCTCGACCCTGGCGCTCCGGCTCGGCTTGGCCGCCGTCGCCGCGCTCGCCGTGAACACGGCCATCGCGCTGGCGGCTTCCGCGCTCGACGACGGTGGCCTCGGCATCGGCCTCGCCCCCGTCGCCTACCTGCCGGCGACCCTCGCCGGCCTCCTCGCGGGCGCGGCCGGCTGGCGGCTGATCGTCCGGCGGGCACCGCGGGCGGCGCGTGCGCTGCGCGTGATCGTTCCCGCGGTGCTCGTCCTGACCTGGATCCCGGACCTGCTGCTGCTGACCGTGGGCGCGACCGCGGCGAACGTCGTGGGCCTGATGCTCATGCACACGGCCGTCACCACGGCCGTCGTCACCGCGATGCGCCCGACCCTGCCCCGGGCCTGAGCCGGTCCGTCAGCGCGGCGGGTAGCCGGGTTCGGCGCGGCCGCACCAGCGCGCGGTCGGCTTGACGATCGCGAGGACCAGCGTCGCCCCGGCGGGGATCAGGACCATGAGCAGCCCGACGAACGCGGCGCCGGCGTACATCCCGCCGAGGCCGCCGCTGTAGTACCAGACGCCGGCCGCGCTCATCACGACCGATACGAGCGACAGCAGGATGGCGAGCCCGCTGCCGATGATCGTGAGCACCCGGCCCACCGGCTTGCGCAGGAACAGGAGGATGCCGCCGGGCAGCAGCGTGCCCGCGAGCACGATGTTCTGGACCAGCACGAGGAGGCCCATCCAGAGCGGGCCGAGGCTCGCCAGCGTGACGATGCCGCCGATCAGGCCGACGAGGTAGAGCAGCCCGCCGAGGACGGCGAGGATGCCCGCGATGATCGCGGTGGCCCCGTTCGGCTTGGGCGGCTGCATCCCGTAGCCCATTGCGGGGTAGGGCGCCGGCGGGTAAGCGGTGCCGGGATACGACGGCTGGCCGGGGTACGGCTGCGCGGGGAACCCGCTCGAAGCCGGATAGGGCGGCTGCCCCGGAAACGGCTGCTGCGACTGCCCGGGGTACGGCTGCTGCGCACCCGGCTGAGGCGGCTGCCCGGGAAACGGCTGTGAATCCGGCGGGAACGGCTGCCCCGGCTGAGGCGTTGGCGCCGGGTAGGGCTGCTGCTGCGGCTGCCCGGGGTACTGCGGGTGAGTCATGACGTCCTCGGTCTCGGCTGACCGCCCCCGACGGTGCGCCACCCGACCTCCGGCGGCTACGGCCGTGATCGAGTCTCTCATGCGCGACGGGCCGGGCCTCACCTCCGGTCACCTGCCCTGCCGCTTCAGCGACGCGTCCAGGCGCGGGTAGACGGCACGGGCGTTGTGCTCCCGGATCGCCGCCCAGTCCTCTTCGGACAGTCCCGCCGCTTCGGCGTACCGGCGGGTGTCGTCGAAGTGGTGGCCGGTGCACGGGTCGACGCCGCGGACCGCGCCGACCATCTCCGACGCGAACAGGACGTTCGCGGCCGGCACCACCTCGAACAGCAGGTTCACGCCCGGCTGGTGGTACACGCACGTATCGAAATAGACGTTGCCCAGCACGTGCTCCTCCAGCGACGGCTTGCCCAGCGCCGCCGCGAGGCCGCGGAACCGGCCCCAGTGGTACGGCACCGCGCCGCCGCCGTGCGGGATCACCAGCCGCAGCGCCGGGAAGTCGGCGAACAGGTCGCCCTGCACCAGCTGCATGAACGCGGTCGTGTCCGCGTTGAGGTAGTGCGCGCCCGTCGTGTGGAACGCGGGGTTGACGCTGGTGCTGACGTGCACCATCGCCGGGACGTCGTACTCCACCATCTTCTCGTAGACCGGGTACCAGGACCGGTCCGTGAGCGGCGGGGCCGTCCAATGACCGCCCGAAGGATCCGGGTTGAGGTTGAGCGCGACGGCCCCGTACTCCTCCACGCAGCGGGTCAGCTCGGGGACGCAGGTGGCCGGGTCGGCACCCGGCGACTGCGGGAGCATCGCCGCGGGGGCGAACCGGCGGGGGTACAGCTCGCTGACCCGGTGGCACAGCTCGTTGCAGACCGCCGCCCACTGCGCCGACGTCTCGAAGCCGCCGACGTGGTGGGCCATGAACGATGCGCGGGGCGAGAAGATCGTCAGGTCGATCCCGCGCTCGTCCATCAGCCGGAGCTGGTTCGGCTCGAGCGTTTCGCGCAGTTCGTCGTCGCTGATGCGCAGGTCGGCGCGGATGGGCGGGGCCGCGGAGCCGTCCAGTGCGGCGATCTGCCGGTCGCGCCACGCCGCGAGGGCGGCCGGCGCGGTCGTGTAGTGGCCGTGGCAGTCGATGATCAAGGCGATTTCCTCGTCGCTCAAACAAGCTTGACTCTCGCCACCCTAATCGTCGATCAGATTGTTAACAATATCTACGACGAGCGTGGTTAGAAAGCGTTGTCACCTCCCGGCCGCTCTACACTCACGCGCATGCACGCCCGTTCCCGCCGAAGCGTGGGCAACCTGCCGGCCGAGCTGACCAGCTTCGTCGGCAGGCGGCATGAGCTGGCGGAAGCGAAACGCCGGCTGTCCGCGGCCAGGCTGGTGACGCTCACGGGCGCGGGCGGCGTCGGCAAGACGCGACTCGCGCTGCGCGTCGCCGCGGACGTGCGCCGGGCGTTCCCCGACGGCGTCTGGCTCGTCGAACTGGCCGACCTGGGCGACCCGCACCTATTGCCGAGCACCGTGGCGACGGCGCTCGGGCTGCGCGGCACCGGCGACCAGTCGGCCGGGCTCGCCGAGTACCTCGAGGACAAGCAGGTGCTCCTGGTGCTGGACAACTGCGAGCACGTCGCCGACGAATGCGCGACGCTGGTGGCGAAACTGCTCGCGGTCTCCGCCGGGCTCCGGGTGCTCGCCACCAGCCGGCACACGCTGCACGTCGAGGGCGAGCACATCCTGCACGTCGAGCCGCTGCCCGTCCCGGGGGACGAAGACACCGGCGCGAGCCCGGTCGAAGCCGTGACGCTGTTCGCCGAACGGGCGGCCGCCGTCTCGCCCGGCTTCGAGCTGACCCCGGACAACCGGGCCGCGGTGATCCGGATCTGCCGCCGGCTGGAAGGCATCCCGCTCGCCATCGAACTCGCCGCCGTCCGCCTCCGCGTGCTTTCGGTCGACCAGCTCGTCGAGCGGCTCGACGACCGGCTCGGCCTGCTCACTTCGCGTCCGCTCGGCGCGAAGCCCCGGCCGCGGACCCTGGAAGCGGCGATCGGCTGGAGCTTCGAGCTGTGCACCCCCGCGGAACAGCGGATGTGGGCGCAGGCGTCGGTGTTCCCCGGCGGGTTCGACCTCGACGCGGCCGAGCACGTCTGCGCGCCCCGCGAGACCGACGGCGACAGCGCGCTGGACGTCGTCGCGGGCCTGCTGGACAAGTCGGTCATCAGCCGCCGGAACGGCACCTTCGGCCGGCACGCCTGGTACCGCATGCTGGAGACCGTCCGCGAATACGGTGGCGCGAAACTGGCCGAGGCGGACGACGAGCCCGGCGTCCGGGCCCGGCAGGCCCGGTACTACGCCGGCCTCGCCCGGCGGTACCGGTCCGAAGGCTTCGGCCCGCAGCAGGTGGAGTGGCTCGACCGGCTCCGGCGTGAGCACCCCAACCTCCGGTCCGTGCTGGAGCACTGCCTGGCCACCCCCGAGCGGGCGGGCCACGCGCTCGACATCGCGGCCTCGCTGTGGAACTTCTGGTACGGCGGCGGTCTCGTCCCGGAGGGGTGCCGGTACCTGCGGCGCGGGCTCGAGCTGTGCGGAGAGCGCACGATCACCCGCGCGCGGGCGTTGTACGGCATGGCGTTCCTCGCGATCCAGACCGGCGCGCCGCACACCGAGCTGCTGGCCGAGCTCGCCGAGCTGGCCGAAGAGTTCGACGACGAACGGCTCCGCGCGGGCCGGGCGGAGTGTGCCGGGATGGCCGCGTTCTTCACCGGCGACCTCCAGGGTGGCGCCGAACTGCTGGAGCGCGCGCTCGCGGGGTACCGCACGGCCGGCGACGCGCTGCTCGTGTTCGACACGCTGATCCTGCTCGCCGCCGCGCGGTTCTTCCTCGACGACCCGCGTGGCGCGGCCGCCGCGGAAGAGGCCCTCGCCCTGACCGAACGGCACCAGGCACGCTGGTCGCGGGGCTACGCCCTGTGGGCCGTCGCGATCCACCGCTGGCGGGCCGGCGAACCCAGGCGGGCCGCGGAGCTGCTGCGCGAGGCCGTCGCCCTCCGGCTCACCGACCGCACGCTGCTCGCGTTCCTCGTCGAGGCCCTCGCGTGGTGCCACTCGTCCGAAGGCGCGCACGACCGGACCGCCCGGCTGCTCGGCGGCTCCCACGCGGTCTGGCGGCTCAGCGGCGCGCGCGTCGGCGAGATGAGTCCGTACCAGGGCTTCGACGAGCAGTGCGCGACGCTGGCCCGCAAAGCGCTCGGGGACGAGGAGTTCGACGCGGCGTTCGCGGCGGCGTCCCGCTTCGGCCTCGACGAGGTCGTCCGGTACGCGCTCGGCGAGAAACCGGCGCAGGCAGCCAAGGCGGCGCGGACGAGCGAGCCCGGCGGGCTGACCCGGCGGCAGCGGGAGATCGCCGAACTGGTGGCCCGGGGAATGACCAACAAGGAGATCGCCGCCGGTCTCGTCCTCAGCGGCCGGACCGTCGAGGGGCACGTCGAGAACATCCTGGTGAAGCTCGGGCTCACCTCCCGCGCCCAGGTGGCTTCGTGGCTGGCCGGCCAGCCGCGGCGACCCGCGTAGTCGTTCGGGTAGTTTCCCCGGTCCACTCCGGCGGGGTTCCGGACCATCCTCTTCCCCACGACCACAGACGGGGGTGGAGGAGGACGAGGTGTCCATCGACTCGGCGCCGCAGGCCTGTCCCCAGTGCCAGCGGCCGACGGTCCTGATGTCCCACGCGTGGGGCCGCCAATGGGTGCACGTCGGCACCTGGCGCCCGCAGTGCGGCGCCCCGCCCTGGACCGTCCGTGTTTCGGGGACCGGACCGCGGCCGGGAGCCCGCGGCTAGGTCGCCCGAACCCCGCCGGGCGCGCGGACGCCACCCCTCGTGGCCCGGCAGAGCGTGGCGGGGGCGCCGATCTTTTCGCCCCCCAACGATCGTGCGACCCCGCCACGCTCGCCCTCCCGGACGCCTTCCCCGCGGCCGCGCACGGCCGAGGGCGTCCGCGAATGGCCCATCGAGCCCGCGACCCTCGATGGGCCATTCAGGCGTCTGGTGCATCAAACCAGTTTGATGTATTTTCCGGGCATGGCTGCCGAACCGCCCGCCTTCGTCCGGCTGGCCGCGCACCCGCTGCGCTGGTCGCTGCTGAGCGCGCTCGCCGGCGGCGACCTCCGCGTCCGGGAACTCGTGGAGCACGTCGGCCAGCCGCAGAACCTGGTTTCCTACCACCTGCGGCTGCTGCGCCGCGGCGGGCTCGTGACCGCCACGCGCAGCAGCTTCGACGGCCGCGACAGCTACTACCACCTGGACCTCGACCGCTGCGCGGACGCGCTGGCCGAAACCGGCGCGGCCCTGCACCCCGCGTTGCGCCCGGAGACCCCGCCCCTCCCGCGGCGGGTCGCCGTGCTGTTCGTCTGCACCGGCAACAGCGCCCGCTCCCCGATCGCCGAAGCGCTGCTGCGCCGCCGAACCGCCGGGGAGGTGACCGTGACCAGCGCGGGCAGCCACCCGAAGGCCGCGTTGCACCCCGGCGCGGTCCGGGTGCTGGGCGAGGAGTTCGGCATCGACGTCGCCGGGCAGCGGCCGCGGCACCTGGACACCGTCGCCGGCCACCGGTTCGACCACGTGATCACGTTGTGCGACAAGGTCCGCGAGATCTGCCCCGAATTCCCGCACCACCCACGGCGCCGCCACTGGAGCATCCCCGACCCGGCGGGGTCGCGCGAGCCCGGCTCGTTCGCCGGGGCCGCGGCGGAGATCGACACGCGCGTCCGGCACCTGCTGCCGGTTCTCTCAGTGCCGCAAGACAAGGAGGCCCGGCCGTGACCGACCAGTACGCGAGTGTCCGGTACGTCGTCGACGACGTCCCGGCGGCCCTCGACTTCTACACCACCCACCTGGGCTTCACGGTGCGCATGAGCGCCGCGCCGGCCTTCGCCGACGTCGTCCGCGGCCCGCTGCGGCTGCTGCTGTCGGGCCCCGCCAGCTCCGGCGCCCGCGCCACTCCCGAGGACTCCTCTGCCGCCGGCCGCAACCGCATCCACCTCGTGGTCGCCGACCTGGACGCCGAGATCACGCGGCTGGCCGGCGCCGGCGTGGCCTTCCGCACCGAGGTGGTCTCCGGCCCCGGCGGGCGGCAGATCCTCCTCGCGGATCCCGCGGGCAACCTCGTCGAGCTCTTCCAGCCCGCCCACCGCGGCGCGTAGTCACTGCTCCGAACGCGGGACGGCGCCGGCCGGCGTTTGTGGCCACCCGGGGCACGGTTTTAGGCTGGTCGCGATCCCTGGTTCAAACCCGAGCCATCCCCTGGCCGTCGCCTCAGCGGGAGGGTGGCCTGCACCATGCCTTCGGCCGATCGGTCCCGACCGGACCGGCTGACCACCTCGCGGTCCCACGGCGACCCCGCCGTCGTGTCGCTGGCCGGAGAGCTCGACAGCGGGACCGTCCTGATCATGGCGCGCGCCGTTTCGCAGTGCCTCGCGCAGGATCCCGCTCCGGAGGTCCTCGTCCTCGACCTCGGCGGCGTCACGGTGCTGGCCGCCTCGGGGATCCGGGTCCTGCTGCACGCCCACGACCACGCCGCGCGCTGCCGGACCACGCTGCGCATCACCGCGCCCCGCCGCCCCGGGCCCCGGCACGCCCTGCGGATTTCCGGCGCCCACGCCATCATCGACGTCTACGCCGATCGCCGCGCCGCCCTGGCCGCCGGTGACCGGAGTTCCTTCCTGGAACTGGCGCACCGGCTGTGGACGACCGGGAAATAATTCTTCACCACCCGGTGATTCGGCCGTTTTTGGCGACTACCCATTACCCGATCGAGTGACGACCTGACGGCATCCGAGTGAGAACCGGCCGGAACAGCCCTCGTCACAGCAGGTGAAAACCCCAGGGGAACACACAAGAATTGCGCTGTTGGTTTCGCCTTTTCGGCGCCCGGGTGAGAGCGCTTCAACGCACTTCCGGTGCGGCATAGGATTTTCCTTCGGCCGGGAAAACGTTTCCCGGAACCTCCGGAAGAATCGAGGACCATTCATGCGAAGACGCATGCGTGCGCGCCGCCTGGGGGCGGTCCTGCCGCTCGTGCTCGTGGCGGCCACCGCCGTCCCGCTGCCCGCCGCCGCCGATCCCGCGCCGGTCTCCGCGCTGACGAAGTCCGTGCAGGGCACCGGTTCCCCGGCCGATCACGGCGGCACCGCGAACTGGGTGATCGGCTACGAAGACCACGCCACCACGACCGGTGCCGCCACCATCACCGACGCCGTCGGCGCGGGCCAGGCCTACCAGCCCGGCTCGCTGCACGCGCCACCCGGCTGGACCCCGCAGTGGTCCACCGACGGCAGCACGTTCACCGGCACCGAACCGGCCTCCGGCGTGACCGCCGTCCGGGCGACCAACCCCGCCGCCGGTCCCGACGCGACGCAGCTGTCCGGCGCCCTCACCCCGCCCGTGCAGGCGGTCACCACCCCGACCGGCGGCGACGGCTTCTCGCCGATCCTGTACCGCACTCCGGCCGGCGTGCTGCAGGCGTGGAACATCTACCACCACACGGGAGCCACCGCGCCGAAGGTGGTCTGCACCGAACTCGCCACCGGCGCGCGGTGCCCGGGCGGGCCGTGGCCGAAGGTGCTCAACACCGCGCCCGGCCCGCTCGGCACCCTGGGGGCCGGGGACATCGCCACCACCCTCATCGAGCAGTACGTCCGGGATCCCGCGGCCCCGGCGAAGGTCTACTACCCGGCCCTCACGGCGACGTCCGCCGGGGTCGGCTGCCTCGACCTGGCCGCCGCGGCCAACTGCGGGTACTGGCCGCTGGCCGCCCTCGGCGGGTCGCCGCCGGTGCACAACCTCGCGGGGCTCGTGGAGAGCGGCGGCAACCTCTACGGCGTGGTCAGCTCCGGCGCGGTGGTCTGCTGGACCATCGCCACGCGGAGCGCCTGCGGCGGCCAGCCGTACGCGCCGATCCTGCCGGCGGTCGACCAGGCGTACGTCTACGGCGCCATGACCGTGGTGGCGGGCAAGGTGTTCGCCTCGACGTCGAATCCGGGCGCCGCGCTCCAGCCGGCACTGGGCTGCTTCGACCCGGCGACGGCCACCGCGTGCGCCGGCTGGGGCTCGTCGCGGCCGACCGGACCGGCCGGCAACCACACCTACAACGCCTACACGGCCTTCAGCACGACCGGCGCTCCGGTGGGCGCGTGCTCGTCGACGACCGGCGGCACGAACGTCACGACGTGCTACGCGCTCGACGGGACGCCGTTGCCGGCGCCGCCGGTCGCGGCGGCGCTGACGGGCGGGAGCTATGTCTTCGACCCGGAGGTCGTCACCGATCCGAACGGCCACGTGCGCAGTTACCTGGCGATCTGGAACGGCGGCAACCCGGGCGCGGCGGTGTGCCACGACTGGACGACGGGGACGGCGTGCGCGGGCCTGCCGGGCCCGATCACGCACCCCTCGGTGAACGGCGGAGCCACGCGGGACTACGGGTACGCGTACGACCCGCCGTCGGGCTGCCTGATCGCCCTCGGCGACGCGGGCGTGCTGTTCTCGATGGACCCGATCACGGGAGCCACGCCGTGTGTCCGTTCCGGCGGGCAGGTGACGCTGAAACCGGGCGACTTCTCTTGCGACGGCGGAAGTCACGTCCAGGGCTACACCTCGGCGCGGCTGATGGGCGTCGATCCGACGAACGTCGACTTCGCGGCATCACGGGTGACGGTCGTCGACCAGGACGGCGCCGTGGTGCCGACGCCGGGCTTCGCCCCGGACGGCTCGGTCGACCTGACCGGCGTTTCGGTAGCAGCGCACCCGTCGATCACCGTGACGACGACGCTGGTCCTGCACAGCGCGGCGGGCTTCAGCGGCTCGCTGGTGGCCGACTTCGCGGGTGACGCACCCCAGCTGTGCTTCCGCACGGCGATCGCCGCGGACTGCACGGTGACGTCGGTGGCGAACACGGCGGCCGGCACCGACTCGACGGGCTCGTTCACCTCCAACACGGTGACGCTCCCGGTGGCCCCGGGCGCCGCGTGCACCCCGAAGGTGACCGTGGAGAAGGAGATCTGCACGGCGGTCCACCCGGCCCAGTGCGGCCCGGGCGGCGCCGGACCGTGGGCGAAACAGGCCCCGGTGGGTCTCCTCGGCGTGCTCTCCGCGTCGGCGTACTGGCGGATCACGGTGACGAACCACGGTCCGGTGGGGATCACCTCCGCGCAGGTGGTGGACAGCGTGGAGCCGTCGTGCCGGACGGGTCCGTTCACGCTGCAGGCGGGCCAGGCGAAGCAGGTGTACTGCACGACGTACGCGCTGCTGAGCCTGTTCCCGATCACCAACAAGGCGAAGGTGACCTACGTGCCGGTGAACGTGCCGCCGGGGACACCGCCGTCCGCCACGGACTGGTCCTCGGCCAGGGCCTGTTCCCTGCTCTGCATCCTCTGAAGGAGGTGAGCTCGGCGGCCCGGCGGGGACCCCGCGGGCCGCCAGGCGGCAGAATCCCCGCCGTGACCGATGAGGACGAGAGAACCGGCGCCGCGGCCGGGCACGGAAAGCGCGTCGGCTGGGTCGAGCTGTACTTCGATCTGGTCTTCGTGTTCGCGGTGGGCCAGGTGGCGCACAGCATCGTCGCGGAGCCGCACTGGGCGCGCGTCGCCGCCGCGCTGGGCCTGTTCGTGACGCTGTGGTGGACGTGGATCGGCTTCGCCGTGCTCTACAACCGCCGCGGCGACGACAGCCGGATGGCCGACCGGCTGTTCGTGCTCGCCGGCACGATCCCCTGCGCGATCGCCGCGACCCAGGTGCACCACGTCTTCGAGGGACATCCCGCGGTCTTCGCGGTGGCGATCGCCGTCGTCCGCGTGATCCTGTCGGCCGCCCACCGCTGGCTGGCCGGCCCCGGGCTCGACCAGCGCCGGATCACCAGGGCCTACGCGCTCTCCGCGGTCCTGTTCGGCGTCTCGGCGATCCTGCCCAGCAGCTGGGGGCTGTGGACGGTGGCCCTGCTGCAGGAGGCGGGGGCGCTGCTCCTCGGCGAACGGGACCGGCGGCGCGGCGAACCACGGGAGCGGCCCACGCGCGAGACGCGGTGGCGGGCGATGCTCGCCCCGCCGCGCGACCCGGGCCTCGCGGTCGACTCCGCGCACCTCGCGGAGCGCTTCGGGCTGTTCATGATCCTCCTGCTCGGCGAGCTGGTGCTGACGGTCGGCACCGCGGCGCTCGAACGCCCCGCCGACGACGTCGCGTACTGGCTGGTCACCGTCGGCGGCCTGGTGCTCGCGGGCGCGTTGTGGTGGATGTACTTCACGTCGGCCGCGGAGATCTACGAGCGCATGCTGGGTCTCTCCGGCGGCAACCCGGCGCTCGCCTACTCGCTGTACGCCGGCGGCCACCTCACCCCGGCGTTCGCGTTGCTGCTCGTCGCGGCCGGGATGAACCTTTCGCTGCACGAGTCCCCGCCCCCGGCGGCGGTGTGGCTCCTCACCGCGGGCCTGGCGGCCTACCTCGCCGGCACCAGGGTCTTCGCGGACGGCTCCCGGCGCTGGTACCACCGCCTGGCCCGGATCGCGTCGGTCGTCGCCACCGTGAACCTCGCCTTCCTGGACCGGGTCCTCCCGACGCCGGCGGTGGTCGTGGTGATCGCGCTCTGGGGCGTCGCGGCGGCCGCGGTCAGCTCGGTGCTGCGGCAACGCACCCTCGCCCGCTTCGGCGACAACCCGCTGGTGTTCCTCAGGGGCGCCGGAGGCGGGTGAGGTCAGCGGGCGGCCCGCCGGTCCATCGGACCCCACTCACGCGACCCCTGCTCGTCGACCAGACGCTGCGCCTCCCGCAAAACCTCATCGGCCACCCAAGCCAGCGGCCGCGCGTCCACGACCAACGGCTCGTTGTCCGGGCCGCGGGCGATTTCGCGGGCGCGCAGGACCCAGGGGCGGACGTCCGGGCCCCGCAGGTCGCGCAGGTGCTCGTAGTCGTAGAGGCGGCGCGCCAGCCACAACCGGATCGAGCGGCCGCCCCACCACGGCTCGCGGCGCAGCGAGTTCGCCGACAGGCCGGGCAGCGCGATACCCGTCAGCCCGTCCCGGCTCGACTCCTCGGCGCCGAGATCGGCGTCCGGGCCGCGGGACCAGCGGACGTAGAGGTCGCCGTCGCCTTCCTCCTCGAAGAGCCGGGTCAGCTCGGCCAGGTCCGTCACCGTGGGCAGCATGATCACGCTGTACCCGGGCGTCCGGCGGCTAACCTAGCTCGTCAGGATCTGCGGCGAGAGCACCTTGAGCATCGCGTTGGTCCACTTCAGCTGCCGCAGCGTCTGCGGGTGGCAGCCGCTCGCCAGCTCCAGCAGGCCGGGGTCCTTCGCCGCCTGTGCGGCCTGGGCGAGCAGCTCCCAGTCGAGCGACACCCCCGCCGCCCGGCGGTGCAGGCGGCGCAGGTCCGCGAGCAGCAGCAGGCCCGGCTCCGGACGGCGGCCGCTCAGCTCGGCCAGTGCCGTCCGCAGCGGCTCGAGCGGGCCGGGGCCCGGGACGTCCTCGTCGAGGTCCAGGCCGTGCTCCCGGCCGGCGCGGGCGATGGCGCGGAGGTGCGCCGCCGACCAGCCGGCCAGGTCGCGGGCGACGTGGTGGACCTCGTGCTCCGCGTGGTGGCGGTCCGAGGTCTTCAGCAGGTCCTTGGCCAAGGTCGTCTCGGAACGGTGCAGCTCCCGCAGGACGAGGTCGAGCTTCATCGGACGACCTCCTCGTCGACGGCCGCGGGCACCGGCTCCGGCCGCGGCGCCGCCGGGCCGATCCGGCGCAGCGCGGCCGCGGCGGTCTTGAACAGCGGCTGCTTGGACACCGGGTCCCAGTCGGTGAAGGTGAGCTCGTTGGCGGCACGGTCGCCGTCCTTGCCCGCCGCGTGATCGACGTCCCAGTAGCCGTAGTGGAACGGCAGGAACAGCACGCCGTCGCGGATCCCGCCGATCCGGACGCGGGCGTGGACGGCGCCGCGGGGTGTCGAGACCTCCGCGAGGTCGCCTTCGGCGAGCCCCGCGGCGGCCGCGTCCCGTTCGGACACCTCGAGCCAGACCTCCGGCGCGGCCGCCTGCAGCTCCGGGGCGCGGCCGGTCTTCGTGCGCGTGTGGAAGTGGTAGAGAGTCCGGCCGTTGATCAGGAAGAACGGGTGGTCCGCGTCCGGCGTTTCATGCGGCGGGACGTACTCGGCGGCCTTGAGCATGGCCTTGCCGTCCGGGTTCATCGCCCGGTACTCGACGGGTTCCATCGGCGCCCCGGTGACGAGATCTCGGCCGTAGCTTTCGCAGTAGTCGGGCTGGGCGAAGAACTTCCCGTCGGCGTAGAGCCGTTCGGTCCCGTCCGGACTGTCCGAAGTGCACGGCCACTGGATGCCGCTGACTTCGCGCAGTTTCGCATAGCTCAACCCGCTGTAGTCGCACGGCCGCCCGGCCGACGCGCGCTTCCACGCCTCGAACGCCGTTTCGGCGTCGTGCCACTGCGGGAACGGTTCGCCGTCGTTGCCCCGGAAGTCCATCCGCCGCGCGTAGTCGAGGAAGATGTCCAGGTCCGCCCGGGCCTGCCCGGGCGGCTCGACCGCCTTTTCCGACAGGTGCACCGTGCGGTCGGCGTTGGTGAAGGTGCCGGTCTTCTCGCCCCAGAGCGCCGCGGGCAGCACGACGTCGGCGAACTCGGCGGTCTCGGTGAGGAACGCGTCCTGCACCACCAGGAACAGCCGCGAGGAGTCCAAAATGGACCTGATGCGGCGCAGCTCGGGCAGGGACACGGCCGGGTTGGTGGCCGACACCCAGAGGAACCGCAGGGTGCCGGTTTCGGCGTACCGCAGCATCTGCATGAGGTGCGTCGGCGGCCCGTAGTGCGGGATCTTGCTCTGCTCGACGTTCCACAGCTTCGCCAGCTCGGCGACGTGGGAGTCGTTGGCCCAGTTGCGGAACCCGGTCAGGTCGCCGTCGGCGCCGCATTCGCGGGTGTTCTCCGCGGTGGGCTGGCCGTTCATCTGCAGCACGCCGGCGCCCGGCTTGCCGAGCATGCCGCGCAGCAGGACGAGGTTGTTCACCTGCACTGCGGCCGCGGAGGCCTGGTGCGACTGGTAGAACCCCTGCAGCACCGTGCACAGCAGCCGCTCGGCGGTGCCGAGCAGCCGGGCGGCTTCGCGGATCCGCTCGGCGTCGACGCCGCAGATCTCGGCGGCCCGCTCCGGCGGGTAGTCCGCGACCATCGCCGCGAGGTCGTCGTAGCCGACCGTGCGGCGTTCCACGTAGTCGCGGTCGGCCCAGCCGTGCTCGATGATCTCGTGCAGGAGCCCGTTCATGAGCGCGACGTTGGTCCCGGGCAGCGGCGCCAGGTGCAGCGTCGCCGCCCGGGCGACCGGGGTGTCGCGCGGATCGACGCAGAGCACCGCCGGCGGGTTCGGCCCGGCGAGCCGGTCGAGGACACGCGACCAGAGGACGGCCTGCGTTTCGGCCATGTTGTGCCCGAAGAGGGCGATGACGTCGGCGTGGTCGACGTCGGTGTAGGACGACGGCTGGCCGTCGCAGCCGAAGGACTCCTTCAGCGCGGCGGCCGCGGTCGCGGTGCAGAGCCGGGTGTTGCCGTCGAGGTGGTTGGTGCCCAGGCCGCCGCGGGCGATCGCGGCGAGCGTGTAGTACTCCTCGGCGAACAGCTGGCCGCTGGTGTAGAACCCGAGCGCGCCGGGCCCCTGCTCGTCGAGCAGTTCCTCGCTGCGCCGGACGATCACGTCCATCGCCTCGTCCCAGCTCGCCGCCACGAGTTCGCCGTGCCTGCGCACCAGCGGGGTCGTCAGCCGGTCCGGCGACGAGTTCGCCTGCCAGCCGAAGAGGTCCTTCGGGTCGAGCCGCCCGCGGTTGACGCGGTCGTCGGCGCGGCCGCGGACCCCGGCGATCCGGCCGCCGGCCACCGCGATGTCGAGGCCGTCGCCGTTGGAGTGCAGCACCGCGGCGCTGCGGACCCACCGTTCGACGTCGGCGGGCGCCACGCCGTCGGCGAGGCGGCTGTCCACCCGGGCCGGCCACGGCTCCCCCGGCCCGTAGGGCGTCCTGGTCCCCCAGGGCTGGGTGATTCCGTCGCGCTTTCCCACCGCAAGGACCTCCGATCGTGGGCGGACGACCGCCGGATACCCGCCCGCCCGCGCGGCAAACGTTATTTTCGGGTGATTTGGTTTGCGTCACGCAACAATGAGGGAAAATCCGATTCGTACGCTTCGACCGCTCCGGCGAACCGGCCGAACGCGATCGTCACCGCGGCGCGGGCTTCGGGATCGAGCCGGTCCAGCACGGCGGTCAGCACCTGCCGCCGGTCGTGGTCCACGCGCTCGACCAGCTGACGGCCCGCCGCCGTCGGCGCCAGCAGCGTCTCCCGCCGGTTCAGCGGATTGGCCGCCTTTTCCAGCAGGTTCAGGGTCACCAGCCGATCACACGCCCGGGTGACCGAGGACGGGTTCAGGGCCAGCTCGCGGGCCACCTTGCCCATGGTGACCGGGGTCCGGTCGGCCACCACCCGCAGGGCGCGGAACTGGGTCAGCGTCAGCTGTTCGGTGTTCCGCCCGACGGTCGAGTCCGCGATCGCCACCATCGCCCGGAGCGCGGCCAGAGCCGCGTCCGTCTCCTCTTGCAGTCGCCACGTTTGCGTCACGCAAGTATGGTAGACGGCGAAAGCGGGTACAGCGATTCGTGAGCGCCGAAGGCGACCACGAAAGGAGGCGTCCGCGCCGGTGAAACCCGATCCCGGGCACGTCGAGGCCGCGGCCCTGCGCGACTACGTCGAGACCGTCGCCGAGCTGCTGGGCGTCGAACCGGCCGCGTCGTGGAGCGAGTACGGCAGTCCGACAGCAGCTTCGACCGCCTACATCGCCCTCGCCGCCCGGCGGGCGGGCCGGTTCCTGATGCTGTCGTGGACCGACGGCGGCGGGTGGTGCCTGGCCGTCGAACCGGACGGCGCGGAAGAGCCCGCGGTCCTGGCCCGGTGGCCGGAACCGGCGCGGCCGCGGCCCGCCGTGGTGGCCCGCCGGGTGCACGAGGCGCTCACGCAAGCGGCATCGCACGCCCAAGGGAGTACTCATGAGCCAGACAGTCGGTGACCACCTGCTCCAGCGCTTGCGCGAATGGGGAGTGGAGCAGGTCTTCGCCTACCCGGGCGACGGGATCAACGGACTCGTCGCCTCGTTCGGCAAGGCGGACAACCAGCCGCGCTTCGTGCAGGCGCGGCACGAGGAGATGGCCGCCTTCTCGGCGGTCGGCTACGCGAAGTTCAGCGGCAAGGTCGGCGTCTGCATGGCCACCTCCGGCCCGGGCGCGATCCACCTGCTGAACGGGCTCTACGACGCCAAGCTCGACCACGTCCCGGTGGTCGCGATCGTCGGGCAGACCGCGCGCAGCGCGATGGGCGGCAGCTACCAGCAGGAAGTCGACCTGCAGGCGCTCTACAAGGACGTCGCGAGCGAATACCTCGTCGAGGTCAACGTCGCCGAGCAGCTGCCGAACGCGCTCGACCGGGCGATCCGGACGGCCGAGTCGTCCCGCTGCCCGACCGCCCTGATCATCCCGGCGGACCTGCAGGAAGAGGAGTACACCCCGCCGCAGCACGCGTTCAAGCAGGTGCCGTCCAGCCCGCCGAGCACGGCGTGGCCGGCCCCGGTCCCGCCCGAGGTGGACCTCGACGCGGCGGCCGAGGTGCTCAACGCCGGCGAGAAGGTCGCCATCCTGGTCGGGCAGGGCGCGCGCGGCGCGGCCGAGGAGGTCCGCCAGGTCGCCGAGGTCACCGGCGCGGGCGTGGCGAAGGCGTTGCTGGGCAAGGACGTCCTGCCCGACGACCTGCCGTGGGTGACCGGCTCGATCGGGCTGCTCGGCACCCGGCCGAGCTACGAGCTGATGCGCGACTGCGACACGCTGCTGATCGTCGGCTCGAACTTCCCGTACAGCCAGTTCCTGCCGGACTTCGGCCAGGCGCGGGCGGTGCAGATCGACCTCGACGGCCGGTTCATCGGGATGCGCTACCCGACCGAGGTCAACCTCGTCGGGGACAGCGCGGCCACGCTGCGGGCGCTGCTGCCGCGGCTGAAGAGCAAGCCGGACCGCTCGTGGCGCGAGACGATCGAGAAGAACGTCGCGTCCTGGTGGGAGACCGTCGACAAGGAAGCCGCCGTCGACGCCGATCCGGTGAACCCGATGGCCGTCGTCAACGAGCTGTCGAAGCGGATCCCGGAGAACGCCATCGTCACCGCGGACTCCGGCTCCTCCACCAACTGGTACGCGCGCAACCTCCGCATCCGGGGCGACATCCGCGGGTCGCTGTCGGGCACGCTGGCCACCATGGGCCCGGGCGTGCCGTACGCCATCGGCGCGAAGTTCGCCCACCCGGACCGGCCGGTGATCGCGCTCGTCGGCGACGGCGCGATGCAGATGAACGGCCTCGCCGAGCTGATCACCATCGCGCGCTACCACACGCTGTGGAGCGACCCGCGCTGCGTGATCTGCGTGTTCCACAACAACGACCTGAACCAGGTCACGTGGGAGCTGCGCGCGATGGGCGGCGCGCCGAAGTTCGAGGAGTCGCAGACCCTGCCCGACGTCGACTACGCCGGTTTCGCCCTCTCGCTCGGGCTGGCCGCGGTCACGGTCGACAAGCCGGATCAGCTGGCCTCGGCCTGGGACACCGCGCTGGCCGCGGGCAAGCCGGCGGTGCTGGACGTCCGCTGCGACCCGGAGGTGCCACCGATCCCGCCGCACGCCACGTTCGAGCAGGTGAAGTCGGCCGCCCAGGCCGTCCTCAAGGGCGACCCCGACGCCTTCCACCTCGTCGCCCAGGGCGTCAAGACGAAGCTGCAGGAGTTCCTGCCCGGGAAGAACCGGTGACCACGATCGAGCGGGTCGGCGCCCGGGCCTACCGGGTGCCGACCCCGCAGCCCGAAGCCGACGGGACCCTCGCCTGGGACGCCACCACGATCGTCGTGGTGCACGTCGAAGGCGGGGACGTCACCGGGCTGGGCTGGACGTACGCGGACGCGGCCTGCGTGCCGCTGGTCGAGGGCGTGCTCGCGGGCGCCGTCCGCGGCCGCCCGGTGCTCGACGTGCCCGCCTGCTGGGCGGCCATGCGGCACGCGATCCGCAACCTCGGCCGGCCCGGCCTGGTCTCGTGCGCGATGTCGGCGGTCGACATCGCGTTGTGGGACGCCGCGGCCCGGTCGCTCGGGCTGCCCGTGAGCAGGCTGCTCGGCCGGGCGCACGACGAGGTCGCCGTGTACGGCAGCGGCGGCTTCACCACCCTCTCCGATGACGAGCTGACCGCCCAGCTGAGCCATTGGGCGCACGAGCAGCGCATCCCGCGCGTGAAGATCAAGATCGGCGAGTCGCCCGACCGCGATCTCGCGCGGGTCGGCTTGGCGCGCAAGGTGATCGGCGACGACACGGCGCTGTACGTGGACGCCAACGGCGCCTATCCGGCCGGCGAGGCGGGCCGGCTGCTGGCACCGCTGAGAGACGCGGGAGTCACCTGGTTCGAAGAACCGGTGTCCAGCGACGACCTGGACGGCCTCGCCCGGCTGCGCACGGCCGGCGGCCCGGACATCGCCGCCGGGGAGTACGGCTACGACCTGCCCTACTTCGCCCGCCTGCTCCCCGTTGTCGACTGCCTGCAGGTCGACGTCACCCGGTGCGGCGGTTTCACCGAATGGCGGCGGGCCACGGCGCTGGCCGCCGCGGCCGGCCGGGAGGTCTCGGCGCACTGCGCGCCGAACCTCTCCGCGCACGCCGCCGTGGCCACCCAGAACTTCCGGCACATCGAGTGGTTCGCCGACCACGACCGGATCGAGCGGCTGTTCTTCGACGGCTGCCTCGACCCCGCGGGCGGCACCGTGACGCCGTCGATGGCCGCGCCCGGGCACGGACTGACCTTCCGCGCCGGAACCGCGGCCGAGTACGCACTCTGAAGGAGGATCCGCGATGGGAACCGTCCAGCTGCCCGACCCCGTGCTGCGCCACGACGACTTCGCCGGTCTCGCCGCGGCCCTGCGCGAGCGCGTCGACGGCGAAGTGCGCTTCGACCGCGGAACACGCGCGGCGTACTCGACCGACGCGTCCAACTTCCGCCAGGTCCCCCTCGGCGTCGTGCTGCCGCGGACGCCGGAGGACGCCGTCGCGGCGATCGCGGTGGCGCGGGAGTTCGGGGCGCCGGTCCTGTCCCGCGGCGGGGGCACCAGCCTCGCCGGCCAGTGCACCAACACCGCCGTCGTGCTCGACTTTTCGAAGTACTGCCACCGGCTCGAGTCGGTCGACGCCGACGCGCGCACCTGCGTGGTGCAGCCGGGGATCGTGCTCGACGAGCTGAACCGGCAGCTCGCGGACACCGGCCTGCGGTTCGGGCCGGAACCGGCGACGCACATGAACTGCACGCTCGGCGGGATGATCGGCAACAACTCGTGCGGCGCCACGGCCCAGCGGACCGGCAAGGTCGTCGACAACATCAGGCGCCTGGAAGTCCTCACCTACGACGGCACCCGGTTCTGGTGCGGGGAAACCACCGACGAGGAGTACGCTTCGATCGAGCACCGGGGCGATCCGCGCGCCGCGATCTACCGGCAGCTGCGCCGGCTGCGCGACGAGTACGCCGGGGAGATCCGCCGCCGGTACCCGGACATCCCGCGCCGCGTCTCGGGGTACAACCTCGACTCCCTGCTGCCGGAGCACCACTTCGACGTCGCCGGGCTGCTCGTCGGCAGCGAGTCCACTTTGGTCACCGTGCTGCGTGCGGAGCTGGAGCTGGTCCCGGTGCTGCCCGAACGGACGCTCGTCGTCCTCGGCTACCCGGACATCGCGAAGGCCGCCGACGCCGTGCCGTCCATCCTCCCGCACGAGCCGGTCGCCCTCGAAGGCGTCGACCACAAGCTGATCCGCGACCAGCAGATCAAGCACATGAACCCGAAGGCGCTGGGCGAGCTGCCGGAGGGCCGCGCGTTCCTCATGGTGCAGTTCGCCGCCGGGACGCACGAAGAAGCCGAGCGGCAGGCGCACAAGATGCTCGAGGCCCTCCACGACACCGAGCACGAGGCCGACGTCGAGTTCCTGGACGACCCCGAACGCGAGAACGAGCTCTGGCAGGTCCGCGAAGCCGGGTTGGGCGCCACCGCGCACCTGCCGGGCCGGGCCGACACCTTCGAAGGCTGGGAAGACTCCGCCGTCGCGCCCGACCGGCTCGGCGAGTACCTGCGGAAGCTGACCGCGCTGTACGAAGAGTTCGGCTACGCCGGCGACACGGGCCCGAGCCTGTACGGCCACTTCGGCCAGGGCTGCGTGCACACCCGCATCCCGTTCGACCTCTACTCCGCCGGCGGTGTCGCCGCCTACCGGCGGTTCATGGAACGCGCCGCCGACCTGGTCGCCGCCATGGGCGGCTCGTTCTCCGGCGAGCACGGCGACGGCCAGTCCCGCGGCGAGCTGCTGCCGAAGATGTTCGGCGAGGACCTGGTGACGGCGTTCGGCAGGCTGAAGGCCGTCTTCGACCCCGGGAACCGGATGAACCCGGGCAAGGTCGTCGCCCCCTACCGGCTCGACGAGAACCTGCGCCTCGGCGCCGGCTGGTCGCCCGCCGACCCGCAGGACCTGCACTTCCGCTTCCCCGACGACGGCGGCTCGTTCGCCCAGGCCGCGAACCGCTGCGTCGGCGTCGGCCGGTGCCGGCAGCACACCACGAGCGGCGGGCAGGTCATGTGCCCGTCGTACCAGGTGACCGGCGAGGAGGAGCACTCCACGCGCGGGCGGGCGCGGCTGCTGTTCGAGATGCTCGACGGCCACGGGGACAGCCCCGTCGGCGAGGGCTGGCGCTCCGGCGACGTGCGTGAAGCCCTGGATCTTTGCTTGGCCTGCAAGGGATGCAAGACCGACTGTCCGGCCAAGGTGGACATGGCGACGTACAAGGCGGAGTTCCTCAGCCACCACTACGAGGGGCGCCCGTGGCGGCGGCCGCGTTCGGACTGGACGATGGGCTGGCTGCCGGCGTTCGCCCAGGTCGTCGGCAGGCTGCGGGCCGGGCGCGTGGTGAACGCCCTCACCCACGCGCCCGGCCTGTCCCGGCCGGCCACCCTCGCCGCGGGTGTGGAGGACCGGGAGATCCCGAAGTTCGCCGGGGAAACCCTGCAGCAGTGGTTCGCCCGGCGCGGGCCGTCCGGCACCGGGGCCCGCGGCACGGTGCTGCTGTGGCCGGACACGTTCACCAACTCCTTCCACCCGCACGTCGGGCAGGCCGCGATCCGGCTCATGGAGGACGCCGGGTGGCGGGTGACGATGCCGTCGGCGCCGGTGTGCTGCGGGCTGACGTGGATCTCGACCGGGCAGCTGGGCGCGGCCAAGCACATCCTGGCCCGCACGGTCCGCGAGCTGGCCCCGCACCTGCACGACGGCGGGCTGGTCGTGGGCCTGGAACCCAGCTGCACGGCGGTGTTCCGCTCCGACGCGTACGAGCTGTTCCCGGGCGACCAGGACGTCCGGCGGCTGCGCGCGCAGACGGTGACGCTGGCCGAGCTGCTCACCGAGCACTCCCCCGGCTACCGCCCGCCGCGGCTGGGGCGCGGCGCGAAGGCGATCGCGCAGGTCCACTGCCACCAGCACGCGATCATGGGCTGGGAAGCCGACCGGAAGCTCCTGGAAGCGGCGGGAGTCGACGCCGAGCACCTCGACTCCGGGTGCTGCGGCCTGGCGGGCAACTTCGGCTTCGAGAAGGGACACCTGGAGGTTTCGAAGGCGTGCGCCGAGCGGGTGCTGCTGCCCCGGGTCCGGGAGGCGTCGCGGGAGACGGCGGTGCTGGCCGACGGGTTCAGCTGCCGCACCCAGCTGCACGAGCTGGACAGCGGCGGCCGGGAAGGCGTGCACCTGGCGGAGTTGCTGGCCGGTGGGCTCGACGCGCCGGCGCCGGCGCCGGCGCCGGCTTCGGCTCCGCGGAAGCGGACGGCGGTGTTCGCCGCTCTCGGGGTGGCCGCGACGGCTGCGGCGGGGTTCGGCTTGGCTCGCCGGAGGACGCGATGACCCGCGCGACGGCGGCGGCGCGGGCCCGGCGGAAGAAGCGGAGAGCGATGCTCGCCGCCCTCGGCGCGACCCAGGCCGACCCGCCGAAGAACCGAACAGCAATGCTCGCCGCCCTCGGCGCGACCCAGGCCGACCCGCCGAAGAACCGAACAGCAATGCTCGCCGCCCTCGGCGCGACCCAGGCCGACCCGCCGAAG